>NZ_JBKEBF010000033.1:0-94473 GCF_047973035.1 Oleidesulfovibrio sp.
ACCACCCGCCCGGCCACGAATTTGCCTTGGTGACCATGGAGGCTGGGGTACACCCGATCCCATTCCGAACTCGGAAGTTAAGCCAGCCATCGCCGATGATACTGCAGGGTAGCTTGTGGGAAAGTAGGCCGTCGCCAAGGCTTTTTCTTTTGAAAAAGCGCAACAGGCTCTGATCAGATACGATCAGAGCCTGTTGTCGTTTCGGCAGCCGCGCCATCTCCATCAATTGCTCAGAAGAGGCGTTTGTAGTAGTTGGCGCCGCGGTTTCCTTCTTTCTCTTTTCCCTTCCTTAGTTGCTTCCAGCCGCACATCCTTTAGTCCGTTTGTTTTGGCTCTCGATGGTCCCATGCCGGTCCTTTCAAGCACTTTTGGTCGCCTGCACGAGTGTCGCAGCTCCCGTTGGAGTTAGGCGTTAAGGCCAGTTGTGGATTACTTGCCAGTCCCATTCTTCCATTAGTACGCTTTGCCCAAGGGTTGTTCCTTTCTTGCTTGTGCACGACCGCTATCCTACTGGTTCAGCATGTCAGCGTATAAGGGCAGGCTCCGTGGGCCGCATCTTTGGAAGGGCTGCCAGACTGTATAAGTCTGCCTGAGCTGCATTTTTCTGTACTTAGCTCTGTACCTCTCTAGCGCGTGTCAGCACTTTCTGGGACTTATACCTTCAGGTGCATCGCTAGATAAACACCAGATCATTCCGGTTCGTCTGGTCGCTAAAATCCGACTAAGTTCTTTGTGTAGGATGTGTAGTCCGTCTGTATGGACCTGTTTGGGGATGTTTTTTCCTATACGTTACATTTTTGCCTTACTCGCGCCTTGGTGTCACACAAGCTTGCTCTTACGATGCATAACGACTTTACTTTCTTGCTGCCCGTGTTTGTATGGGCTGCAAGCCGGCTGCTGAGGGCATTGCATTCGCGTTTGCGCGAGCATATTTTTCACATGGCTTTCTTTTACGATATATGAGGCGTATAGTGCTAACGTATGGGTGGTTTTATTCTTTGTGCCCGCGAAGGTGGAGCGGGCGAATTTCTAGTTCCGTTTAAAAATGTTAGATGCGGTATTGGCAGGAGGACGTAATGGAGTCAACTTCTTTGGTGTGCTTATCGTGCTCTGCAGATGCGTTGGCAGTTTGGCGGGCTTATCTTGGCGCGTTAAGCGACAGGGATTTGTCTGTATTTGCGACGTTTGATCATAAACAGAATGCTCAAGATTCTGATCTGACTATGCCGGAATCCAAAGTCATTGTGTTTGGGAATCCTGCAGCGGGTACACCTCTTATGTTGCAGGCGCCAACTCTCGCGCTGGACCTGCCGCTAAAAGTGCTCATCAGAGAAACAGAGCTTGGTTGCGAAGTTGTTTATACACATCCATCCGCTCTTGCAGAACGGCACGGGTTGGCACCGGAAACTGAAGGTATAGTGATGATGGGGAAATTGCTTGCCGATTTGGCTAAACAGGCATGTAACGATGCCAGAGAGGAATAATGTAACCGCCATGCTGAAAAATTTTGTTGTGACAATGATCCTGTTGTCCGCTTTACTGGTCAGCGGATGTTCAGGCGGACAAAAAGTTGAGCAGAGAAGTCTGAGCGATACTTCGTCTGCGGACATGTCCCATACAGCGCGTAATGCCCTTGACTGGTCCGGAAGTAATTACGGACAAGTGCCATCTCCCAGCTGTCCGGGCATAGAAACCACTATGTCGCTTAATGCTGATAACACCTATTTGCTACGGGAGAAGTATCGTGATGAATCCGATTCTCTTTTTGTAGAACAAGGCCGCTTCCGGTGGGTTGACGGGACACGTATAGAACTGGACGAACAAGCTGATAACAGAATGTTTTTTGTGGGCGAGAATGTACTTTTTATGCTGGATAAAGACGGCAATAAAATAAAAGGCAAATTGGCCAGCCACTATATGTTGCATAAAGAATAGAAAACGTGGAGCCCTGTTTGCCTCCATGCAGGTTGCGATGAAGGGCGTGGGCGCGGGCATAGCCAAAAGTGTCGTAATAAAAAATGCTACCGTACAGGTTCACGGATTGATTTTTGTCGGTTCGTGAACTTTTTTATGTAGATCAGTCCATGTAAATAAAGCGAGTTACGAATAATTGCAGGCTGTCTTTGTGGCCGAGCCTGCGTTGAGTCAGTAGCTGTGGTAATTACAAACCCAGCATCGCAGCTATCAGTGCCCGTGCTTCATCAAACGGCAATTCTTTGCCCCTCCAGATGCGGAACTGCTCAGCGCCTTGCGCCACAAACATCGAAAGCCCGTCAATGGTGCTACGTCCTGCGTGTTTTGCTTGCGCCAGAAAACGCGTTTCAAGAGGGTTGTATACCAGATCATAGGCCACCGCATGTGCAAGTGTGCTTGCAAAAAAATCATCCGTTACAGGCGAATTATGCACGCTTTCGCCTGACATGCCCAGCGGGGTGGTGTTGATGATAAGGTCGGCTGTCTCCACATGCCGCTCTTCCCATGGCAGGGATGCTATCCTGAACCGCTTTGCCAACGAAAGAGCACGCTCTTCGTTACGGTTGCTGATGGTAACTAGCGGTACGCCCAGCTCTGCAAGTCCGGTAAGGACTGCATTGGCTGCTCCACCTGCACCCAGCACCAGTGCGTGAGTGAACCGGCCTTTCATTGGCAGAAGCGGCTGCAGAAATCCGGTTACGTCTGTGTTGTCACCTGTCAGTTTGCCGTCATGCCAGAAGACGGTATTCACGGCCCCTGCAGTTTGTGCCCGAGGGGTGATGCTGTCGAGTAACGGCATTATTGCCTGCTTATGCGGAATGGTAACGCTGAGGCCGGAGACAGGCAGAGTACGCACACTGCGTATAAATTCGGGCAGTGCTTCAGGAGTAACCGGAAAGGCCATGTATGCCGCGTCTTCCTTCAGCAACTCAAACCCCCAGTTATGTAGCAGGGGACTCATAGTATGACCCAGCGGGTGACCGATTATGCCATACAGTTTTGCGGGGATGCGGGGCGTAGTCATAGCGTTACTCCGGAGCATGTGGAACTGTTATGAAGAACAAATCTGCCTGCGGCCCGATACTGTAAAAGGCTGCCCCGAAAACGTCAGGGCAGCCTTTGTAGCTTCGGGAATGTACGCTGTGCAAGGGAACGCGCAGAATAATTTTCAGGTTCCGGTATGCAAAGCGTTTTTATGCTGCGGTACTAGATAACCTTGTTCAGGGCGTATTCGATGATGCCCTCGGCCCCTGCTTCCTTCAGTTCAGGAATCAGGTCACGGACTACGCCTTCGTCCACGACGATTTCAACCGCAACCCACTTGCCGTCGCGCAGGCTGGCCACGGTAGGAGAGTTCAGGCTGGGCAGCTTGTCCAGCACGTTGTCCAGCTTACCTGTAGGTACGTTCATTTTAAGGCCGACAAGGGCTTCTGCTTTCAGTGCACCTTGCAGCAGCAGGTTGAGCTGTTCAATTTTTTGGCGCTTTTTGGGGTCTTCCCACGCTGCCTTGTTGGCAATCAGCACGGTATTGGTCAGCAAAACCTCTGCGATTACCCGCAGACCGTGTGCCTTGATGGTTGTGCCGGTTTCGGTCACTTCCACAATGGCGTCAGCAAGGCCTTCTACCACTTTTGCTTCCGTCGCACCCCACGAGTAAAATACGTTTACGGGGATCCCGGCGTCTTCAAAGTATTTTTTTGTTACGCCCAGCAGTTCGGTGGCAATACGCTTGCCGGCAAGGTCTTCTGGACGCTGATAGGGCGAATCACCGGCCACGGCCAGAACCCAGCGGGCAGGGCGGTTGGATGTTTTGGAGTATACAAGGTCAGAAACGACGACCACATCGGAGCCCTGCTCAAGCAGCCAGTCTTTGCCTGTCAGACCCACGTCGAGAATGCCGTCTTCGATATAGCCGGGAATTTCCTGCACGCGGCACAGACGGGCTGTCAGTTCGGGGTCGTTGATTTCAGGGAAGTAGTTTCTGTGATGTTGGCGGATTTTCCAGCCGGATTTGGCAAACAGATTGATGGTAGTCTGTTCCAGAGAGCCTTTAGGCAGGCCAAGCTTTAAAATCGGATTAGCAGTATACATTATTTATAAACCTCCTTGGGGTCGAACACCATGGGCGAGCAGGTTGTGATCTCGCCGTCCTTTAATTCACGGAAAAAACAGCTTTTATACCCTTTATGGCAGGCCGCGCCGCCTATCTGATCTACGAGCAGCAGAATCGTATCGCTGTCGCAGTCAAGGCGCACGGCCTTGATATGCTGGGTATGTCCCGATGTTCCGCCTTTATGCCACAGCGTACCACGGCTGCGGCTGAAGTAATGGGCTTCACCGGTCTCGATAGTCCGGTTCCATGCGTCCTCGTTCATCCATGCCATCATCAGCACATCGCCGGATGCGGCATCCTGTGCAATGGCGGGAACAAGGCCACCCATTTTTTTAAAGTCGGGAGCAAAATCGGGAGAGACTGTCGTCATTCCATGCGGTCCTCTTGGTTGTGCGCCGGAACGGCCGTTGCCGTCTGCGCGTGTTCGAACGCCTGCAGCATGATAGTCCGTATGGCGGGTGCATGCTGTGCAGAAGGTACAAACCTTAGACTGGGCGAAATACCGTTTTTGTAAACAATGCGCAACCCCTCGGCGTCATTGTCATTGGTTTGTAATGAATGCTCAGGGCATTTTTCAGCAAAGAGAATCCAGATGCATTCCTGCAATGTGCTCTATTTCTTCGCTTAACGCCAACGCTTCTCGCGGCGTGGCGGCCCAGCATACAAGGCCGTGTTTTTCCATGTGTATGGCCTCGTGTTGTGCGGCGGCAGCTCCGGCGGCGTCTGCAAGTTCCTGTGTGCCGGGGGCATGTGCGGGAATGCAGGTCATGCGTTCGCGGATAAGGTCAGACTCGTATATCGGAATGCGCAGCATGTCAGCGGGGGCAACGCGTACGCCAAGCGCGAGCAGCTTTGGCGGGTGTGTATGAACAACGGCCTGCGCTTCAGGCTGTTGCCGGTAGATGGCAAGGTGCATTGCCGTTTCGGATGAAGCCTTGCCGCCTGCAATGTGCTTGCCGGTGGCGATATCCACCAGTGCCAGATCTTCCGGTTGCAGATCGCCTTTGGTTGAGCCGGTAGCCGTTACAAGGCAGGTGTCGCCATTGATGCGCAGACTTATGTTGCCGTTAAAGCCCGAAAGCAGCGTGCGTTGCCATGCTGTGTGGCAGGCCTGCCGGATAATGGCGGCCTGACGCGGGGGGATTCCTGCTGCTTCTGCACCGGCCACAGGCTTGCGTTGGTCGTAGCTGGTTTTGATGTCAATGACGGGTGTGCCGTCCAGCACCTCAAGCGGAGCAACACGAAGCCGTGCGCCTTCAGTTTCCAGCAGGGTAACTTCGTGCAGGCCTATCGGGTTAGGCCGTGCGGGTGAACGGGTATTAAATACGCCGCGCTTGGGGCGGTTCACATCGCCGCGGGGATGCACAGCCAGAACGTGTCTGTCTGCCTCATGCAGCCATGAAAGAAGCGTCAGATTCTGGCCTGCCTGCAGGGACTCAAGCCCTGCTGCGTATTGCGGCAGCACCTCTACCCATGCTTCTACGCCGCCTTCGTCACCTTGTTTGGGGCAGTTATTCAAATCTGTAAACGAAGAACGGATCACACCGATGATGTTGATTTCAGCCGAAGACGGGTATTCTGACATATGAACCTCCTGTGCCGGATGCGGGCAGCGATTGAATAAGGGTGTCACATAGACAGGCTTTATACTGAAAGAGAAAAGCCGCAAAGGCGCTAGGCGGAAAAGTGGTCAAAGCCTTTGGCAGTTACAGGAACCCCGTTCAGCAGTATGCCGCCATCACCATGAGCAGTGCCGAGCAGGGTAAGGCGGTGGCCTGTTTTTTCCAGTGCCGTTGTCAGGCCGTTTACAGCTTCCGGTGCGCAGCTGCCCAACAGGGCATAATCCTCACCGCCGGAAAACGCATGCATTGCTGCGTTGTGTCCGTTTGCTGTTGCCCAGCGGCGTACTTCCGGATGCAACATTGCGTCCGGCAATATCAGCGAAGCTCCGGTTGTGCCTTTTCCCGCAGCCAGCAGACGCGGTAGGTCGCGTGCAAGGCCGTCTGAAAGGTCCATTAATGCGATGCGCGCGTCACTATGCTGTTGCTGAAAAGCGGCAAGGCACTGCCCGGCATGAACCAGCGGCACAGGGCGCAGATGAGCCTGCACTGCTTCGGGGTAGCAGTCGGCGGCGCTTGCTCCGCGTGCTTCCAGTTCCAGCAGGCCGGTGCGGGCCAGACCGGCCGGTGCGTATTCTGTCTGCCCCACAAGGAACAGAGCGTCGCCGGCCTTGCAACCGGAACGGCGCAGGAAAGGTGCATCATAGTGGGGACCGCCCCACACCGTGACACACAAGCCGAATGTGCCGGCACGGGTCAGGTCGCCGCCTGTCAGGGCTACGTTAAAAGTATCTGCAAGTGCTGCCATACCGGCAAAGAGATCATCCCAATAGCTGTCGGCAAAGTGCTGTGCGCCTGTAGTCCCGTCAGGAATCATAAGCCCCAGACTGAAGCCCAGAGGCGTTGCACCTGCGGCAGCAATATCGCTGATGTTCACGGCAAGGGCTTTGTGGCCGATGTCACTTGCAGAAAAATAACTCAGTCTGAAATGCGCATCCTGCATGAACAGGTCTGTGCTCAGCGTCATGCGCGAAGGGCAGGACAGTTCGCAGCAGTCATCGCCCCTGCCGCGCAGAACGTGCGGGTGCGTGTTGCTGAAATGCCTGTCGATACAGGCCAGAAATGCATCTTCAGAAGTCATGGTGCTCATGTGAACATCCGTGTGTATCGTTAGCGGCTGATAAAATGTACTACGTATGCTTTTGCATCGCGCGCTTCGGCAGACATACTCTGTTCAGGGCAGGAACATGCGAGGCGATAAATCCTGCACGCTTTTTCTGCCTATTCCATGGTCAGGTACTGAGCCATGATGACCTTGAGGCCGAAGCCCGGAAAGTTCACACGGTATTTGTCCGGCGGAACATGCTGGATAATTTTGCCCTTGCCGAAGATTTTATGTGTGCAGTAGCCGGAGGCAGGTTTGCCGCCGTTTCCCAGCGAGCCTGTTGCGGATTCTGCACCTGCGCCTGCCGGTTTGCCGGTGCTTTTGTACGCAGGAGCAGGACGGAAAGACGGCATGGAGGCTTCGCGGCGGGTCAGCGTGCCGGTAAAGTTTTCGCGCCAGTCCTCGTACAGGTGGTCGGGCAGGTCGCGCACAAACGGGCTGGGGTTGGCAGGTGTGTTGCCGCCGCCGCTACGGTCGTAAATGGTGGCAGGCACAAACAGCCCCAGATAATCGCGCGCACGGGTACAAGCCACGTACATGAGCCTGCGCTCCTCTTCAAAGTCTTCTGCCTTGTTCATGGCATGACGCGAGGGGAAGCGGTCTTCCACCAGGTCGATAAGCAGAACGGCGGCCCATTCCAGTCCTTTTGCGGAGTGAATGGTGGACAGCGTGACAGCGCTGATGTCTTCCCCTTTGTCTGTTGTGGGGTCTTCCAGACACAGGTCGGACAGCATCAGGTCCACGTCGTTGTATGAAGCCGCAATCTGTACCAGCTGTTCAAGACCATGCTGGCGGCGCGGGTAATCGTCGGGGTAGTTTGCTTCCAGTCGCGGCTGATAGTGCTCGATAACGGCAGAAGTCAGCCCTGCCGGAGTCAGCGGTTTGGTGCGCAGCTGTTCCAGCAGTTTGAAATCTTCCTGCAGTTCCGGGTAGCGGGCACATGCTTTGTGCAGGACTGACCTGTCGGCCTTTTGCGCTGCTTCGTACAGCTTCAGGCAGGTTTTTGCGCCGATGCCCTTTACCAGCGAAGCCATGCGCTGGAATGCCGGCAGGTCAAGCGGGTTCACCACCAGACGAATGTACGAAAGTACGTCTTTGACGTGGGCCGCATCAGCATAGCGCACCCCGCCGTATTTCTTGAATTTGACGCCCAGCTTACCCAGCTGCATTTCCACATGATACGACTGGTATCCGGCACGGAACAGTACCGCGATTTCTTCCGGCGGATAGGTGCGCAGCAGTTCAGAAACCTTTGACGTGACCATGGACGCCTGTGTCAGGTCGGAAAGCGGGCGCATGACGTGCGGTGTCTGTCCGCCTTCGCGGCGTGTGAACAGCTTTTTATGGAAAGCCTGCGGTGCGTCGTCCAGAATGGCGTTGGTCAGGTTCAGCACCGGCTGCACCGAACGATAGTTTTCTTCCAGCTTGACGATTTTTGTGCCGGGGAACATGTCGGGAAAATCAAGAATGTTCTGCACGTTGGCCCCGCGGAACGCATAGATGGACTGGGCATCGTCGCCCACTGCCATGACGTTGCGGTGCCCGCCGCCCAGAAGCCGTACAAGGCGCGCCTGCACAAGGTTGGTATCCTGAAATTCGTCAACCATGATGTACTTGAAGCGGTCGCGGTAGTATTCCAGCAGCTCCGGATTGGACTTAAGCAGCCGTTCCAGCTCGAACAGCAAGTCATCGTAGTCCATAAGGGAGTGCTTACGCTTGAAGCCCCGGTAGGATTCGCTGATTTTACTCAGATCACCCGCGTAGGATGCAAGGTGGAATGCCTCGCGGCGGAGCACATCTTCAACCGTCAGCTCCTTGTTGCGTGCCTTTGAAAGCAGCCCCATGACGGTTTGTGTTTTCGGAAAGCTGCGGTCGCCTTTGCCCAGACTCAGCATGTCTTTGCAGTGCTTCAGCGCGCCCGCGGCATCGGCGGAGTCCATGACGGAAAGGTCGCCTTCGTAGCCGTCAGGCTTGTGCATGCGCAGGATGGAATAGGCAAACGCATGGAATGTGCCGCCCTGTACGCCGCCCACCATTGCGGCAGACTGGCCCAGAAGCTGTGCGGCACGGTTCTGCATTTCCTGAGCCGCTTTGCGGGTAAACGTAAGCAGCAGGATGTTGGATGCGGATATGCCCTGCTCAACCATGTTGGCAAGGCGGTATACTACGGTGCGCGTTTTGCCGCTGCCGGCACCGGCGATGACCAGCATGGGGCCTTCAAGCGTTGTGGCGGCTTCGTACTGTGCGGGGTTCAATTCGTTTTTATAATCAATCATGCGGATAAATTTTGTCTGTGGCGGGTGCTACGCCGTATGGATGATGCCCGTGCCGCGCTGGCTGACGAGTGAATTATCGTTGTGCGGCGCAATGCCGAAATGTTTCAGAACCAGTTGGCCGGTTTCCCGCAGGGTGCGCGGTGCTGCTCCTTGCGAATCATAAAAGAATGCGTCGTCTGCGGTGTGGGAGCCGCTGCGTCCGAAGAAACCGAAAATCTGGTCCCGATCAAATTTTGCTTTTAGGTCAAAGCCTGAATGTGCCTCGCATATTAGGTCCGGCGCGTAGGGGCGCATAGGTCCGTTGTACAGATCGTCTGCCGTGTGTACAGCCCTGATGACAGGCTTGCCTTCATAACGCAGTGCCATAAGGCCGCTACGGATGGCGTGGGCCGTATCGGCAGCCTGTGCCTCGTTCAATCTTCCTCTGCTGAATCGTTGCGCCGTATGCAGGTATATGCGGCCGGGGTCCAGCGCAAACGCGCGCGCTTCAGGCAGTACGCCTGTGGCATCCAGTTCTGTCTGCATCGCCGTAGAAGCGGTGTGCAGATATCCGTTGTGCCGCAGCCACGCGTTGATGTCTACCTCGGTCTGTAATCTGGTAAATCCGTGGTCGGCAAGAGCCATAAGACGCTTCGGGTGGGGCAGTCTGTCGTACAGATCAAGTATGTATCCCAGTAATACGTCCCATTCTGTCAGCAGCTCCATGCAGCTTGTGTGCAAAGGGTGCGTTGTGTCTGTTACGGCATCAAAGAAAAAGTGAAACAGACGGTCAGTTTCAGTCAGTACGCAGGTGAACACATCCCAGCCAAGGTCGGGCCACATGATTTCCAGCGCCTGCCTGCGGGAGCGAAGCATGGCGCGAATCTGGCTGAACAGATATTCCGGTTCTGCTGCGCCTCGGGTGGTGTCGGCTTCTATCTGGTATCCTGCCGCGTTCAGGCGGGCAGTCAGAAATGGCGGATGTACGGCTCCCTTCAGGTCCGGCGCAACAAATCCTGCCACCAGCATGGTGCCCTTTACGGGCCGTGCCGGGTAGGTGTTGGGCAGGTTGAGTACACGTGATGCAAAGCCTGCTTCGCCCAGCAGGTCGAAAATGGTCGGCACGGCTACCTGATTGAAATCTGCCAGCGCCATTTCGTACGTGGCAGGGCTGATCCGCGTAAAGCCGAATACTCCGTGTTCTTCCGGTCCGCTGGCAGTGTAAAAAGATGTCCAGTTGACCGGAGACAGATCCGGCAACTCTGCGCGGATTGCTCTGCTGTCGGTGTCCAGCGCCAGCCGCGCCAGATTGGGGAGCTTGCCTGTTTTTGCAAGGGTGCGGGCCAGTGAATGGGGCAGACCGTCGAGGCCAAGCACGACCATGCGGCTGCGTTGATTGGTGGCGGCTTGTATTGTGCCGGATTGCATTGGTTGCGACATGGCGATGGTGTACCAGAACATGCCGCGGCAAGCCAGAAGCACATGGGCGCGATATTCTGCAAGTCGTAAGGGCAGGTAAGTCGGTTAAGGGTAATGCTGGCCTGCCTGATAAGAACGCTATTTTTGATTGTATAATATAGTTGAGTTGTTACTTGACCTGAGGCAGCTTGAAATAGCGGGGCGGGTCATCTGGAGGCACTTACGAATGGAGAAATTGCCTTTTTTGCGCTACCCTGTGTGAGATGATTGTTCCCGATGTCCGCAGCCTCTGTATGCGGAACGTTTTTTTGCTATACTACAGGTACGTTAGGAGGCCATGCATGGCAAAGTACGACTGTGAGATGTTCGGATACTTTTCGTACAGCCCAGACCTTAGCTACAGCGAATTGCATGAACTGGAAGCCGGTTTTCGTGACGCGTTGCAGGATGCTTTGGAGCA
The DNA here is from genome assembly GCF_047973035.1 of Oleidesulfovibrio sp. Classification (NCBI taxonomy): domain Bacteria; kingdom Pseudomonadati; phylum Thermodesulfobacteriota; class Desulfovibrionia; order Desulfovibrionales; family Desulfovibrionaceae; genus Oleidesulfovibrio; species Oleidesulfovibrio sp. The sequence goes on from NZ_JBKEBF010000033.1 coordinate 10,946, forward strand.
GCGGGGGGCGGATTTCATGCAGTTTGAGCCGGAAGGCGATGCGCTTCGCGTCCAGTGCGTATTCGGAGAATGCCACGAAGAAAACTTCCACGAAGTATGCGATGCTGTTGTGCAAGGCATGAATAACCATGTGTTCGGCAAAATGCTGTTTGTGAATAAAAACTTGCAGGAACTTTTAGTCTATCGTCTGGAAAGCAAAGGCTGGTACGAAGGGGCTATTGATCTGCAGAGCATACAGCGTTCTTAGTTTGGAGTGCGGCAACTGTACTGCTATAAACTTCGCTCTTTGTGCTAAAAATCAGTGACGGTCTGAAATACGTATGCGTATATACCTGCCTGTCCTTGTCGAGCTTCCGGCTTCTTTTTTGCGCTTGTCATGGTTCTGAATAAGCGTGAGGCCAGACGCGGATATGAGGCAATATTGCTTTACTTTATGTTGCAAGTAAAAAGAATTTATCATTTGTTGTTTCACCTGCAGGTTGCGTATGTTTGATACGGGATTGTCTGAAATGTCGGGCCTGTTTGCGGTAACTGCCGATGCATTCATTCCGGCTGCACACAATTTTTCCTTTTGCGGATGGCCTGTTGCATATTGACTGAAATCATCTGACATACTAGAGAACTCGCCACATGCCCGAGTGGTGGAATTGGTAGACACAAGGGACTTAAAATCCCTCGGCTTACGAGCTGTGCCGGTTCAAGTCCGGCCTCGGGTACCATAATAAAAACAGACTGTTAGGTGTGTTTTTTGTAAAGGCGGAGATTCGGGTCTCCGCCTTTTTTTGTGTTTTTGGGCCTTGTTTGTCGGGCCAGATGGCAATGAAGTCCGCTAAGATGGCAGAGCGGGGTGGCTAATGTCGCCGTGCTGACCTGCCCCTGCCTTTTGCTCTTGCTCAAAAGCGCTAACTTGATAATATATCAGACTACTGCCCAATTGTTGTGCCAGGAGCTTGCGGTATGTTTCCAATTGAGAATATTCTTTTTGCCTTCGGGCTGACACTGTTTGCCGGCCTGAGTACTGGTATCGGCAGTGCGCTTGCTTTTTTTACCAAAGAAACCAATACAAAAGCGCTTTCTATCGCCTTGGGTTTTTCTGCTGGGGTGATGTTGTATGTATCCTTTGTGGAAATTTTGGGAAAAGCACGTGATGCGCTGGTAAGTTCAATGGGAGAAGTGCAGGGTGCGTGGGTTACCGTGCTGGCATTTTTCGGGGGAATCGCGTTTATTGCACTTATCGACTATCTGGTGCCCTCGGAAGAGAACCCCCATGAAGTGCAGAAAATTGAAGCTATGGATGACAAGTGTGAGGCGGTGCGTGTTAACAAATTGTATCGCATGGGCCTTTTCACTGCGCTTGCCATCGGTATTCATAACTTTCCCGAAGGCCTTGCCACTTTTACCGCAGCCCTTACAGACCCTCAGCTTGGTATAGCCATTGCCGTGGCGATAGCTATCCATAACATTCCCGAGGGCATCGCCGTATCTATCCCGATTTTTTATGCAACCCGCGACAGGAAGAAGGCATTTAAGCTGTCTTTTTTGTCCGGTATTTCAGAACCTGTGGGTGCACTGGTGGGTTACCTGCTTCTGATGCCGTTTTTTTCCGATACGGTGTTCGGAGTGCTGTTTGCGGCTGTCGCGGGCATCATGGTGTTTATCTCATTAGACGAATTGCTGCCTACGGCAAAAGAGTATGGCGAACACCATCTTTCTATCGCCGGTGTTGTGGCGGGCATGGCCGTTATGGCAGTCAGTTTGCTGCTGTTTATCTAACAGACTGCGGTAGCTCATTTCGCCAACAGCTCATCACGTGTCGCGCATAATTGCTTAGTATGAAAAATAAAGGGCGTTGAGCCCGCGTTTTTCGACTTGCCTGAAAGGGTGGTTGTCGATTCTGCTTTCCTTTCTGCGGATCCCCCTGGTGCCGATAGAAAATGTAAAAGAAGTGCGGCTATGGAAATACTTCCATAGCCGCTTTCGCAATGATGGATTTTAACTGTGCAACTCCCGGGGGACAACAGGTGCTGCGATCAGTCGATTTCCACCAGATTGAATTGCAGGTGCTGCACGTCTTCCTGAAATTCTTCACCGCATTCCAAGGCCGTTTCATTGTCGGCATGGTAGCGCCAGTTCACTGTAATTTGTGTGCCTGTGGCCGCTGTTTCATCCAGCAGGTCAAACAAATCCATGAATGTTTTTGAACTGGAACTGTTAAAGTAGATGATTTCCATGTCCAGCGTGACGCACTGTGTCGTTTCCGTTTGCAGGTAGTTGCGCAGCCAGCCGAATACCGGCTGATAAAACATGCCGCAGTTTTCCGGATAGGACTCGCCGCTGATACGCAATCTGTGGTTTTGCGGATCAAACTGGATTGCAGGGGAGGATTTGGTGGCTGCGATGTTGAGAGCTTTCATGGCTATTCCTCCTCCGCTATGCGCACATTCACTGCAAAGTACGACATGGTGTCGTTGATGGGCTCAAAGCTGTAGGCCAGAGGATGGCTGGCTTTGCGTGCCATTTCAATGAACCCCAATCCTGCCCCGCGTGAAAGTTCATCCGGCTCTTTGCGGCGCTGTTCTTTATAGTACCGTTTCAGTTCGTCTTTATTCATGCGGTTTATGGTGTCGATTTTTTCTTTAATGCGGGGTTCTGTTGCCCGCAGAACAGGATTGCCGCAGGTAATGAAAAATTCACTTCCTTTGCGACCGACAACTACCTGACCTTCACCCATGGCTGGCATAACACCAGCGCAAAGGGGGATTGTTCCAGAGTAGTTTATGATGTTCTGCATCTGTTCTACCAGCACGGCAAATACCCGCCTCGCCACGGCAAGGCCGCGTTCTTCCCGCGCCATTTTCTGGCGCATCATTTCTCCCAGACCTTCAACTACGCTTTGGCAGACCGGTCCGCTGAAATAGAGCATGATGCCTTGTTCGTGCATTTCGGTATGGCACTGGAACATTTTTGTTTCCATTGTAACGATGTCCTCGTCGTCAGGTTTTGCCACGGTATAGCGGGTTACACGGTAAAGCCCAGAACGGTTACGTCGTCACGTCTGGCTTGTATGCCTTTGTAGTCAATAAATGCTTGTTCCAGCTTTTGCTGTTGCGTTGCGCAGTCATGGTGCGCGGTCTGTTGCAGCAACTCCATCAGGCGCTTTTTCCCGAAGGGAAGATGTTTCTCGCCGCCGATCTGATCAATGAGACCGTCAGTCAGCATGTACAGGCGCATGCCCTGATGCAGTGAAATGTCATGATTGGTATACGTAGCTGCGGATGCAGTGCGAACGTAGCCGACCCCGCGCCGGTCCCCTTTGATTTCTTTTGAAGTGCCGTCTGCAAATGTCAGAAACAGTGAATTTCCGGCCCCTGCAAAGCGTACAGCTTTCTTGTCGGTGGGAATGAAGCATACGGAGCAGTCCATGCCCTCATCTGATGCGGCCCCTTTGTCATGCTGTTCCAGAGCATTTTTGATGGCGTTGTTCATCATGCTGACAAGGGCCGCAGGGTCGCCGTCCACGGCTTTCATATCAAGCCGTTCAAACAGCGAGTGGATGATAAGGGTCATAAATGCGCCGGGTACGCCGTGTCCTGTGCAATCAATGATTGCTATAAAAGTTCCCGAAGGGGTTGTTTTGAACCAGTAGGAGTCTCCGCCCACGGTGTCACGTTGGCTCCAGTACAGAAAGTGGTCGGTAAAAAGCTGATTCAGCTCTTCCCGCGCAGGCAGAAAAGCCCGCTGGATGAGACTTGCGTATTCGATGGAGCTTACCATCTGGGTCTGAGCATTTTTCAGGTCCGCCATGGCGGTTGCCAGTTCCTGTTGGCGGCTGTGTATGACGTGCCCCATCCAGAACATATTGTGCCGCAGACGTTGTAGTTCATCCCCTTCTTTGGGTTCCGGCGGAAGTGTGGCAAAGGGACGCAGGTTGCCTTCTTTCATCTGCTCGCAAAGACCGTTTAAATAATGCACGCTACGGAGTACCAGTATGTGCAGTGCACCTTTTGTAATGGGCAGAAAAAGGAGCAGGCTCACTGCTGTCCACGCTGCAATGAAGTTGCTCAACTCTCTCTGGGTCAGGCTGTCATTAAGCAGCAGAGTGACAATGGGAAACAGTATCAATCCCAGAAACAGTATTATTTTAATTTTGGTGCGGATGCTGATATCCGCCAGCGTATCCAGAGTGCGGGTAGTCAGGCTCATGATTTGCTCGTCGGGTTGTGGCGTTTTTTAAAAGTTTTTCAGCCAATGTTCTTCTGGTGCTGCTTGAAGCCCGCAGCGGTGTATGTGTCAGATGGCATCTGCACAGTGTAGTGTTTTCGGGAGCTGGCGCATGATTTTGTATGATTTTTGCCTCTATTTCCGGCTCGCTGAAGCATGGCCGTCATGCGCAGCGTGGCAGCGTGCATCCGGTGGCGCATTGCGGCGGGTATACTTCCGTCCGGTTGCGTCCGTTTTTCTTTGCAGCATACAGGGCAATGTCTGCACGCTTAAGCATGTCTTCCACAATTTGACCTGCCGGCTGCGCCGTCTTTTCGGATGCTGCGGAGCCTTTCGGGTGGTCGCGGCAGAACAGGTCTGCATAGCGCAGGGTAGTGAGCCCCAATGAAGACGAGACGCTGAACTCATGCCCGGCAACAGGCATGGTTGCGATGGCATTGCGTAACCGTTCGGCTGCCAGCAGCGCGCTTTCGTGATCCGTTTCGGGCAGCAGCACGGCAAATTCCTCACCGCCAAGCCGTGCGCATATATCAACATTGCGCATAGTGGATGAAAGGCACGCGGCGAAAGTTTTAAGAACAATATCACCTACATCGTGGCCCCATGTGTCGTTTACGTGCTTGAAGTGGTCAATATCCAGCATCAGCAGAGACAGTGGCTTGCCGTTACGGTGCATGCGTTCCACTTCTGCGTGAGCTGTTTCCATAAAGCAGCGGCGGTTGCTCAGCCCTGTAAGCGGGTCAGTTCGGGCCATGTGTGACAGCTCTTCAAGCATGTGTTTGTGGTCTGTCACATCCAGAACGACTCCTACATGAGTTGTACCGCATTCTGCCTGAGAATCTGCGTGCAGCACCTGCGTGCTTATTTCCACCCATACAGGAGTACCATCTTTGCGGCGTAATGCTGCCTCGTAGCGTGTTACAGAACCGGAACCGCACAACTCGATAAGGTAGTCGGCATATGCCTGTGCCGAGTTGAACAGACTTGCCAGACTGGCGTTGTGTTGCATGAATTCTGTAACGGAAGACCAACCGAAGATAGCTGCCATAGCCGGATTTACTTCTGCAAAAGCTCCATCGGCGGTGGTGCGGAAGACTCCTTCGGCGGCGCATTGGAAAATTGACCGATACCGTGCTTCTTTGGCTGCGATATCGCGGTTCAGCTCACTTAGCTGAGCCTGCATGCGGTCACCCATGGACATAAGCCTGCCGCACTGACGTAACGTTTTTCGAAAGCCTGCCAGCAGTTCTGTAAAAGCTGCTTCATGCTCTTTTTGCAACGCTCCTGATCTCAGTGCTTCTTCGGCTTCTGCTATGAGTGTTTGTTCCTTTGAAAAAATGGCATGTTGGTTTGTGCCGGACAAAACTCTTTCCCCCCTGAGTATTGCCGTGCAAAGAAGTACAATAAACAAAACGGTGTGTTGTGCCGTGTTGCATTTGTCTTTGCGCGTCTGACTGTTGGCTTTAGTGAATTTGAAAATCAAAATCAATATAAAAAGCTACTTTTTTTGCCGCAAGAAGATTTGCGAAGGGCTGGCTTGCCAAAAGGGGGGAGGTTCTGCGGGGCCGCTGTCTTGATAAGGGCCAGCAATGAAAGCCGGTTGCGGTGCGCAGATGCTGGTTTCGTTTTCTGTGTGTGTGGCTTTTGGGCTGGCTACCAGCACAAGCAGGGGGCGTAAAAGAGGAAGAAGAAAAAACGGGCCCTGTATGGAGGGCCCGTCGGTAGTCGTCTATGCTACATGGCGTTACGTTTGAAGCGTAAAAAGCCTCCGAGTGCAGCAAGCCCCAGCCCCATAAGGGCCAGAGTGCCCGGTTCGGGGGTAGGGGTGGGAACGGAACCGGTGTGCTTAATGATAAAACCGGTATCTACGGACGTAAAGCCGCCATTCTCAGCAGTTTCCCAACCGTAATAGTTTTTGGATGAGTCAAGCTGAAGCTCTGTCATAATTTGTTCAGGCAAGTCGAGACGGCGAAAGCTGCCGCCGAAGTTGAGCGTATAGTATTCTCCCTCATACTCAAACCCTTCGAGCGTAACTTCTGGGTTATCCAGAATGAAAAAGTCAGAACCAGCGGTGATGTCATAAAAGGAAAAGATCAGTTCGGCGGACAGCAGACTCTGAGGGCCGGAAGCAGGAAGAAGACTTTGCAGCTCAAGCGTGGCTTTTACTTTGCCAGACTGTAACGGGTTACTGAACATGGCGTTCAAATCGTTGCTGTGCTGCATTTTCATGGTAGGAGCTATCGGGCCGTCTGTCAGAACCTGACCACTTACAGGCGCAATGAATTCAATGTAACTTCCGCTGCCCAAAAAACCATCCCCCCAAGCCAGTTTGCGGTAGCCGGTTGTGCCGGCGAGATCCACTTCGTTTGAAGCTTCATACAGATTGTAGAGCCCGCCCCCGAAGCTCCATTCAACAAAGCCCGCATCGTACTTGTATTCCCACACATCCACTACGGCGGCATATGCGGGAACTGCAAAGAGTACCATTACAGTAACAGTTACGAATAGTTGTGACAGTTTTTTTATCGTTCACCCTCTGATGATATAAATGTAAGCAATCACTTATCGAGGGGTGTTGATAGCAAAATTTGTGCCCGTTACATGAATTTGACTATTGATGCGGCATTCTCGATTTTTTGGCTTTGTATGTCGTTTTGAATGTGTAAAACAGACCGACAACATGTATCTTTTGCCGAATAATATTATGAATACATGCGGTGAGTATCCCGTCTTTGCTGGCTATCAAGGTGGGGGCATTTTGTGACGGTAACGGAAAACGGACTTTTTTCAGGATTTTTGGTGAATCCGTGATGGGAAGATACCAAACGTAAAGGGTCGGCACTCTTTTGCCGGAAATGTTCGGAGCCAGTATCGCTGGAAGGGCGTTAAGCCCGACCCTTAATGAGGGATAGTAGCAGGACAGGAATGGTTCATTGGCATGTTGCCACTAAGTGTGTGTAACTATGGTGGTCGTGGAGTTTCTATTCATTGCAAGACGGAAGGAAGGGCTTTGGGGTGCTAATTAAGGGACACTCAGATCGTTCATAAAAGCCGAAGAGTGGTATCATGCGGATTGTAACGGAGCGCTCTTATCAGTGTTTTATGAGAGGAGCAGTTAGCAGGTTGCCTGCCGCCATTTTGGTGCGCAGCGCTGCAGAATTGGATAGGCTGCATGGTAAGGTAAAAGAAAAAGCCCCTGCAGATTTTCATCCGCAAGGGCTTGGCACTCGTGGTGCCGAGAGAGAGAATTGAACTCCCGACACGGGGATTTTCAGTCCCCTGCTCTACCAACTGAGCTATCTCGGCGTCGCGGAGACATCTCTAAGCAAACCGGCATTTCATTGCAAGTCTTTTTTTGTGTTTTTTGAAAAAAAGTTGAGTTGCCAGAGTCCTTGTCTACAGAAAAAGGCGCTTTGCGTTGCGCATGGCGTATTCGCAGTCAGCCACAAACCGTAAAGAAGCCCGTTGAGTAGGGGTGGCATCATCGGGTACGGAGCCTTGGCGTAGCCATTCACGCATGGTTTCCACTGGTGCGCTTACGCTGAACCAATACCCCTGAGGGGCAGGCACGGGGCTGTGGGCATAGTGCCCGAAGAGTATTTTGTCATCCACAATGATGATAGGCATGCACGGCATGGCGCGGGTTTCATACAACTCTACCATGCCGTCGTGATGGGCCGCCAGCCGCACCAGAAAATCGCGTGAGCTGTTAAACTCGTGCTCCATCTGGGCCAGCGTGTAGTCAGGGCGCAACACTTCCATGAATTCTTCCATCCATCCGCGCTTAGGGTCAAAAGGCAAAGCAATGGCCTGAAGCTTTTGAAAGCCGGGTTTGAGCAATGCCGTATTCAGGGCTTCAACGTGCCGCGGCGAACGGGCAAAGTTTGAATACATGGCTGCATGCAGGACGATACGCTTGCGTGCTTCTGCAAAAACAAATGGAAGACTGGCCGTGTGGATTCCGACGTACATGAATTACTCTCCGTCGTGCGGGTTGGGATGGCGCAAGGCGTGGGGCAGATCGTCTGTCGTAAAGCCCAGCTTGTACATTTTTTTAGGCGAAAGCAGACTGTGTATTTCTTCTATGGATACCTGTAGCGCCTCGGCTGCAACTTCTGCAAGTGGCTGTTCGCCTGCTTTGCCGCCCATCAACTGGCAGGCGCGATTGGCGATCACTTCATTCACATTCATATTGGCGGATGTTCCGGCACCTCCCTGCAGAGGGTCGACCACGATACTTTGGCGGTGTTGCCCGCTCAGCAGTTCAGCACAGGCGGATTCGATGGCAGAGGCACGGCGGCTGTCCAGATAACCGAGCGCGGCATTGGTTCTGGCGCAGGCCAGCTTTACCTGTACCAGCGCAAGGATAAGAGGCTCCGGTAATGTGTATGGTGTAAGAGGGAAATTTTCACTAGCGCGCAGGGTGTGAATTCCGAAAAGGGAATCATCCGGCAGCTCCCTGCTGCCTAGTGCGTCGTGCTCAATCCGCATGCCTAATCCCCCCTTGAATTGTTGCTTGTCGGCTTTGTTGCATTGCCTGTGCTTGTCCGCACTTTTTCACAGACGATGTGCACCGTAGCATGAGGCAGCAGTCTGTTCAACAGGCTAGAATTATTCATTCATATGCAGGCAGTTAAGCCTGCGCACCGGTAAGGCGGCAGCCTGTCGTGCTGTAACCGGCCGTCAACGGAGATGTTGCAGATGCTTTTGCGAAGGAGAGGATATAAGAAAAACGGCCAGCCGGGGATGATGCAGTCCCTTTGGTGGCTGGCCGTTTGCAATAAGGGGATATATTACATGCCACAAAAAGGCGTTTGATGTGTGGCTGAAATGTTACAATCGTGTGACATCTTCAAATAAAGAGGCTGCTGGCGGTGGAATGATGAGGTAACTCATTAGTGTCTCAGAAGTTCTGCAACTTCATGTGCGCGCAGATTATACCCCAGCATGGACGGGATACCTGTATCCAGTTCCAGTACCACGGCACAGGCATACGGCGGAGAAAACCGGAAAAGGTCATCCAGCGGGGTGCCGGTCATGTAACAAAGCAGAGTGCGCAGCCAGCCCGCATGGGTAACAGCGACAGCAGGAAACGGCCCAAGTGAGACCCGGGCCAGTGCTTGACGCATACGGGCCTGCACATCCATAAAGCTTTCCCCTTGGGGCGGGCGGAAGGCCGCAATATTTTTTCCGCGTTCGGTGTATTGGTCGGGGTACAGTTCTTTAATGGCGTCAAAGTGCATTCCCTCCCAACGCCCCAGATCAATTTCGTCGAGTTCGGGTAATACGGTGGCAGGTTCGTCGTTCATGACGCTGCAAAGAGGGGCCAGAGTCTGCCGAGCCCGTACAGCAGGGCTGGAGTATAGTGCAGCCACGGGTAGCGGGCTTTGTGCTGTATCCGCGTGCATTGCATGGCAGGTTGCTTTGGGGGAACGTATGGCTGCATCAGGCGGGTCTGATTCCAGTTCGTATCCGAATGCCGTTGCTATGCCTTGTGCCTGTAACAACCCTTGTGGCGATAAGGGCACATGGGTGCGGCCAATAGCTCTGCCGGTACCGCCGGAGGTGGCGGCATGGCGGAAAAAGGCTATGCGTCCGTTCATGAAAATTCCTTTTGCAGAAGGGCGAAGCTGTCACATCCCAGCGCGTCATCAAGCATTAAGCGCAGTATTAATGCCCGCTGTTTGCGGCCTGAAATATCGCGGACGGCTTGCGGGTCGTGCGTCCATTCTCTGATTCGTTCGTCAAAGCGTTCTTCCATGCGCACAAGCGAAGTGCCGCGGATGTACTTGTCTGCCAGCATAATCAGTTCGCGTTCGGACAGGCAGCTGACCGTGGCCGGATCAATATCCCGATGCGCTGCCACAATGTGGGCAACGTTATCAAAGCCATAGCTGCGCAGCAACTCTCCGGCGGCCTCTTCGTGCCGTTTGTACCCCTTAAGAATGTCGTGGAGGGTTCCGGCGGCGGCGACAAGGTCTATGTCTGGGGCTGTAGCCTCCACGCCATGGTAGTTAGTAGCGCAGTGGCGGGCCTGCTGTTGACTGCTTTGTGCAGGATGACCTGGCTGCGTGTCGTCCTTTGCTTCATCTCTGATTGCGGCGGAATGATTCACCTGCCTGATCGCCTGCGTCTGCCTAATCGCTTGCGTCTGTCTGGTCGCCTGTGCCTGCCTGTCTGGCTGTTTCTGTGTATCCGGTTGTACCTGACTGTCCGTTTGTACTTGCCTGGACGATAACACCTGCGTGTCTGAATGGTTAGAAGGCAGCGGGGGCAAAAACCCGTCCTGAGGTAGGTCGGAAAGAGGTTCAGACTGTGCTGCTGACGGACGATCGGGCATCTCGTTGCTTTGGTTGTATTGGGGCATAGGGGAGCAGGCTTCAGATGAGCCTGCGGTGTGCGATGTATCGTGAGGGTCGTGGGAGTACGGCTCTGGACATATGTGCCCGTTACCTTGGTTTGTGCTGTTGTTGGCTCCCTGCAAATGTGCAGCCCAGATGGATGCTGCTTCCGCCACGCGCTTGCCGTGCCTGCGGACATTATCCGGTGTACCCGCAATGGAAAAAAGAGCTTCGATTTCCGCCGTGGTAGGCACGTGGCGTGCTGCATAGGCAGCCAGCACGCTTTTGTACGCCTGCGGGGTGTCCATATCTGACAGGCAGCCTTCATCTGCCACAGGCAGCCGTGTAACGGTGCCGTACTCTCCGGCGCGGTCCAGCACGGTGCGCAGACCGCCTGCACCGTCATGGTTCAGTGCTTGTTGCAGTATGTCAGCCCGCAGCAGCGGCGGGTGCCCTGTTACCGTATCCTGCCTGCTGAGCACGGGTAATGTTACGCCATGGCGGTGGACGGCAAAATGCCGCGCCAGCAGTCTGCACGTGGAAGGTCTGACAAGCGGCGTATCCACCGGCAGAATGAAGGCGGCATCCACATGGGGCAGGATGGTACGGATTCCCGCAACGACTGAGGAAAACATGCCTTCCGCGGCGTTACTGTTGTGTACGGTTTCAAGGCCGAGCCTGTGCGCTTCTGCGGTCACTTCGGTTTTATGAAACCCTGTAACCACCACGACAGGGGCGTTTGTTCCTGCTGCAAGAGCGCAGGACACAAGGTCCAGTACCGTGGTTTCGCCAATGGGCAGAGTGGCTTTGCACCGGCCCATGCGCGAAGCTTCACCGGCGGCAAGGATCACAGCACCTATCCGGAGCGGCGACAAGGCATCTGCTATGTCCGCGTCATGCGGACTGATGACAAACTTCTGTCTGGGACTTCTGCCCCTGCATTTGCCCGCGTTGTGCTGCTTATGTCCGGCAGATGTCGTTTTGCCGTGTTGCGGGCCTTTTTTGCGGGGGCCTGTAGTGTCGTCTGTGCTGTCCGTAGTCATGTCAGGTATAGCGTTTCCGGATGCTGGTTTCAGCTGTTCTGCGCACGGTGGCGGATGACTTCGGCCATTATGCTGACGGCGATTTCTTCCGGCGTCTGCCCGCCTATGTCCAGCCCGATGGGGCAATGGCAGCGCGCAATGGCTTCGTCCGTTACTCCTTCGTTGCGCATACGCTCGTACAGTGTATCCCGCTTACGCCTGCTGCCTATCATGCCTATATATGTCGCAGGAGTCTGCAGTGCCTGTTCAAGTACGGTTTTGTCGTGCAGATGCCCGCGTGTCATGATGACGATGTAACATTGCGGGGTGATGGTCAGGTCTGCAAAAGAGTGCTCAAAGTCCGGCAGAACAATGTTTTTTGCTTCGGGAAAACGTTGTTCGTTGGCAAATTCCGGCCTGTCGTCCAGCACGGTAACTGCAAAACCTGTCATTGCGGCAAGATGCGCTGTGGGCTGGGCCACGTGGCCTGCCCCGAAAATTATCATGCGTGGCTGCGGTGAAAATTGCTCGACAAACCGGCAGGAAGAATCGCTGCATTGCAGCTTGGCCGAGGTTATTGCATTGGGGCTGCTGGAAAGCGGAGTAACAAAATATCCTTCTACGGCAAAACAGGTTTCAGTGGCATCCGGCGTAACGGTTGTATCCAGAGGTGTCAGCTGTGTCAGTTCCGTGGAAAGCCCGCAGGCAACACCCTGAGACAGACATTCGTGCACGGCCTCCAGCGCGGCAGCGCCGCTAAGCCCCGCTGTGTGCCCCTGTGCATCGGGACTGATGCGCTGGGCCACCACTGTCAGCCTGCCGCCGCATACCATGGCGGCTTTGGCTGCTTCTTCATTGGTCAGGTCAAAGTTTTTTACAACCGCGATTTCAGCGGCAGCTTCCGGCGTTTCTTTTTCCGGTGCATAGATGCCGTTAAGCAGCTTCTGCCCCAGTACCATGCATTGCGCCTCTACCAGCCCGCCGCCGACGGTACCCATGATGCTGCCATCCTGACGGACAATCATTTTAGCGCCGCTTTCACGGGGAGTTGAGCCGGATTGCAGAGCGATTGTCACAAAAACAATATGTTCGCCTTGCCGGAGCAGGCGGCAGGCGGCACTAAACAGCGTGTTCATGGTCGATATCTCCGTTGAGTGGTGGCGTTGATGCGTGCAGGGAGCTGAATATGCGGCGTTTTGTGAAGTTTGCCTGACTGACAGGCCCTTCAATTTGTAATGTGATGCCCTGTGCTTTTGCCAGCGGCTCCAGCAGGGGCGAGGCCGCAAGCGCTGATGCCGCCTGCTTTTCCAGCATCAGGGAGTCAGCAGGACGTTGCGGGTCGGGCCAGAGCGAAATATGCAGCGGTGCGCCAAGCTGGGGGTTCCACCGTGCGGTGTAGTCATACAGATGCGGGAGCGGCAGCAGTATATTATCAAGGTCTGCCGGATAAAGAAGCTCGCCTGAAGGTAGCTGTTTTGCGCCATGAATTCTGCCTTTGCCGCTGCGGATGCGGCGCAGAGGGCTGCCGCATGAGCAGGCATCGGGCAAAATGGTAGCCAGGTCGCCCGTGCGGTAGCGGATAAGCGGCATGGCTGTACGGCGTAATGTCGTTATGACCAGTTCTCCTTCGTTACCGTCCGGTAGCGGAGTCCCTGTCTGCGGGTCAATAATTTCTGCCAGCAGGTCTGCTTCGCGCAGGTGCATACCTTCATCGCCGCAGCTTAAGGCACCGCCGAGGCCGGTTTCTGTCATGCCCCAGTGTGTAAGCACTCTGCAGCCGAACGCGTGGCGGATAAGCCCTGCCACTGTTTCCGGCACAGTATCCCAGCAGAGTAATACCGTGTGAATGGCGTCCTTGGGCAGCTCTGCAGCAAGCCACGCCATGGCAAGATGGCGCACATGCGCGGGGGAACCCACTATAACGCGGACTCCTTCGGCATAGGCCTGGCGTGCCAGTGCCGCCCCGCCATGCGTCAGTATGCCGCTGACAGGTCGCATTCTGGCGTTTTCCAGCGCTGTTGCCAGCAGCCTGCCCACGCTTGATGGGCGTTCGTCCGGTAGCAAAGCCATAACAGTGTCACCCGCATTGCCTACGCTTTGCATACCCCATGTGAAAAATTCTACCGTGGCATCCAGATCGGTCTGTGAAAAGAACAGACGTTTGGGATTGCCGGATGTGCCGGATGTGCTGAGGGTTACCACCCTTGCCACTTCGTCCTGAGAGGTGCACAGCAGGCTCATGGGGTCATTTCGTAGCGCATGTGGTTCGGTAAAGGGAAGTAAGGGCAGATTTTCGCGCGCCTGCAGCATATCAGGTTCGACTTTGCGCAGGCTGTGCCGGTAGTATGAACTGTGTTTTCTGGCTGTGGCAACAATTCGTCGCAGTTGTTCAAACTGCCACGTAGCAATGTGCTGAGGGGTGAGCAACTGATGCAGGAGCGGATCATGCTGCGCGGGGCTGAATGCTGCCGGACAAGAAAGTCCCATATTACGGGCAGTCAGACCATCCAGTGTGAAAACTCCGGTCGGTATGTTTACAGTGTTGTTCATGGTGTTGTGCCCTGCTGTGCCATTGTTCCGTGACCTTGCCGGAATATGTGTATATCCGGCCAGTGTAGTTATCGTTTTTGTTTCTGTATCAGCCTTTGTGCCGGTAGATTCCGTCGTACCGGCATTGCCTTTCAGGGGTGCCGCTTCGGCTGCGCTGCCCTGTGCAATATTTCTGACAACCGTTATCAGATTGTGGAGCCGGAATCTTGCGTTTTTTTCCGGACGGGTGTTGCGGATACGGACACATGGCCTGCACATGAAGCTGCGACCGTAACCCTTTGGTTGTGCTTGCTTTTGCGGTTTCGATGTTCTGCATGGTTATGGTGTTGCAAGGCGGTCGTGTGAATCTCTATGCAACGCCTTGCCTGATGCGCTGGTGCAGTTCCATGCGCAGAAGGGTACCAGCCTGCCGTCAGGGGCTGCCACATGAATGCAGCATCCGCGTACTCGCTCAAGGTCTATATTCCACACGTCTTGAAAAGCCATGGCCGAAACCGCGAAAGTATGCGTGGCTGCCCGTTGTAAAAAACGGTCCAGATCGTTCAGCGGTTCCGGCTGGCTGGTATCTTCGTTATGAGGCTGTTGCAATGCGGGGGGGGATTTCTCTGGCGCTTGTGTTCCCTGTGCTTGCTGCAATGGTGCTGCGGCCCATTGGCGTTTGACGAAAGCTTTGGCTGCGTCAGCTCCTTTGCTGGCTGGCTGCGGTTTGCAGTCGCAGCCGGAGCGTTGCACGGAAAGCCGCTGAAATGTGCCGTCTTTGCGGATCATGTAGTTGGCGTGGAAGGAGCACATCGAATGTTCGCAACCAGGGGGCAGAAAGTCCTGCGTGGTGACAAGGCGGTTTGTCTGTGTCTCAAGGTTGCGCATGATTTCAGGCAGCGTGATGCGCGCCGTGTGCGGTGGCTCCTGCATGGAGCCCTCTTGCCTTGTTATGGAAATATTCCCTTCAGCCTGCACGGGATAGCGGCCGAAGTGGCTTACGGGCTGAAAGTGCACTCCGCGTACGACAGGAGAATGCTTTGCCCCCAGTTTAAGGATTTCTCCGAGGTTATGATCGTTTACCGCTGGCACAACGGTGGGTACCAGCACAACGCCTATACCGGCTTCTCCCATCAGGCGGATGGCATCCAGCTTTTGCTGCAGCAGCGGCGCACCGCGCAGTGTTTTGTATATATCGTCGCTGGTGCCGTCGAATTGCAGAAATGCGGAATCGAGCCCTGCTTCTGCCAGCTGACGGGCAAGCTGCGGGTGTTGGGCAATGTGCAGCCCGTTAGTGTTGATCTGTACAAACGGAAAGCGTTCTTTCGCCATGCGGATGATGTCCGGCAGGTCTTCGCGCATGGTCGGTTCGCCGCCGGAAATTTGCACGTTGCATGGCCCTGTCTGCGGGCGTACCGCATCCATCAGGGCTTGCAGCTCGTCCAGCGCAGGATCGGGGGGGGGGGCCTCTTCTCCCGCAGAGGCGAAGCAGAACCGGCAGCGCAGGTTGCAGCGAGAGGTAACTTCAAAAAGCACTGTGCAGGTGTGCTGGTTATGTTCGGGGCATAATCCGCAATCAAAGGGACACCCCTTGCGCGTGGTGCCGTGCGGAGCGGGCGGCGTGGGCAGTTTGGGCTTTTTCCAGTTTTGCATGGCAGGCTCGCCCCGCCAGACAGGCGTACGGAATTCCCCATGCTGCGGGCAGCGTTTTACAAGCATAATGGTGTCGCCATCTGCCTCGTGACGTGCGGCAATGCGCTTCAGGCATACAGGGCACAAGCTTTGGCGGGTATCTGCGCAAAGCAGCGTGGTAAAAGCTTCCTGAATGTGAACTTCAGACATGGGGAGTTATTCGTCCTTTCCTGTTGCCGGATCTATGCCGTTTTCATCCAGAATTTCCATCAGCCGTGCATATGCGGTGGCAATCAGTGTTCCGCAGCGACTCATATCGGGCGTACGACATTCTCCGCCGGTAATGTCGCCACAGGAAATACCGCCGTATTGAACTGTGGTTTCTGTAAACCAGTCGCCGAATTCTTCTATAAGCATGGGCAGGCGTTCGTCCGCCTGATCATTGTCGTGGCCTTTTGCCGTGTACAACGCCAGCAGACAGTTGCCGCCTGTCACAATACCGCAAGGCCCGTCGCAGCTGCCTCCGCCGTGGCATAGTCCGGCTGCGGCGCGAACAAGGTCGGGGTTTTCGCGGCCCATGCCTTCCAGCGCCAGCAGAAGGATAATCTGGCTGCAGCAATAGCCCTGTCCGGCAAGGCGCATCATGGTAAGAGAAGTATCATCAAGCATGGTGGTTTTCCTTTAAGTGGCGGCAGAACATTATGCCTGCGCAATGAGCAGAAAATAGCCGGCCTTGGCCCGTTGCGGCGGGGGTGAAGTGTCTTTTTCGCCATGACGGGCACATGACGTGCGGTCTCCGGCAAGAATGCAGGGAGACTCGCCCGCAAAAATGAGTCTGGCGGCAAGTTCACCCAGCTTTGCGCTGTGATCTTCAAAGACCTGTACACGAAAGCCTGCCTGCTCCAGCATGGCGATGACGCCGGCCTTAGTCGCGTTCCAGTTGAGACACGAACCTGCGGGTAAAGGGGATGCCTCGCCTGTTTGCAGGTACAGGTCGGAAAGCGCCAGAAAGCCCCCTTTACGCAGCAGCGAGTGAAATCCGCGTAACGCAGCAGGAACATCAGGCAACAACGATGTCACACATTCACTGATAAGCATATCGAACGATGCAGGCACAAACGGCAGTTGCATGGCATCGGCCCGTACCAGCGGAACCAGCTGTTGTGGTCGGGCTTTTCCGCTTATTTCAGAAGATCTGCATCTATCCTTGCCCGACGCATTATCCGCGGAGGCGGCGCTTGCGTTATCATGTGCGCAGTCTGAGGCAGCCGCATCGGAGCTTGCAAGGCTGGTGCTCTCCGCAGATTCTCGGGTAACTATGTAGCTTGCTCCGGCCGTTCTGCCTGCATCACATGAGGGGAGGGCATCATTGCTGTCGCAAGTTTCTGCCGGTGTGTGTGGTCTTTCCGGCACCAACCCATGCGACGAACAACCTGCCAGTAAGTCCATACCCGTTGCTTTTGCACCATAGCGGCGGCGCAGATGCAGCACTGAAGTCCCGCAACCGCAGCCGACATCCAGTACGCGCCAGCCGGATCGAAGCCCTGCCAGCTCTGCGGCTCTGTCTGTAAGTTCCAGACCTCCGGGGCGCCATGTCTGTGCAGATGCCTGCCGCATGGCAGGGCGTGCCCATAATGGTATGGCGGAGTCTATGCGCTCCTTGTCCTGCTGTATTGCACAGCCGGAGCCGGCGGTGCAGGGCGTGGCTTTGGTGTGTTGCATTGCCTCGGTAGCGAAGTTGCCGGTGGCTTTGTTTGTGCCGGTTGCGGACGTCTTCGTGGGAGCTTCGGCACAGGCGTTTTTTGTTGTCGCCGTGGTTGTGGCAGCCAGCGTATTGGCAATCATGGCTTCTGTTGCGGCGTATGAGGGCTGTCCATTTTCTATTTCAGACAGATCAAATCCCTGCTGGTTCTGTGCTGTGGTTGCATCGGCAATGCCGCAGTCTGCGCAGGCACGCAAAAATGCATCAGGTGTCTGCATCGAATCTGCCGGACGGGTAGTCCGGTTGCTGGCCCTGCAATCAAAGCCTGTTGCAGTGGCATACGGCATGGTTCTGCGGGTCACTTATCCTCCAGCAGACTTTCCACGTCTGCCATTTTACCTAAGGCAAGGTCTTCAGGAATCAGTACAAAACCGCAGCCGGTACATGTGGGCAGCTCCACGTTGAACAGGCTTTCCATGTATTCCAGCTCTACGGGGGCCGGTTGCAGCGGCTCATTGCAACGGGCGCAGACCCAGCATGAATAATCTTTATCCAGTACTTTCATTGTGCTCATAACGGCACTCTCCCGTTGGCTGTGCGGATGCGCATGCGGTGGCTCCAGACGTTGTGCACGGTAAATTTGCCGTCATCATCCTGCGTGAATTCAACCCAGTAACTGACAACGACCGGTCGCAGCATTGCCAGCCTGTGTTGCTGCGGATGGCTGGTGTCTGTAATCCATGCGCTATGCTCAACAGCGTGCAACAGCACTTTGCGTACATCAGTATCCAGAATGCGCCGTTCTTCCATGTGACGGGCGGCTTCCGGGGTATAGTGTACGGTCAGTGCCACTTCCGGCGGCGGGGCCGATTCTGTCTGTGCCCGAAGGGTTGTCATCAGGTGCTCGCGAAGCCGTGCCCTGTTTTCATGACGTGCAGAAAGAGTAGGGGCAATTCGCGCTGCTGCGGCAAAAGCTCCGTCACAGCAGGGTGCAAGAGCCGGAGTATCGGCAGAGGCAAAAGGAAGCTTGGCAGTGCCCTGTAGCGGCGCAGCGGCAATGGACGTTGTACCTGATGATGCAGGCAGCAGGATGTCCAGCAGGTGGGCTATACGCTTTCCGCCGGAAGCCAGCCTGTCGCGGCACATGGCACAGTAGGTGACGGCATCTGCCGCAAGGGGATTGGATATTGTACCGGCTTCAGCGTTACTGCCCGTTCCGGATTCTGACGGGATTGCGCTGTCTGCCCCTTTTGCACCGAGCCGCTCCGCCCGACCCTGCGTTATCTTTTTGCCCAGTTGCGGATTGGCGTTTGCCGCCAGTCCGCCGAAGCCGCAGCATTCTGTTGTTTCGCCTGTCAGCTCCGGTTCAAGCACCGTAAGGCCGCACCGGTGCAGCAGGCTGCGTACCGCTTTGCGAAGCGGCTGGTTCTCGCGGGTACCGCACGGATCGTGCAGAACCACCGTCGATTCACCATTGTTGTCTGCCGGTTTCAGGCAATCAGGATTGTTCTGGCTGATGGCGGCGGCCTGTTCCCATATGGTGGTTATCGTGGCTTGCGGCAGGTGTTGTTTCAGCATTTCCACGCAGGAAGGACAGGCTGCGACGATGAAAGGCGCTCCCAGCGCTTCCCAGTCTTTTTGCAGTGCCTGTACTGTTTCTGCTGTAAGCTGGAGACGACCGGACCATTGTGCCGGAGCTCCGCAGCAGCGCAGCAGCAGGCCCACACTGCTGTTTTCGGGGGCGTCCTTTGCTGCGGGCAGGTTGCTTCGCAGCCAGTTCCATGCGCGGGGGATGCTGTCAGGGTCCGATGCCGAAAGCTGGCAGCCGGGGAAAAATACCCATGAGCTATGGTCGGAATCCGGTGCATGGCTTGCAAAGGTACAATGGCTGCTGTTTGCAAATTCCATATCGCGCAGGGCAAAGTCATGCGCCGAAGGTGGCATTTTGCCGCGTCGTACCATGCTTTTGCGCGCATCATCACACAATGCGCCCATGTCAAAATCGTTGGGGCACAAGGTGGCGCACAGCCCGCACTGCATGCACGAGTTAATCATGGTATTGGCTTGCCGCGTCCCCATGACAATGGATTCGTTATTATAAATGCGGCGTGCATACTGTTTGGGGTAGCTGCCGTATTCCTGAAGATATGCACAGTGCTTGACGCATTCCATACATTCGCAGCGCAGGCAGCGGGCGGCTTCGTTTCCGGCTTCTTCCGCGGTGTATCCTGTGGCAGGAATTGCAACAGGTGGCTGAGGCGTTACTGTGGCAAGGCTGGTAAACAGCTTTGTTTCATAAACGCCTTCGCGTTCACGTCCGGCGGCAAGCGATGCGCCTTCGTGCAGGCGTGCAATTGATGATGCGGCGCGGCGTCCTGCTGCGGCGGTAAAAATGGCGGATGCGCCGTCTGCCTCTGGTGTGGCGGGAGGCAGAGGTGCTGCTGCAAATACACCATGTATGGCGGTGCCCAGCGTAATTTCATCCGGTTCCGGCTGGCTTTGCATCAGCGCAGGGTAGGCTTGGGGGGCAACAAACACGGCCCCGTGGGTATCAATACAGCGCTGAAGCAGTTCCGCGTCAAGCCGGGGCACATCTGATATCTGCACGCCCAGCTTGTTCAGTGTTTCCAGCTCGGCGGCAAGATGTTCTGCCAGACCTCCGGCATTGCCGATGGGCAAAAAAAGGCCCTCAAGAGCCTGAGTAAGAGGCTGCGCCGAATAGATGGTCACGCTGACGCCTTTTTTGGACATGTCCCATGCAGCGGTAAGGGCCGCAAGGTCGCATCCTATGACGGCAGCCTGCTTGCCCCGCGGGGGCACGGGCATGATGCGCAGCATTTTGGCGGCATATGTTGCACAGGCATGTTCCAGAGCACCAACCTCAATGGCTCCGCCTGCCTCTGACCGGATGCAGGCCCCGCGGCACGGGGCATCGCATATACGGGCAAGTACGCGTGGCAGCGGCAGGGTGCGGCATAGGGTTGCCCATGCCTGTTCCACTTTGCCTTCGGCCATGCGGGTGCAGAATTCTTTGACATCCAGATGCAACGGGCAGGCAGCGCGGCAGCGCGGCGGCTCCTCCTGAGTGCATCGTGCTTCCCAGCGGCGCAGTTCGGCCTGATCCATACTCTATGGCCCCCTGAAAAGTCGTACGCATGCACCATGCGGCGCACGCGTTGTAAAACAGGGCGGCACCCTGCATACCCCTGTGGGGAGAACCGCAAGGGTGCCGCCTTTATGACTGTTTAGTACGCTATGCTTTGCCCTTAAGGCCTGCAAGCACCTTTTCCGGCAGCGCCGGCAGACGGGTGATGCGCACACCGCAGGCATTGTAGATGCCGTTGATGACGGCTGCGTGCGGGCAGGTAAGCGGCAGTTCGCCTACGCCTGCTGCGCCGAAGGGACCTTCGGGACGCGGAGATTCGTGGTAGATGATATCCATCTCGTCAGGAATCTGCTTGATGTAGGGGAAACCTGCACCAACCATGGTGGAGTGCTTCTTGATGTCCTCGAAGTCTTCGGTAAGTGCCAGACCGATGGCCTGAGCAACGCCGCCGTACATCTGGCCGTCAACGGCCAGTTTGTTCACAACCTTACCTACGTCGGCAACCATGGTCATTTTTTCTACCGTGGTCTTACCGGTGGCGATTTCTACTGCCACTTCGGCAAGGAAGAGACCGTACATGTATACGGCAAAGGGATTGCCCTGACCGTTGGTGTCGCAGTCGGTGCAGGGTGCAGACCACTTGCCGTTGTATTTGGTGGAGATTTTTTCATCCACCATTTCCTGATAGGTGCGGAAGGAACCATCGCCTTTGCGCATACCTCCCAGCAGCAGTTCACACGCAGCCTTGATGGCGCGACCTACAACAACCTGAGAACGGCTGCCGCCGGCGGGGCCGCCGTTGGGGCAGAACTCGGTATCGTTAAGCACAACCTTGACGGCTTCAGGCTTGAATCCGGCAGGGCGCAGCGCTTCATGAGCGGTGGTCTGTGCGCCGATGTCGGCACCCTGACCATGGTCGTGCCATGTGGTGTACACGGTCACGGTGTTGTCCGCGTTCAGCTCTACGTTCACTTCCGCAGTGTCGGGGCCGTCAAGGCCGCAGCCGTATACGCCCAGAGACATACCTACGCCGCGTTTGACTTCGGCGGTGCTGTTTTTGGCCGCTTTTTCCTTGGCTGCTTTGTAGATGGGCCGCAGGGTGTCCAGCATGTCAGGCAGGCTGTACACTTCGGGGGCCTGACCGGTGGGGGTGGTGGAGCCGGGACGGTAGGCGTTTTTGTAACGCAGTTCCAGCGGGTCCATGCCCAGCTTTTCGGCCAGCATATCCATAAGCACTTCAGAGGCGAACTCACTCTGGGGCGAGCCGTAACCGCGGAATGCAGAACCCCATGCGTGGTTGGTGCAGACGGTACGGCCCTGACCGCGGATGTTGTTGATTTCATAGCCGGCACCGATGAACTGGGCACCGCGCAGGGTCAGAAGGTCGCCGAACTCGGAGTAGGGACCGTGGTCAACGGACCAGTCGGTTTCCATACCCAGCAGCTTGCCTTCCTTGTCAGCGGCAAAGCGGACGTTCATGAAGAACGGCGAACGCTTACCCGTGTAAGTCTGTTGCTGGTACCATGTGTAGTTCAGGTATACGGGCTGGCCCGTGGCGATGCAGGCCGCACCGACCAGAGCTTCCATAGTGGGGCTGAACTTGTAGCCGAAGGTACCGCCGGTGGGGTTCTGCACCATGATCATGTTGTCGGGCTCGATGCCGAGACCGGGGGCGATCATGAACATATGCAGGTGCAGGCCGATGGACTTGGAATGGATGCACAGCTTGCCGTCTTCGTTGAAGTACGCAAAGCCTACGTCCGGTTCGATGGGCATATGCGGTTGACGACCTACGTAGAAGTCGCCCTCTGCCACAACATCGGCTTTGTCAAAGATAGGAGCGGTTTCGTCACCCTTAACGATGTTCTGTTCAAAGTACACGTTGGGGGTGCCGGGGTGAATTTCCATGGCGTCATCAGCCATGGCTTCGGGGGCGCTCATGTATGCTGGCAGCACTTCCAGATCCACTTTTACCTTTTCGGCAGCAGCCTTGGCGTGTTCTTCGGTGTCTGCGCAGACAATGGCGATGGCGTCGCCGTACTGGTATACTTTTTCGTCACACAGGATGGGGCGGTCCCAGCCGTCACCTTTGTTGGTGGGGAAGGTGATAAGACCGGTGATGCGGTTTTTACCCTTGATGTCCTTATGGGTGACAACCTTGACCACGCCGGGCATTTTTTCGGCCTCGGAGGTGTCGATGCCGAGAATGCGAGCGTGAGAAGCTTCTGCCTGCACCAGTGCAAGGCGCAGGGTGCCTTCGGGCATCTTGATGCCGAGGTCCGCACCGTAATCAAGCGTGCCGGTAACTTTGGCAACGCCGGTGGGGCGGGGGTACTTGGAGCCGAAGATACGGCCGTCTTCAGGGATTTTGAACAGCAGCTCGTTTACCTTCATGTCACCGCGCAGGACAGCGGCAGCGTCCATAACGGCGTCTACCAGCGGCTTGTAGCCGGTGCAGCGGCAGGCGTTGCGGTGTTTCTGGAACCAGTCACGTACTTCTTCGCGGGAGGGCGAAGTGTTCTGGTCAAGCAGAGCCTTGGCGGAAACAATGAAGCCGGGCGAGCAGAAGCCGCACTGTGCGCCGCCGTGCGCGAGCCATGCAACCTGCAGCGGGTGCAGGTTGTCGGGGGTGCCGACGCCTTCCAGCGTGGTGACTGCGGCACCGTCTGCAAGACGGCTCATCTTGTAGCTGCACGAACGGATAACTTTTCCGTCCACGATAACGCTGCAGCTGCCGCATTGACCGGTTCCACAACCGATCTTAACGCTGGTAAGCCCCAGACTTTCGCGCAGATAGGTAGCAAGTGTTGCGTCCGGCTTGACAATTGCCATGCGGGGCGCTCCGTTAACCATGAGCGAACGTTTGATCATCGCGATCCTCCTTGCGGATTAATGTGACCTGATGCCGTGCATAAGCGGCAGCCAGAGCACTGTGTCTGTGTATCCATACGTCCTGTGAGAACGTTAGTGGTGCAGGTTGCAATCAATCAGTCTTGCCGAATGGGCACACCGGAAAACGGCACGGTTCGCATTGCGCACAAAAGCCGCCGTGGGCAAAGGCGGCAATATCGTCGCGGGTGACTTTCTGTTTTGCCAGCAGGCGCGGCACGACGATGTCAAAAATACTCGCGCGGTAGTACATTACGCAGCCCGGCAGGCCGAGAACCGGCACATCGCCAATGTATGCCAGCATGAACATCACACCGGGGAATGTGGGTGAACCGTATGTCACCACCTCCGCACCGGTGGACCTGATGCTGGCCGGAGTCTGATCGTCGGGGTCCACACTCATGCCGCCCGTGACCACCACCATGTCTGCACCTTCATCCACAAATTGCAGGATGGATGCGCGGGTAGCGGCGGGATCATCGCCCACAAAAGTCTGCCCCATGACGGACGAGCCGAGAGCGGCAAATTTTTTGCGCATGACAGGGCCGAATTTATCTTTGATGCGGCCATGCAGAATCTCGTTGCCGGTGGTCACCGCGCCTACTTTGAAGTGTTGCAGAGGGGCCACCTGAACAACAGGTCCATGCTGGGCACAGATAGCTTCAACTTCTTCTATGCGTTCACGTTCAATGACCAGCGGTACAATGCGCGTGCCTGCAACAGGGCGGGAGCTGGGAATGTGCTGGTTGGAATGCATGGTTGCCAGCACCACTTCTGGCACGCTGTTAATGGCAGCCAGCGCCTGTGTGTTGATCTGCAGCAGACCGGGTTCGGCAATGAAGTTGATCCGGCCTTCACTACAGTCGGACAGGGTGATGCCGGAGCCTGCTGCCGCGGTGGCAATGCGCAGGGCTGCTTCGTCTTCATGAATGTGTGTGTCGCCCAGCGAGAGCACGTACAGGTGTTCTTTACCTATGTTTAACAGGTCGGGGATGTCCTCTTCGGTGATTACATGGCCCTTTTTAAAGGCGCGGCCTTTGTATTCGCCCGGAACAATTCGGGTAAGATCGTGGCAGAGCACGGTGCCTACAGCTTCCTGAACGGGGATGGCTTTCATCATGGTTATGAGACTCCGGTGGAGCAGCGGCCCTTTATTAGTTTCATATGCACAAAGAAGCATATTAAGTTCGCTTAAAAAAGACACAGTCGTGTCTCACCCTGCACCACAGCATCGTTTACTGTGTTGCAAGGAGCCTGTCATATGCAGGCGAAAAGCTTATGTACGGCGTTCTTCCTTGGCAGCATTGTATTGTTATGCATTAGGCAAAGAACGGGCCAGTTTTATATATTTAGCAATATAGTGTAGTTATACGTTGTATCGTGCATCCTGATGGTCTTTGCAGGTAAGCTCTTTGTGCCAAAAAGCACAAAGTTTATCCTGTGCGCATCATTCTTATATGTAATATCAAGATGTTATGCAATGTGTCTTTATGGCCCTTCATACAAGCGTTTTTGGGTCATTTTGGCCCAGTCTGATTATATGTTTATCAATATCGGATAAGTGTGTGCCGAAACTACATGTTATAACGCTCAAGCTTGCGATACAGGGTCTTGCGCCCGATGCCCAGCGCTTTCGATGCCTGCTGCCGGTTGCCGTTGAAAAAGGCCAGTGCTCTGGTAATGTGTTCCCGCTCCATTTGTTCCAGCGAAAAAATGCTGCTGTCTAGACCGCTGGTTTCAGCCCGCTCCACAAGATCACGAGGCAGTGACCGTTCAGAGATGATACCGTTTTCTGAAAGTATGATGCTGCGCTCAAGCACGTTGCGAAGCTCGCGAACGTTGCCCGGCCAGTCATAATGTTGCAGACACTGCATGGCCCTGTCGCTGACCGTCAGATTGCTGTTACCCATGGCATTGCCCAGCTTGCCCAGAAAGTGTTCCACCAGCAGAGGGATGTCTTCTTTTCGTTCACGCAGCGGGGCGACTGTAATGTGAAAAACATTGATGCGGTGGTACAGCGCATCATTAAAACGGCCTGCCTCTACCTCTTCCGTCAGGTTGCGGCTGGTGGCAAAGATGAAACGGGTGTCCAGCTGGCGTTCATTTTTTTCACCCACGCGACGATAGCGCTTGGCTTCCAGCACACGCAGAAGCGCCCCCTGAACCTCCAGCGGAAGCTCGCCTATTTCGTCAAGAAACAGCGTGCCTGTGTCGGCAAATGCCAGCAGACCTTCGCGGTTGTCGGTGGCACCTGTAAATGACCCCTTGGTGTGCCCGAACAGTTCGCTGCGCATTAATTCTTTTTGCAGAGTAGCGCAGTTTTTTACCAGAAAGGGTTTACTACTGCGGGTGCTGAGGGACTGAATCGAATGCGCGACCACATCTTTGCCCACGCCACTTTCACCAGTGATGAGCACCGGGACATCTGTAGGCGCAACCTTGCCCGTAAGGTAACGTATCTGTTTAATTTCTGCAGAATTTCCTACCAGCTTTGACGGGGATGCCGTGCTGTGAGAGAGGCGGAAGCTGCGGTTTTCTCGCTGCAGGCATACCCGCTGGTAGGCCCGTTCTACAACCAGCTCAACCCTGTCCAGATGGAAAGGTTTGGTGACGTAATCGTATGCACCAAGCCGCATGGCCTCAACCGCGTTGTCAATGTTGCCGTGGCCGGTAATCAGGATAAATTCGACATCGGGGTACCTGCCTTTTAGCTCCACCATCAGGTCCAGCCCGTCCGCGTCGGGCAGGCGGATGTCAGATACCACTACGTCATATCGCTGCCTGCTCAGCTTGTCGCGCCCTTCACGGGCATTTTGCGCAGTGTGAACGATGCGGTCCTGTGTTGTCAGTTCGCGTTCGAGCAGTCGTAGAATAGATTCTTCATCATCAATCACAAGGATGCTGTATATATCAGACACGTCGTTCTCCGTGATTACCGGGTAGCGTTACGGTGAAGCGCGACCCTTTGCCCTCGGTGCTTTTAACGGTAATTTCTCCTCCGTGCTGCCGCACGATGGAATAACAGGTTGAAAGTCCGATACCGATGCCTTTGCCTACGCTTTTGGTAGTAAAAAAAGGCTCGAACAATTTGTCGAGAATCTCTTTGGCGATGCCGCAACCTGTGTCACTGACAATAACCTGCGCGCCTTCGTCACCGTACCGGATTGTCTGGACAGTAAGCTCTCCGGCAAAATAGCAACGGTCTTTGTTGCTGGTTTCGCTCATGGAATCCAGAGCGTTGGTCAGCAAATTAAGAATTACCTGTTTGAGCTGGGCTTCATCGCCGAAAATATGGGGAATAGTGTCATCAAGGTTCATGTTTACCTTGATGTTATGGTGCTTTTTGAAGTGGTTATGAAGAAGCCAGACAGTTTCTGATACCACCGCATTCAGGCTGAGGGGCGAAAAGTCAGACGATGACGGGCGGCTGAAGGTAAGCAGGGTCTGGACAATGTCCTGACAGCGCAGACATTCTTTAAGTATGGTGTCTGTATATTCCTGAAAGTCTGTGAACAGCTGTTCGTCCACCAACCCCTGCAGCCTGGGCAGGCGCCTGCGGATGCCTTCCGCAAAGCCGGTCACGGCGGTCAGGGGGTTGTTGATCTCATGCGCTACGCCGGCTGCCAGAACACCCATGGTGGCCATTTTTTCTGCCTGATAGAATTTAGCCTGATATTCTTTTTCCAGCGTGACATCGCGTTTGAAAATGAGCACACGGTGCTCCGGCAGATACGGGCTTTTCAGTGGTGACGCGACCATCTCAAACTGCATGTTCCGTCCGTTTATACGGAAGATCGCTGTTTCGCGGCAGACAGTGTCGGTGCTGAGAGACCGGAAAGCCGGACATTCTTTGCAGGCTGTGTCGGTGTGGCGGAAATATTTGTAACAGTACTGGCCGCGCGGGTCGCTGTCGGGGAAAAGCTGCATGAAGACGTGATTTACAGAGATAATGCGCAAATCTTCAGAAAGCACCATCATTACGTCGGTGATGCCGTCCAGAATGGCCGCGGTTTCACGCCGTTGTTCTTCCAGCTCCTGATTGCTTTCTTTCAGTTCCTCAATGCTTTGCTGCAGTTCCTGAAAAAAGTTCAGTTTACTATGTTCAATGCCGACAAGGTCTTCAATGGTGGTTTTCGATTTCATCACCACGCCTCTTTGCATATCCCCATCAGGTCTACCCATGTGGCCTCACGCGGGTTGGTAAGGGCACATTCGTCCGGAACAGCCATCTTGCAGATTTCTTCAAGCTGGCTGTCATCGGGCAGGATTTCGCGCAGCTTGGTTGTAACGCCCAGTGATTCAAACAATGACTCAAGGCGTTCTATTCCGGCAAGAGCCTGCGATGCTCCGGAAGTTGTGCACGAGCCCAGCACCGTTGATGCTATTCGTTCCATTTTTGCGGGGCAGACTTTCATGTTGTAACGCATGACATGCGGCAGCAGAACAGGGTGCACAAGCCCGTGCAGCACATCAAAACGGCCCCCCAGCGAATGCGCAAGCGCATGACCGATACCGAGCCCCGCGTTGCTGAAGGACATGCCGGCGGCAGTGCTGGCGATACTCAGTTTTTCCAGAGCCATGGGGTCGCGCGTGCGCGCGGCGGGTTCCAGATTTTCCATTATCAGTGATGTGGCAAAAAGTGCCTGTGTTTCGGTAAACGGCGATGCCAGCTTGGAAACATATGATTCCACAGCATGGGCAAGCGCATCCACAGCAGAGGCAATGATGAGTTCCGAGGTTTTGGTAAGCAGCAGAGAAGGGTCGATAATGGAGACGTTGGGAACAAGCGAACGGCTGATGATGGACATTTTCAGCTGCCGCTCAACGTCAGTGATAATACAGAACTGCGAGATGTCCGAGCCGCTACCTGCTGTTGTAGGAATAAAAATCATGGGCGGCAGCGGGCGCATGATGCGGTTGGCACCTTCGTAGTCCCTTATCCGGCCGCCGTTGCTGGCAATAGTGGCAATACCTTTGGCAGCATCTATCGGGCTGCCGCCGCCTAGACCTATAATCAGGTCGGCATGCTCTTCATTATAGAGCTGTGCGCCCTTGTGTACCTGCCAGTCACGAGGGTTTGAATCCACTTCATTGAAGTAGATACATTCAAGTTTATCCTCTGAAAGGATGTTAATGACGCGCTGCACCCAGCCGGCGTCTTCAAGACCGGGATCACTTACCAGAAAGATTCTTCGTGCACCCAGCCTGAGCGCACACTGTCCCAGATAGCGCAAGCTTGAGTTGCCGAAGATAACTTCCGGAATAGCGAACTTCGTTACCGACATGCCGCCTCCTCGGATCATGAAAAGGTATATTCCGCCCTGTTCATACCCACTAACTCCCCTTTTGAGCAAGCCTGAAAAATAAAAGAATCGCCTATGTTTTTACAGACATGTTAACGGAATAGAAGGCAATATAGATGACATTTGTGTTCATGTATCGCACGTGGCGGCTGTTTATAGAACAGTTACGGCAAGTTGTGCTGCTACTGCTGAAGATGACAGTTGTATGAAATTATCGTGTACGGGGTGTGTAACAATGCGCCCTGTGGTGTTTATAAGCCTGTAATACGCGAGTGCGCCGCGTAAGAACTGCGTTTTTGCTGATATTTCTTGGAGATAAGTTGTTTAAGGCATTACTCATGCCAAAGTATGATATGTCATTTTTTTATTCCTGCTGCTGCGCGGAGTGTGTTTGTGTGAAGCTGCTTGAGTTTAAAAAGTCATTAGAATCGTGCATGTTGTCTTTTTTAAAATGCGATTTTTTACACGTGTAAATGCATGACACATGTGGCGTAAGCCGCTGATTGCCGGAAACTATTTTTTGTCTGTCTGACTATGGGCGAAGAGCCCATCTGTCTGTGATTCAATCATCTATTTTGTTACCATTGTGTGACAACGTTATAATAAACAGAAGTTGCCTGTTTTCGCTGTTGACCATCTGTTTTGCCTCCCTACATTTTTTATAAGGGTGTAGTTATGCTGAGCGTGTGCGCTTTGATGCAAAGCCTCACTGCCGGTTACGGGTATTAAAAACGGGGGGCGTTATGAAAATTGCAGTAGAAATTACTATTTTCGGCCATGTGATACGTGAAGTTGTAGACTATCCGGGAGTGCCGGAGTCGCAGGCAGAAGTTATCCAGTGGCTCATGAATCAGACAGGTTATCGCTGGGCTGATTATGAAAATGCGCCTTCGGAAGATAAGCAGATTTATCACCTTGACGACTCGGTGGTTCATTAGCCCTGTAGCGCGCCGCAGCGGGTTAAAGACGGTGCGAGAACTATAGATTGAGCCTCCGCCTTAGGGCGGAGGCTCTCTTTTTCGGGCATAGAAGGGCTATGGTGTGGAGAGGTCTTTTACGCGTTGTGTAGCAGGGACGGGCGAAAGAGGAGGTGATGTTACTAATCGGGTGCATTATTCATAGTGTCTAAAATTATTCTGTTGCAAACGTAGCCGTTAGATTTTTTGCATAGGTAAATCATTACAGTGATTATGCTTAGCAGGGTAAAAAAGAGAGGATGAAATTTTAGCAAGCGAGCGAAATATGCGACCGGCAACTCACCGATTAGGCAAGCAATTTGGCATGGATCAGGAAGAATTAGAGCGTCGTTTGAGGGCGATGTCTATTTCCGGTCCAGCGACCACAGTTCTGACAGCCTCCAGATCGGTCATTGTGCGTGAGCTTGATACTATTATTTCCGTATTTTGTGACGGCTTGCTGGAAGATGCAGAAATAGTGAAAATTGTCGGAGGCAAGAGGGGCTTTAACCATCTGGATGCGGCACTGAAAAGTTATGTTCTGCAGCTTTTTGATGGACAGTATGATATGGCATATGCTCAGTCCCGCTTGCGTATCGGGCTTGCGCATAAAAGAAAAGGTGTGCCGCCAAAACTGTATATCGCTGCCGTGCTCAGGTTGTTTGAATTGTTACAACAGACTTTGCGAAAACAATACGGGACCGACTGTAGCGCGCTTGCACAAGCCGTATTTGTATTGGAACGGGTGATGATGTTCGATTTGTCACTGGTGTTCGATACATATATTCAGGGGCTGATAGATGATGTGCTGCGCAGCAAAAAACAGTTGGAAAAGTATGCGCAGGGGTTGGAAAAGCTTGTCGCACAGCGGACGCGCCAGCTGGAGGAGCGGGCGCGCAGTGACAGCATGACAGGGCTTTTTAACGTTTCCAGCATGTATGAAGAGCTGCACCGCGAAATTGCACGGTCAGAGCGGACAGGCGGGGTGCTCTCTTTTCTTTATATAGATGTGGATGGCTTTAAAAAGGTCAACGATACGCGCGGGCACCGAGATGGCGATATGCTTATTATGGCTATTGCTGATGCGTTGCGGCAGACATTCCGTACTGAAGACATTCTCAGTCGATACGGGGGGGACGAATTCTGCGTTATTATGCCCCGTAGCAACTCTAAAGAAGCAATCATTGCAGCGGAACGATTACTTAAAATTTTTGCTCCGGTTGCCAGAGAGTTTTGTGTAAGTCTTTCTGTCGGGATTTCTGTGCGGTTTCCGAAAGCAGACCTTGATGCGGAAGGTCTGGTGCAACTGGCGGATAAAGCAATGTACGTTGCCAAGCATCGTAAAGGAAACGCGATAGAAGTGTTTCCGACAGGGCTGAAATCCTGAAACCGTATTGTCAGGTGGCAGAGCCGCATGATGGGCCCTTCCTCTTCCTATATTCTTTGTTTTCTGCCTGACGGCACGGAGCGTCATTTCATGGATTACGCCGAGTCGCTATCCATGTCTGGTGATAATTATTCCCCAGTTGTCTTTCTGTTGCAGCGGCAATGCACTGCCTATCTGCAAACGTCTGGCTGTGGCGCTGAACGCATCGGGCCTTGCGGCGGCGTTGCCTGACAACCTGAGCAGCTGCTCGTAAGGAATGCACACTTCACTGCTGACGTGCACAATACCGTGCATCCAGCGGGCCAGTGAATGTACGTCCAGAGCAAAGCGGCTGCGGGTGAAGCTGTGCATATCCGGCAGCTCGCGGAATGCAGCCATTACCTGCGGGGTGAATTCCACCACGCAACGACCTTCTTCAAGATCAAGTAACAACCTGTTGATAAGGCGAAGAGTGTAGCTGCGTTTGCCGCTGGAAATTTCCAGCAGACCTGCGGCCATGCGGTACAGGCTCATGCCTACCTTGTGCCTGACTGCGTCATCGTCTGTGCGGTTCATGGCACGCGCGATACCGCCAAGCCGCATGGCCGCGCATCTGCCGGATTGCATACCGGCGAGGGCCGAGCTGCCAAGGCTCGCCAGCAGAACATCAAGGTCAAACTGATCCAGCCGTTCACCTGTATAGCTGATGCTGCGGGTAGGGTCTGTGGTGGTTATGCGCACCTTCTGAGCATGGATGCGCTTGCGGGCGTACACGGCCTGAAAAATATCCGAAGCCAGAAGTGTGGAAACGGGCAGTCGCATAAATGCTGCCTCGTCATGCAGAATTGATGTGCTGCGCTGTGCTGCTGCGGGTGCCTGCCATTCCGAAGGGCTGTTTACTCCGGTGTCTAACCAGTCGAATTCATCGTACAGCATCGGCGGCTCTCCTTGGCTGGCGGCCTGCCTGAATGTGATGCCGGAACATGACGGTGCCGCAGGCAGGGATGATGTACCCGCGGCACCGCATCACTCACGGCGCTGTAATCTTTAAAACTGTAGTTACAGGTAGTTGACGCCAGTATTGCGTTATCAAGGTAGTTTACCGCTGCTTTTTGTTATTGCGCTCCGCGGGCTCTGCCCGTCGCTTTGCCTATGCATGTGTCTGCGTGGTGATGATATTTGCTGTTCGTTGTCCGGGGAAGGATGACTGGAAGGTCTGCGAGCGAGTATGCCGGACAAGCAGTTACCACTGTGTCAGCCTTGCAGACATCGGGCGAAAAGTGTGTTGAATCATGCTGATTGCTTCAGGCAGTCGGGAAAGGCGACCATTATGCCGAGCTGCAAGGGAGTGATGCGGATGACGATGATGCAAGGCGTATGCGCTGGGATGAGGCCGGGCGGCGGGGCGTTGCGGCATTGCGAGGGAATATACCATAACCGACTGGAGATCTCGCAGATGCTGCAGCAGGCGGGTGTCCAACCCGTCTGTGCCCCGCCTGTAGGGGCATGAATTTGTCCTTTACGGCCTCATGTTAAAACGCGTTGCGTTTACTACGCCTGTCTGACCTCAGCGCATAGCGGATACAGTTTTGTGGTCAACCGGAATGCAGAATCGTACGGAGTTGCAGGTCTCGTTGAGGTTCTGCCGGTTGATAACAAAGGCTGATCCGCCAGCGCTAAAGACAGAAAACGGCGTTCACCCGACTGTAGAAATCTGAAGCATCCTCTTTTATATGGCCGCCGGAGCTATGCACGCTCCGGCGGTAGTGTTCTGCAGATATGCAGGGCGCGGGGAAGGAAGGGCTTCCTTCCCCGCGGGAGTAGTCGTTCTTACAGGGCTGCCTTGTAGATGGCCGCAACATCGGCATCGGTGGGGCAACGGGGGTTGGTAAGACCGCAGGCATCTTTCTGTGCGTTGGCGGTCATGATTGCGATATCGGCTTCCTTTACGTCCTTGCCGTAGCGCTTGCCCAGCTCGACAAGGCCGGAGGGGATACCTACGTCGGCAGACAGCTGACGGATGGCGTCCAAGCTCTTTTCGGCTGCTGCGCGGGGGCTCAGGCCTTCGGTGTTTTCACCCATCCACTGAGCCATTTCAGCAAAACGTTCAACCTTGGCGATCAGGTTGTAACGCTCTACGTGGGGCAGCAGGATGGCGTTGCACTCGCCGTGGGGCAGATCATAGAAGCCGCCCAGCTGGTGGGCCATGGCGTGAACGTGACCAAGGCTGGCGTTGTTGAAAGCCATACCGGCAAGGTACTGTGCGTAGCACATGCCTTCGCGGGCCTCCACGTCCTGTCCGTTTGCAACGGCAGCGCGCAGATGCTTGAAAATCAGCTTGATGGCTTTTTCGGCGCAGGCGTCGGTCATGGGGGTAGCAATGGTGGAAACGTATGCTTCAACAGCGTGAGTCAGAGCATCCATGCCGGTAGCCGCGGTCAGTGCGGGGGGCATACCCATCATCAGCAGCGGATCGTCAACAGCGATACCGGGGGTTACACGCCAGTCAACGATAGCCATTTTAACCTTGCGGGAGGTGTCGGTGATAATGCAGAAACGGGTCATTTCAGAAGCGGTACCCGCGGTGGTGTTTACTGCCACGTAAGGGGGCATGGGCTTGGTGGACTTGTCCACGCCTTCAAAGTCATGAATCTTGCCGCCGTTGGCGATAACAAGGCCGATACCCTTACCGCAGTCGTGGGAGCTGCCGCCGCCCAGAGTGATCAGAGAATCGCACTTGTTCTTTTTGTATACTTCAACACCGGCGTGAACGTTTTCGTCGGTGGGGTTGGGAATGGTTTCGTCGTAAACAACGCAATCCATCTTGCTGTCTTTAAGCAGCTTGACGATTTTTTCGGTCAGGCCGACTTTGGTGATCCCTTTGTCAGTTACGAGCAGAGGCTTTTTGCCGCCCAGTGCTTTAATTTTGGCGGGAATTTCTTTGTGGCTGCCAATACCCATCAAAGTAACACTGGGAATAAAAAAGCCGTAAACTTCTTCACGTACTGCCATAATGTTCTCCATCCTTACCGTTTGTGTGTTGGTGGCAAAAATATGGGCTTTGCCGCGATCATTAGTGTTGTCATCCTTAAGGCAAGGATCGGGCCAAAATTATACATTCTTATTTGACGGCATGTTAGGTGTTTTATAGTGTTTATAGAACTGTGTAGCTTGGCTCCGCGGATTATTAAAGACTGTGTCTATATGACACGCGAAGGCGGTGTGAGCGGCTATAACAGCTATCAAAAGGGTGTGTTTCGTTTTGATACACTGTAACAGGCTGTTTGAGTCATATAGCCACGTTCTTTCCATGCTGTTCAGGCAGTCAATAATGAAAGCTGAAACAGGATGCTTGGAAAGAATCCCTGTGGGTGGTAGGAATGTATAAAGAATTTTAAGGGGGAACCGCCTACCTTTAAAGTTGGAGGGAAGAGATGTGCAGACAGGTGCCTCAGCTTAAAATGAAGTTGTGGATTGATATGGGCGGCAAGAATGCATTCGGCATGGGAAGCGCCGCCCTTCTCCGGGGAGTGGACCAGACAGGTTCGCTGGCGGGTGCGGCTAAAGCTTTAGGTATGTCGTATCGGGCTGCATGGGGCAGGATACGCAAGATTGAAGAACGTCTGGGAACAAACGTGTTGATCAAACGCGGGGGTAACAAGTCAGGCTACGATCTTTCATTTGAAGGTCAGGCTTTTCTTGAAGCCTATGAAGCATTGCAGAAATCTGTGGAAGAAGTGGCACAGCGCAGATTTAACGACCTATTTGCCGATCTGATAAAACGGGGACAGAAAGAATCTGTGTCACAATCTGCCGCAGAATAAGCCGGGTTGTCTCCGGCCGGTGCTGCAGGCTGTCCGCGCATGTCCGGCGTGCTTGCGGCCTTTGGCATCACCCTTATGATGGCACAATGTATGTGGCGTGGTATGGCTTGTTTTGCCTGACTCGATTGTTTTAAATATATATTTGTAGTCAGCGTACACACGGTTTATGGGCATTTGCACCATAACGTGCTGATATCTGCTTTTGTACAAAGCGTTTTTTAACATTGTTTTGCATGATTAGCATGAAGGGCCGGAGCACAATGCTCCGGCCCTTTTTATGTACCCGCACAATGGCGGAGATGCGATGCCTGATTCGGGTATAAGGCTCCACTGTTAGTTGTCTATGGCGCCAAACTGTCCACCGGCAGAAGCATTTTGTGCTCCCGCATAGTGACGTGCCGGAAAAGTTTTTTTGTATGCGCATCCATGCCGCGCTTCTTCGCTTTGTCGCCGGAGCTGTAAATCTTTCGGACAAGGGCAGAAGCACAAAGCAGGTCTCAGGCCGGTACTAGCTGCGTTTGCCGTAAACCGTAACCTTGGCGCGTTCGTCAGCGCCGTAGCGAGTTTTATAGTTCATAACAATCTTGCGGATGAATCTGTCACCACGCGGCAGACCCCAGGCGATTGTTTCGCCGTTTTTGGGGATAAATTTGCGAACAGGAATCTTAAAGCGCTCCCCGTTGCCGAATACGACTGTCACGTTGCGAAACTCAACGCCTGTATTACGCACTTTGAGCTTGATATAATCGTATTTCTTAAAGTCGTTTACGTGTATTTCGTCGTAGTCCCTGCTTTTATTGACAGTTCTTTCGCCAAGGCGTTTCCAGTCTCCGGCCATGGCCTGCCCGGTAAAAATAAGTATGAATGCAGTAATCGTGTACAATATTATGCGCTTCAAGGTGTGGTCTCCGTATATGATGCATCAGTATAAAAGCATACATGCATTTGTGCATGTAATTTGATTTGGGCTCGCGCAAAATAGTGTTCTGCGTCTGTTTGTCAAGCCGCAAATCAACAACTGATACAGGAAATTACCGCAGCATAGCCGCCTGAAAGTATACGTTTTGTAATTGCATGTGATGATCGTTCAGCAAAAATGATTCATACTTTATTCAAAAGTAAGCAGCTTCAAATCGGGAATACTCACAATTTATATTGTCCATGGAACTGTCATTCGCCGTACTGTTATCATCAGCCTGATTATGGTTATTGTAGCAGGGCCTTCTAGAGCTGTTTTCGGAAGCTCAACGACTTCGACATGCTTCTGTTACCGCAGGCTTTGAGCCGTCAGGCTTCGCTGGCGGCAGGCTCTATAAACAGAAGGGGCGCTTTCCGGCGCAAAGGCGTACTGCCGGATTCTGCCGTGCGCCTTTCCGGTTCGTACAATCTCTGCACGCGGGTAGGCATGTTGCGCCACAGCCATTTTTCATCGGCCTTACCTGCGTTAACGGCTAATATGGAGTCGCCCAGCAGTGCAGCTTCTTCCAGATCATGCGTGACGTGAACGATAGGGATGTTCAGTTCGGCTTTCAAATCCAGCATGATCAGGCGCAGGCTGCGTCGTGTATCCACATCAAGAGCGGAAAAAGGCTCGTCCAACAACAGTAAGGACGGCTTGCGCGCCAGAGCCTGACACATAGCCACTCTCTGCTTTTCACCGCCTGATACGCTCGAGGGCTTCTGCTTCGCCAGATGGCCTATTCCCAGTCGCTCCAGCAGCATCTGTGCTGCCTTTTTGTCTCCCGTGGCAAAGGCCACATTGCCCAACACATCCAGATGCGGGAATAACGGATAATCCTGAAAGACAAATCCCAGCTTGCGATGACGGACCGGAATGCTTTTGTGTTTTGCCGTGTCGCACCAGACAATATTGTTCAGGGCCACTGTGCCGCTGTCAGGGGCCTCCAGACCTGCAAGGCAGCGGATAAGCGTTGTCTTACCGGCACCGGAAGGGCCTACAATGGCCGTAAGATGCCCGCAGGGGCACTCCAGCTCCACGTCCAGAGTATAATGAGGCAAGGCTTTGCAGATACGTGCTGTCAGAGTCATTGCAGGCTCCTGTTCATTCTGTTTACCGCCAGCAGTACAATGAAGCTGGCGGGCACCAGAGCAAGGCATAACAAGAATGCATCATCGTAGCGCAGGGCTTCCACTGCTTCGTAAATGGCAATGGAGGCGACTTTTGTAGAGCCGGGCATGCTGCCGCCGACCATCAGAATAACGCCGAATTCGCCAAGGCTGTGCGCAAAAACCAGTACGGAGGACGCTGCAAGTCCGGGCAGGCTGTTGGGCAGAACCACCCGCCGGAATGCCTGTAACGGAGTGAGTCCGAGTACGGCAGAACATTCCAGCAGGCGGTGATCCATTTTTTCGAATGTGGCGCGCAGGGGCTGCACCGCAAAAGGCATATTGTACACGATGGACGCCAGCAATATTGCCGGAAAGCTGAAAATCAGCCGCTGGCCGAAAGCTGCGTCCCATGCCTGCCCGATGAATCCGTTAGGCCCCATGACTATAAGCAGCCAGAAGCCAAGCACTGTAGGCGGCAGCACCATGGGCAAGGCCACGAACGCTTCTGCCAGACTCTTGCCGCGAAACCGCCGGAAAGCGAACAGCCATGCCAGCGGCAACGCCACCAGGGGAATGAAAAGCGTGGTGAAAAAAGCCAGCTTTATCGACAGGTACAACGGGCCGGAAATGGCGGAAACCCCTTCGAACATACTATTCGTATCCGTATTTTGCTTTGATGGCTGCTACTTCCGGCGTTGCCAGAAACTCGACAAATTTTGCTGCCGCGTCAGGGTTGGGTGCGTTGGTCAGAATGCAGGCTGCCTGAATGACTGCGGGGGCTTCCGGTACCGGAATGGTAGTACCCTTGCGCCCTTGTTCCGTCAGTGTGGATGACAACGCGCAGAAACCGGCATCGGCTGCGCCGGAAGATGCAAATTGAAATACCTGCGCAATGGACTGAGCATAGGCAATGCGCGGGCTGACAGTATCAAACAGTCCGGCTTTGTTCAGCGCGGCGACTGCGGCAGTGCCGTATGGTGCCGATTCAGGGTTTGCCACCGCAATTCGCTGAATTTCAGGGCTGTTAATGCATGTTTGCCAGTCTGCAAATTGAGCATCGTTTCGGGGAAGCCACAGTACGACTTTGCCTTTAGCGTAAATAAAAGGCTTGGATGCCAGACCTTCGGCATGGAGTTTGTCAGGGCGCTTCTGGTCTGCAGCAAGGAACACGTCAAAAGGGGCACCATTTGCAATCTGGGCGTACAGCTTGCCGGTAGAGGTGTAGACAGCCTGTCCTTTGATGCCTGTGGCGGCTTCAAACGCGGGCAGGATTTCCTGCATGGCAGGCATGAAGTTGGCGGCCTGAGCAATCATCAGATCCTGCGCCTGTGCCGTGGAAAGTGAAAGACAAATCAGACAGCTGGCAATAAAGGTACGGCCTATCATTTTGAAAAAGCGTGATAACATGGCAAGTTCCTCCTTGATGCAAAGACGGGAATGTGAGTATATATTTACCGCAAGTATGCTGATACGCAGCTGGTTGGCAGCTGCCAATCAAGTCACGAAAAAATGAGAATCCGTGACCGGAAATATACAGGAAAGCAAATGGCCTCTTCCGACCACACCGTTCGCCCGTCTCCTGCCCCCCGGAAGGGGCGTTCTGCGCACCTTGCGCCGCATTCGCTGTTTACCGTGCCTCAGGGGGTAAAGCTGCTTGAAGCAGGGCAGCTGATGGCGCTTGAACGGGCTTTTGCCGCATGGCGTGCAGAGGCAGGCACCGCGCAGGCGATGGTTTCGCGTGGCCGGATGTGGCTGCTTTTTCAGCTGCTGCGGCATAGCGGGGCCAGATTGGGCGAAGTGCAAGCTTTGCACGTACAGAAAGACCTTTCCATGCAGGCGTGTACTGTGCGCTTCGGGCATAACGGCAAGCAGCGTGAGCTGCCATTACCGCGTGCTCTTTGCCGCGAAATTGAGCGCCTTCTGGACGGGCCTGCCGGAACGGCGCTTGGTAGCCTGCCGTTTAAGGTCGATCAGGGCTACGCCAGACGTGTTTTTTATGCCAGAGCCGATGAGGCAGGCATTCCGCGAGATCTGGCAAACCCCCGAGTGATACGGAATACCAGAGCCGTTGAACTGTTGCGTAGCGGGGTGCCGCTGGCGGTTGTGCGTGAAGTGTTGGGGCAGGCCTCGGCTGACCTGACCGCCGTGCTCCAGTCATACTCATCCGGTGATATGCGGACCATCGTGCGCAGGCTTGCCATGGATGCAGGCGAACGCAGCAGTGCGCGAAACAGTTTTAAAGGCCATGTGACAGGAATCCGGACTGATTCCATTATGGCGGAAGTCAGCTTTTGTACTGTCGGCGGGCATGAAATTTCGGCGCTTATTACTATGGAGAGCTTACGAGCATTAGAGCTGGAGGAAGGGAGCCCCGTAGGGGCCACTGTGAAAGCGCCGTATGTCGATGTGCGGCTGCACTGGCATGCCAGTGCAGCCGCACCCCACAGCCTCCGGAGTCCGCAGGAACATATGGGCGACAGACGTACGCAGCTCGCTACAGGCCTAAAGGAGAGCATGCCGGTAGTAGAGCAGGTTTGGCCTGATGAAGCATCAGCTATGACAACGGCTGGTGCGCAGCCCTCTGCGTTTGGCGGACAGTCGCAGCCAGCAGACTCATCGGCCGTAGCGGCTGATTTGCATGGTGAAGTTGCCTTTGCCTATGCCGCGGCGCCTTGTGCGCCGGACTTATCAGAGTCGCGGCTGCCTGCTTTTGAGCCTCTGAAAAGCGTTGATGGGCAACCGTGCTCCAACAGGCTTTCGGCCCGTATAACGCAGGTACGCAGTTCCGGTGTGATGGTGGAGGTGATGGGTGCCTGTAATGACGGTACGCAATTATGCGCCCTGATGGCGGTGTCTGACGCGGAACAAATGGGCATTGCATCCTGTGATGCCGGAGCAGGGCAGGATGTTGCTGCGGCAGGAGTGAAAGACGCCTTGGCAGAATTTTCTTTCAAGCCGCTTTCAGTGGTGCTGCATACCGTATAACGCCGGAACGTAGCCGACGTTCGGTCGGTGTGAATGATATCCGAGGCTGCCGGAAATCGTTTGACGGCTAACGAGACAACCCACCACTCAGTCAGAGGGCTTCAGTACGCATCGGTTATCTATCAAGAGAGGTTGCGTAAGGCAGGAATGCTTTGTCCCATGATTGATGGGTAAGATTGTCATCAAAACGCCTTGGCTGGGTGGATGAATGGCGCTCCGGAGCAAGAGTTTCTTTTTGCGTCATACAAGAGCTGCGGTGGATTGAAGACCGTTATGGACGAGTCGGTCGGAACCTGTAATACGGAGCTCTCTCATCTTTAGCCTGAATATGAGCACGCCGGAATACGCATATAAAATGGGCTACTCAGGTAATCCTCCCATTGTTAAAAAGGGTGAAAAGCAGAGGCCATGCAGCCATTCTCAGTTTCTGAGCAGGGGTGATTACCCTCTGACCTGGACAATCTAAAAACCATCAACTTACTTCAGGACGGGCA
This sequence comes from Oleidesulfovibrio sp., assembly GCF_047973035.1. Lineage (NCBI taxonomy): Bacteria > Pseudomonadati > Thermodesulfobacteriota > Desulfovibrionia > Desulfovibrionales > Desulfovibrionaceae > Oleidesulfovibrio > Oleidesulfovibrio sp. The sequence goes on from NZ_JBKEBF010000033.1 coordinate 51,386, forward strand.
CTGGTATACTACGTTGGTTTCCTTGAATAGATGTGTGCGTGCTATCCGATGGAGTATGGCTTGCCCGCGGCAGCAGTGTGACAGGGGGAGTGCTGCGTCGATATCATGCGGCGCTCGTGTGTATAGATGTTCATTCTGCCGTTACGCAGAAAGCCTACCAGCGTGATGCCGGATGCATCTGCCAGTTCAACGCCTTTGCTGGTCACCGCGGAAATGCCGGCCACAACGCGGGCGCGCAACGCCAGCGATTTTTGTACCATCTCAAAGCTTAACCGTGATGAGAGCAGCACCAGCCGGATTTTGTCTGCCGCGTTCTGCATGACGGCCTGCCCCGCCGCTTTATCCAGCGCATTATGTCTGCCCGTGTCTTCCGCAAAAGCCAGCATATTCAGGTCTGCATCGTACAGTGCGCAAAAATGCGTGCCGCCGGTGCGGCTGAATAACGCCTGATACCCTTCTGCCTCGCGTAGAAGGGCGTTCAGCTTCTGGGGCGGGATGGAAAAATCGTCCGCAGACTCTGCGGCATACCCTGCAATATCTGTATGGTGCCCACCGGCGCCTGTTTCGCTGATGTCGCCGGTAGGCGCAGACGAACATGAAGCGCTCCATGTTGCGGATGCATCTTGTTGCGCGTTGTTTCCGCGCTTCAGCCGGATTTCTGCGGGCCCGCCCGGCACCGGCAGGGTAAAGGACATGGTGGAGTAACGGCGCGGACCATGCCCGAGCTTCCCGCCCGCCCGCTGGCATGGGCGGGAAGCTGGCTGCAGGGATGATTCGGACATGGAAATTGTTTCAGCCTTTTTCGTCAGGCGGTCCGCAACTGGAAGAGTATTGCGATTGCACGGGGTGCCTGCTGTAAGCTGATTTTGTGCCGCTATACGTCCTGAAATACTCTGTGGAGCCGGTGCCGCACTTTGATCTTGCACTGAACCGGATGCCGGAGCAGGTATCGAGACAGGCATCGGTACGGGTTTCATGGGACGTATCAATTCATCTGCACTCACGGCATTGCGGTTGCCGCAGCAGGAAAATCCCATACGCACTCCCCGTCCGCGCATCATTTTTTCCGTGCGTTCTTTGCCGCCTTCTATGGTCAGTAACATGCGGGTAGTGCCATCCGGCAATTCAGTCCGGCAAAGCTGATACGCTTCTCCGCGGCGCAGCAGACCTTCTGTATGACAATAGCCCAGAGTCAGCGCTTCATCGTCGCCGGGGGTTCGCATAAGCGCTGCCCATGCTACTCCGTTGACTACGATTTCCAACGGGGACTCGATGATGATGTCATCATCTGAAAACATGCTGCCGTCAGGATTCAGCCGTGTGATGCGTCGGTGTTTGGTGTGCATGGCTTTCCGTACAGGTGAAAGTTCGCAGCTATTCTTTTTCAAAAGTGTTCCAGAACGAAGGGGCAAGGGGCATAAGCCCTTCGCGCGAGGCTACCAGATCAAGATGTAACATGCCCAGAGCTGCGGCATCCATGTGCGGGGTTGCCGCGACTTCACGCAGGTCTATGCCGGGGCAGTACGTGTTGCATTTGCGGCACAGATCAATGCGCTCCCAGGGAGTGTCTCTGTCACGCAGGTATTCAAGCGCCCCTGCATCCTCGTTACCGCACGAAGGACATGCGCCGCGGCGGAACTGCCACTCGTACGAACACAGCGAGCAATGCAGGTGCTTTTTGCCACCGCCGCCGGCAAGAAATTCAGACTGGTTCGGGTCACGCCGCTCCAGAAAAGCGATTGAAGGGAACGAACCGCATACCGGACAGGTGCCCTCGCGCCAGACTGCCATGTCGGCGTCAGACAGCTGTGTTTTTGCATAGGCAGCCAGCACGGGACCTATGACAGTGCCGGCAGCAAAGGCAAGGACGGCTGCGGGAATCTCCTGCTCTTTCGCCATGCGCTCAATGCCCGTCGCGTTGCCGCCGATAAAGGCGGAAAACAGCTCTGCAAGAGGGGTGTCTTCTGCTTTGAATGCCTTGGTCAGTGACGTTTTATACGGGGCCAGTTCTTCGTTGTCGGTGATTATGGGGATAAGCGTTATTGCAGCCTTGCGCAGCAGCGGTGCGGCCCATTCTGCCGGAGCGTCCGCCATAACGGGAACACCATGTCCCAGCCTTTTCGTGTTGAGCTGCGGCAGCGGTGCTGTTGCTTTTTTCAGCATATCGGCAAGCTGTTCCGGCAGCTCTGCACGGGCGCTTAAAAGCGGCTCGAAGGCTGTCAGAATCGTATGCAGGGCAGGACGGCGGGACGCAATGGCATCAAGAGTAGCACTGACAGATTGGCGGGACTGAGACATTCATCGCTCCGATATGAGCCGGAAGGCCGCAAGGTGCGGCCTTCCGGGCAGCGGTTTGTGTTTAGCTGTTTTCAGTCATGGCGGTGAAAGGCCGCTTGAGCGAGGCAAACATGCGTTTGCGGCTCATGGGGGCAGCCTGTGCCACGCTGTACTCGTGGTAACGCTCGGGATCGTCGGCCAGCAGGAAGATGACGTTTACATCATCGGGGTCTGCCAGCAGGGCGTTGGGATGTTCCTTGCGTACCTTTGCAAGACGCTCTTTGGCCAGCTTCAGCATATCTTCACGATCGCCGAAGTTCATGGTGCCGGTGGGGCATGCTTTTACGCAGTTAGGCTCCATACCGGCTTTGATGCGGTCAAAGCACATCACGCATTTTTGTACCAGCCCGCTTTCTTCGTCGCGGCGGGGGATGTTGTAAGGACATGCCTCGCGCACAGCTTCGAAGTCATCGGGGCTGAGCTGTTTACTTTTTTCGGTGGCAATGACTGCACCGGTTTCTTCATCGTGATAAAAGGCACCTTCCACGCTCATGTTGGCGATGTCCGCGCAGGGCGGAACCACGCAATGACGGCACTGGTCGGGGAAGAAATACCAGACCACGCGGTCGTCGATCATATGCTCGCTGAAGCGCACCAGTTTGTAGTTGTTGGGGTTCAGATCCGGCGGATTCTGGTGGCTGCCTGTCTGGCGCGTATGGTTGGCGGGCAGCTCGTACCATTCCTTGCAGGCGAGCTGACAGCCGCGGCACGCCGTGCAGCGGGTGGTGTCTATGAATATGGCTTTTGACATGTCATGACTCCTTGGCGGGGCCGCTGTGGCGCGGCCTTCCGCTCATTGGGCTATCGGGCTATTTCGGTCAGCTTGTCTGCCTTACGGATATTGACGCAGCAAGCTTTGTATTCCGGTATGCTGGTGTTGGGGTCGCCGACCGAGGGCGTAAGCCTGTTGGTCGAGTCGCCCGTGCCGGGAGTCGTCCAGCCGAAGCAGAACGGCATGCCCACCAGATGGACCGTTTTCCCCTTTACGGTGAACGGGCGGATACGCACCGTCACCATGGCGATAGCCTCTACCCTGCCGCGGGCACTTTCCAGAATCACTCCATCGCCGTTGGCGATGCCTTTTTCTTCTGCCAGTTCGGGGCTCATTTCCACATACAGCTGAGGTTCGGTTTCAAGCAGGTTAGGCACGTTACGGGTTTCACCGCCGCCGCACCAGTGCTCGGTCAGGCTGTATGTTGTCAGAACATGGGGGTAGCGCGGGTCTGCCGGCTTGGCCAGTTTGTCCATGTCGCTTGCCACGAACTTGTATACAGGACTGCTGAGCTGCTTTGAGAACGGATGCGAATCGATGGGAGTTTCCACCGGCTCGTAATGCTCGGAGAACGGCCCGTCCATACGGCCTGTGCCGTAAAGCTGCGCGAACCCTTCCTTGCTCATGATGAACGGGTTTTTGCCCTTGCCTGTTGCCATGGGCGGCCAGCCGCCGTCAGGTACGTCGCCTTCCCACTTCTTGCCGTTCCATTTGATAACGGCTTTTTCCGGGCTCCACGGCATACCGTTGGCATCAACGGAGGCGCGGTTGTACAGAATGCGGCGGTTGACCGGCCAGCACCACGACCAGTTGGGATACAGGCCGATTTTAGCCTGCATGGGGGTCTGGCTGGGGTCACGGCGTTTAGACTTGTTACCGTCTTCTTCCGTGTAGCTGCCGGTGTACAACCAGTTGAGCGAAGATGTGCTGCCGTCATCCGCCAGTGATACAAACGAAGGTACCAGCTGGCCTTTTTTGTACAGCTTTCCTTTGACGGTGGTGTCTTTAAGGAAGAAGCCGTTGATGCGGCGGGTCCACTCTTCAGGATCGTATTCTGTAGGCCAGTTCAGGTTCAGCACTGCTTCAGGCAGGATGCCGCCTTCTTTGCGGTACAGTTTGCGCACTTCTTCAATCATGGGCACAAACATGCCGCCGAACGAGCGGGCTTCACCTTCCGGCTCAATGGCCTTGTGGTGCCATGCCAGCCAGCGTCCGCTGTTGCTGACGGTACCGTCTTTTTCCACACGGTGCGCAGAGGGCAGCAGGAATACTTCAGTCTTGATGTCTTTAGGATCAACACCGGGTCTGCGCCAGTTATCCGTGGTTTCGGAGTGGTGCAGTTCGGCGGTGACCAGCCAGTCAAGATTATCCAGCGCCTTACGTACCTTGTTGGTGTTGGGTACGCTGTTCATGGGGTTCAGGCCGATGATGAAGCCGCCGGTGATTTCGCCTTTGTACATTCTGTCAAACAGGAACATGTACGAATGGTCGGCGCCTTTTTCGATCTTCGGCAGCAGGCCGTAACAGAAGCCGTTTTCAGGCGTAGCCGCATCACCGAACCAGCCTTTGAGCAGACTGGTGAGGTATTTGGGCTTGTTCTGCCACCAGTTTGCGCTTTGGGGGTCGGCGGAAACCGGCGTGTTGGCCTTGTTGTATTCTTCATACGTCTGCCAGTCGGCCATGGGCATGGCCATGTAGCCGGGGATGATATGGTACAGCAGACAGTGGTCAGTGGATCCCTGTACGTTAGGCTCGCCGCGCAGGGCGTTGATGCCGCCGCCGGCCACACCGATATTGCCCAGCAGCAGCTGCACAATGGCGGCACTGCGGATGTTCTGCACGCCTACGGTATGCTGAGTCCAGCCAAGGGCGTACATGATGGTGCCTGCTTTTTCCGGCTTACCGGTGGCAGTGAAGTTTTCGTATACCTTACGCAGATTTTCCTTGGTAACGCCTGTTACGGACGAAACGTTATCAAGGGTGTAGCGCGAGTAGTGTTCGCGCATCAGGCGGAAAACGCAACGGGGGTTCTTCAGCGAAGGGTCACGCTTGGGCGTGCCGTCGGCGTTGGTGGCAAATTTCCACTTGCTGCGGTCATACGAGCGGGTATGAACGTCATATCCGCTGAACAGGCCGTCTTTGAAGTTATACTCATCGCCTACGATGAACGAGGCGTTGGTATAATCAAGAACGTACTGTTTGAAGTATGTTTCGTTTTCCAGAATGTAGTTGATCATCCCGCCCATAAACGCGATATCGGTGCCGGAGCGGATCGGTACATGGAAGTCCGACCGTGCCGAAGTACGCGAGAACTTGGGGTCTACGTGCATGACCGTGGCGCCTTTGTCCTTGGCCTGCAGAACCCACTTGAACGAGATGGGGTGGTGTTCGGCAGCATTGCTGCCGATGATAAGGATTGAATCGGCATTTTTGATGTCGATCCAATGGTTGGTCATCGCACCGCGTCCGAACGACTCTCCCAGAGCCGCTACAGTTGCGCTGTGTCAGATACGCGCCTGGTGGTCCATATGGACGACACCGAGGCCACGCATTGCCTGGTGCAGAAGGGCGCACTCTTCATTGTCCGCGTGGGATGTGCCCAACAGGAACATGGATTCGAGGCGGTTGACCTTCTGCCCTTTGTTGTTTTCAAGAATGATTTCTTTGTCGCGGGTGTCTTTGATGCGCCGTGCGATTTGCTCCAGCGTCCAGCCCCACTCTTTTTCTTCCCACTTGTCGCTGTGAGGCGCGCGGTACTTGGGTTTGAGCAGCCTGTGGTGGTTGCGCGACATGGAAAGAAGCGCAGCGCCCTTGGCGCACAGTGAGCCTTCGTTGACCGGATGATCCGGATCGCCTTCCGTGCTGATCAGCTTGCCGTTTTTCACGTACGCGATGATGTGGCAGCTGACCGAACAGAACGGGCATATGGTGATGACTTCCTTTGCCCCTTCAATCTTTAAAGAGGTGGCATATGCCTTTGCCTCTTTCAGACTGAAGCCAAGCTGACTCAGAGAGATGCAGGCTACGCCCGCGCCTGTCAGCTTCAGGAATCCTCGCCGGGTGCAATTCATGTCCTCGGCCTCCTTTTACGGTTGCAATGGCACGGCGCATTCCACACGCCGCATACTATTCAACCGATGCCATGAATAAAACATTTTGGTCAACGAAAATTGAATTATATTGATATGTTATTATTAACATATTCATGGGCGCACGTATCCTGCGCGGGTGAAAATCAGTGAGTGGCCCCGATGGTCTGGCGGGATGTTTTTGCAGGATTCTGCGAGGGTTTAGGATTCGCACTTTTAGCAGGCAGTGCGCAGGCGCCGTTGCGGTTGAGGAATTGTTCCGGCGTATAGCCCAGATGTTTTTCTGCCCGTTCCAGAGCTATGGCTTCCACTTCTTCCAGCCAGTTGCGGTAGCCTTCCATAAGCATACGGGCGGCATCGCTTAGTCTGCAACCGGAGCGGCGGCCCTCCGGCTGCTCCAGCAATTTGAAGCCGAGAGCTTCTTCTGAAGCTTTGATTTTACCCCATGCAGCTCTGTACGACATGCCAAGGCGCTTGGCCGCCGCATTGATGGAACCAGCCTGCTCAATATATTCCAGCAACTGCAGGCGTCCCTGACCAAAGAGTACGCCGTCTGCCTGCTCCAGCCACAGATGCAGCCGCATAACTGGTTGTTGTGTCTTTTTGGACATATTAACCTCCGGACCTTTCCGCATGCGTAATGCTTTTACCATGCAGAACGTCTTAGTGTGGGACTGTATATTTATTCTTATGTCATGTTGAGCATATTATTCTTGCGCACGGTTTGGCATGGGATGGCTGAGGCTCGAACTGACTTGTGTTTTTTCAAGTATACAAAAAAGGCCCGCAACCGGAAGGGTACGGGCCTTTGAAAGATGAAAAAGTTACTCTGCCGTGCTCATGCCGGACATGCAGATATTTTTAATGCTGGCCCACTGGACTGCAGTAATCGGGGTTTGCCTGACTGGTACAGGACCCAGGCCAACATATTCCACCTGCAGGTCATGTACACGGCGGGGGATATCCGGATGTGTGGAAAGGTAACTTTCCAGTGCCCGCAAAAAGTCGGGCACGTCTGATTCTTTTGAATGGACTGTGCGGCTGAGAAAGTTCTGCAGGCCGGAAACAGGTATACCAGCCCGATGCAGGGCTATGGCCGCACCAGTGTCCGCTGCGGTTTCATCTTCGCGTGAATAATTGAGCAGAATAAGCGCCTGAGCACTGCCGCCGATAAGTTCCAGCGCATCGCTGTCACCCGCAAACATATTCAAGAGCAGGTCAAAAGCCATGTTGCGGATATAGCTGCTGGTGCCGTGATGCTCGATAATATGCTGCCTTTCATGGGCAAGTATGCCTGAAAGTTCTTCCGGGCTCTGTAACCCGTTAAGCAAGGTGCTGGTCAGAATGACAGTGCCGCCGGGCAGGGCAAGGGCATTATTCACGTCACTGTAAAGAACTTTCACAGTATACAGTTGGTTGTCCTGCTCTGTAAGCAGCTCTGCCTGCATGTGTGCAAGAGCGCTGTCGCCCTGTTCCGAGCTGCACCACATGGGAGAGCGACCTTGCGAAAGCATGGGCACTATAACTCGCATGGATTGTTCGCCCAGTTGTTTTTCAACGGACTCTGGCAGGTTGGTGGCAACGAATCGTATTGTCTGTGAGCCGAAAAAGCCTATCCACACCACAAGTACCAGCATAATGGAGATAAGAGCCATGCTGAATTTGCTGGGCATGGACAGCCGTATGCCGCGGTGCGCCCGTATCTGCCGGACAAGTTCGTCCGTGTCTGCTTGCGGCGCTATGGTGATACGCTCGTAGTTGTCGGGGTGCAGTTTCAGACGCAGGGGGCGTTCGCCCCAATTGTCCACAGGGTCAATATCGGCAAGAGCCCAGCGGGGTATCTGGTCGCTATTTTGTGCGACCAGATACCCGCCGGTAAGCTGTAATGTTATTTCGACGGATTCAGGGGTCTGGCCGTCATTGTAGCGAGCGGTAAATTGCATGGAGCGCAAGGTACCTACACTGCAAGATCAAAGTCAAAGGCCTGCGCGATGCCGTCGCCTGTGGTTTCCTGCTGATGAGCACCGCGGTGCACTTCAGCAAAGTTCAGGTCGCCGGACAGGCCGAACTGTTTTGCAAAGAATTTTTGCAGGCCCACAGATGCCCATGCAAACCCGATACCGAATGTCAGTACCGTAAGCAGGACAAATTTGACGATAGCCCACAACAGTGCCGCCGGCTTGATGGAGCAGGTGAACGACGCATTGCCGAAGCTTGTGCCTTCTGCCATCCAGTGCAGCATGCGGCAGCGCCAGATAAGGGTGCCCGCTGTGGCAGTTACGAAAATAGCGATGATGGAAAGTATGATCACTGCTTCATTGCCTGCTACCATGCCGAGGAGTCCCGGGATAGTGAGGAGTGCAGCGAGAAACACTAAATAAGCCACTACGGGCGCGTACATCATCAGGTAAGGCAGGATGGACGCTTTCACGAGCTTCATGGTGCTACCGGTGAAAGTAAACGGCTTGTCGCCATACCGGATGTTGCTCATGATGTCTTGCGTAATCTTGGCATATGCCCACGGCCCCATAAGCCCGAGGCTCAGAATAGCAATGAGAGAACGAAGAATGGTGCGGCCTGCGAACTTCATGGGGGAACCGTCTAGCCCGAAGGGAATGCTGTGCAGTCTTGTGTGTGCCAGCCGGTACCGCAGGCTGCGATACATGGCGTAGGGCATGAACACAAAGAATATTACGGCACCGGTAACGGCGCTGGCGGGAGGCCCGAAAATAAGGTCCATGGGCACGATGAGCGCCGAAATCAGCACCAGAATCAGGATGCCGACAACAAAACCAAGCGCCAGTTGGCGCCCTGTGCCCGTATATTCCAGAGGTTCGCCCTGAACCAGGGTATTGGACCAGAAGTATTTGCGGATTTTAGTAGTTGCCCAGAAGCTGTAAATGCCCATTGTCAGTGCAATGAAAAGTCCATTTACAAGGTGCATGAAAAACAGTGACTTGCCTGTTCCTGTAAACTCAAAAAGAGGTGCTGGATCGTTATTTGCAGCTATATGTTGAGGTGTCTCATTCATTTGTGTTTGTCCAATAGTATTTTGCTCTTCAATATGCATTTTAAAACTCCCCAAAGGCTCTATTTTGCAATTCCATATATAGAAATGGGTATGCGATGGGAAGCTTTTTTTATGATAATGAAATAAAAAATAGTGTTTTTTTGTTTTTGGGGTTGACTTTTTCCAATTCAAAAAGGTGGTTGATAATAATGAGGTATATTCTTGTGTAATTTCGTTTTCGAAGCAGGCGATTGCATAATCGACACGACCTGTAGCTATATAAGGCTTGGCAAATGAGGTGCATTATGTTTTATTTGTTAGATAATATCAGTGTGCGTTTAATATTACTGAGGAAGTTTTTTGTCTATTGTTTCTCTGTAGTTGTTTTTTAAATATATACCATGTTACGCTGTTAATAAGTCATGTATTGGTGTGGTATAATAGTATAGTTTCAGTGTAATGTTATTCAAATGAGGAAAATTTAATATTAAACAAAAAACATATGAGGAAGAGGCGCGTAAGGTCTTTTGGTCATGTGTTGATTGCTGTGCTTTGCGTTTTTACAATGGGATGTGCTGCCCGGAAAACATCTACAGTGGATGTTGCAGGGTATCCTGTTGAGAGAATTGAAGTGCCCATAACCCCCAAGATAAAGCCTGTTGCCGGGAAAAAGTTTCGGGTAGATATTGACGTTACCAATGAGGGCGTGTCCACTAAGGGGACAGCTTATGCAACGTATTCCATCAGTCAGAAGAATAATGTTTTTATTTGGCAAGTGCAGGTGACAGAGTTTGTAGCCGATGGAGTGCATCTTACCTCGCTTGTTCCCTTAGTAGAGGCTTACGCTATTTCAGACGCCTACGGATGGCCTGTTGAAGGGACTACCCAACTCACCACACCTAGCGCCGACCTGAAGCAGGATGCTGTGAAGCTGAATTTTGAGCAAATGTATTTACTGGTTGAAGTGACGCAGGCACTGTTCCCGCGGTTTGTAACTACGCCTGTTAAAAGTGGTGATGATTTCGCAATGTCAGTTTATGAGAGATCGGGGATGGTCGTAGGAGAGGACGGTCGTAACGGCACATACTCGACATTGAAGGGGTATACAGTTCGTAACGGGGTCCGTTATGTTATGGACATGACAAGCCGTGAGGGGTTTGATTTGTCGCTGGTCTCGGTTCCTGACAAAAAAATGAATGTAATAAAGCTGGAAAGCATGACGTTGTGGAACGCCGAAGATTTTTTCTGTGAATACCATGAGTCGTCTATTACAGTGAGTTATCCGGAACTGCCGGAAATGGGCGAGATGACATCGTCGGTTCGTTTTGAAGCGGTAGATTAGCGCCGACACTTTAAATAAAACCGCCCCGGCAAGCAGGTCTTGCCGGGGCGGTTTGTTTTTGTGTGGTGCTAAAATAGCGGTGCTTACTGTTAGAACATGTTCGGCAGGAACATAACTACCGAAGGTATGTAGGTAACTATCAGCAGAACTCCCAGCAGTGCCAGAATGAACGGCCAGATTTCTTTGATGAAGCTGCCGATGCTCACGTTGGTGATGGAGCATGTGGTGAACATCATGGAACCGAACGGGGGCGTGATGCCGCCGATCATAATGTTGACAATCATGATGAGGCCGAAGTGTACGATGTCGATGCCCATTGTTTTGGCGACAGGCACCAGCAGCGGAGCAACAATGATGAGTACCGCGCCGCCTTCAAGGAACATACCCAGAGCCAGCAGGAAGATGTTGATCAGCATCAGCATCATCCAAGGAGACTCTGCAAAGGTCATCAGACTCTTGGTAAGCATGTAAGGAATACGTTCCCAGCTCATATACTGACCGAAAACGGATGCGGCCACGATAATAAGGACAACGGCACTGGTGGCTAGTACGGTGTTCTTCAGGATGATGGGCACATGCCGCCACTTCAGTTCCTTATAGAAAAACGCACCGATGATGGTTGCCAGCAGCACGGCAATGGCTCCTGCCTCTGTAGGAGTGAACACCCCGAAGCGGATGCCCATGATGATGCCCAGAGGCAGCAGCATGGCCCAGATGGATTCCCACAGCTGGATGGTGATTTCCTTGGGCGAGGCCATTTTGTCTCTGCCGGATTTGTACCCGCGTTTGCGCGAAATAATGCTGACCACAGCCATCAGCGCCAGACACATAAGCAGGCCGGGAACATAGCCGCCGATGAACATGTCGGCTACGGATGCCTGCGCGATAAGCGCATAGATGATAAGGTTGATACCGGGTGGAATGACCGGTGCAATGGCGGAGGAAGCAGCCGTGACAGCAGTGGAGAATGCGTTGCTGTAGCCGCGTTTTGTCATTTCGGGAACAAGAATTTTAGACTGCATTGCGGCGTCTGCGTTTGCAGAACCCGAGATGCCGCCCATCAGTGTGCTGAGCACAACGTTTACCTGCGCAAGGCCGCCTTTCATGTGACCGGTCAGAACATCTGCAACCTTCATCAGTCTGGAGCTGATGCCGGAGTAGTTCATGATTTCGCCCAGCATGATGAAGAAGGGAACAGCCAGCAGCGGGAACGAAGATGCGGACGTGATGAACTTTTGCAGAATCAGGTCTGGCGGAGTACCTACGTCACCGAAGGTGAAATAAGCAAGGGCCGCCGCAATCAGTGCAAACGCAATGGGAATGCTGGAAAAATACAGCACCATAACGACGATAATGGGAAAAATGGACATATCGGTACCTTTATTCTCCCGTCGTCACAGGTGCTTGGTGCTGTCTGGATGCCAGAAATTCCCGCACGTCGCGGACAAGAAAACGCAGCGTATGGAAGGTGATAAGTCCGAACCCGACTGTAATGGCGACATTCACATAAATGGCTGGAACATCCAGAACAGGCGTGCGCTTAAGGCTGTTGGCCTGGATGAAAAGCAAGCTCAGGTACACCACGTAGCCGTTGATTACGGTCATAAGCAGAGTAACCGCAATTGCAACCAACTGTTGGATGTGCCTGGGGAACAGCTTGGTAATCAGGTCGATACCGATATGCATGTTGTAGCGGTACGCTGCTGATGAACCAAGAAAAACACTCCAGATGAAGGAAGTCGTAGCCACTTCTTCTACCCAGAATAGCCCCCCCTGAAAGAGGTAACGTAAGATAACGTTGACGATAACCACCAGAACAGTAAGCGAAAGAAACGCACCGCTCAGGTAAATGTCGATATCTCGGATGAGTGCTTGTTTCAGCTGTTGCATCATTTCCCCTTGCAGGGTGCTATGCGGTCGGAACAATTGCCCGAAACGCAAAAGGCATCTGCCAGCATTGTGTAGTTGCTGGACATCTGCCGGACCCTGCCTGCCAGAGCAAAAATTACTGAATAAATAAAAAAGCCTGACGGGTCAGGCGGGTCAGCCGTCAGGCCGACCTGAACCTTGCAGAAACGAACAGGTGGCTTCAGGTATTACCTGTACGGTTACGGGCAGCAAAGCAGCAGCTGTCTGTGTACAGGCCGGTAGCGCGTAACACGCCTGTGTCGCAAGGCACAATAAGGACGCACGGTGCAGGCACCGTGCGTCCTGTTTTTACTTACTTTCTCATGGAATCCAGTTCGCCAAAGATGGCATCGAAAACGCCGGGGGTCATGCCGGGGCCTTCCTGATACAGCGGAGCAAGAGCCTTGCGGAATGCATCGCCGTCAACTTCGTTGAACTTTACGCCGTAGGACTCAAGTTCTTTTACCACGTCGCCGTGCTGGGACTTCAGCAGGCTGACCATGTCGTTGGCGCCCTTGGTGAACTCTTCCTGCACGATTGCGCGGTACTTTTCGGGCATTTCATTCCATACCTTGGTGGAAATGTATACGCCGCAGGTACCCAGAATGTGACGGGTGGTGGCTACGTTCTTGGTGGGACCTTCGTACACTTTGGTGCCGAGGTTGGTGAACTCGGAACCTTCGAGACCGTCAACAACGCCCTGCTGCACTGCAGACAGGGTTTCGCCCCAGGGAAGAGGGGTGGCGGTGGCGCCCATAGCGGTCAGAGTGTCGATGTACGACTTGGAACCGGGGGTTCTGATCTTCATGCCGTTAAGGTCAGCAGGAGTGGTGATAACTTTTTTGGTGATCAGGTTTCTGAAACCGTAAATGTAATCAAGGGCAAGAATTTTGATGCCCTGTTCTTCGGCTTTGGCCATCATCTGCTTTACGATGTCGCGGCGGGTCAGTTCTACGTACTCGTCAAAGCTGCGGTACAGCATGGGAGCGTACAGTGCTTTGAAATCAGGCACGTAGTCGCCGATGAAGGAAGGGTCTTCTACAGAGATAAACTTGGCACCGCGTACAACCTGCTCCACACCTTCTTTGTAGGCAGGCAGCTGTGCCTGAGGAAAGGTCTGGATTTCGATCGCGCCGTCGGTCTTTTCGTAGATGCTTTCGGCAACAGCATCCATCGACTTTGTAAGTTGTTCTGCCGGGCTGAATACGTGGCTCAGTTTAAGAACCAGTTTGTAGTCGTCAGCAGCAAAAGCCATAGATGCACTGAAAAGAGTCAGGCAAAGGGCGAGCAATAGTCCTTTCTTCATGTGTTTCTCCTGTGAATTCAGATATAAAGAAAACAGAGGCCGTTTGACGCCGTAAAGTTACTTTTCTTTGTTGGTTTGTCAAAGTTTTTTCGATTTCGAAACCATAGGAAACGTCAACTTTCGTTTTGTGATATTTTATAGGCATTACGAGAGGTTGTCGTACTGTTTTTCCTGTATAGCCAGATTATATTTTTTTGCCCAGCGGTCATGTGGCTTGTTCTTCGCACAGCATTTCAGGCTGTAAAATTATAACATTAGCGTTGGAGACGGATTGTGTCTGTCGCGTTACCAACATGTTGCGCTTAATATGTTGGTTGCAGTTTTTTGTCTGCCGCAGACATTGTGTTTTCCCCCCCCCCGGGGAAGGTATTTATCTTATTTTTATTGCAATACGTTGCGCTATGGAAGCGTTGTGTGCTGCTGGATATAAAATCAGGACGCGGATTGCCGTCTTCGTATGTGTATTTATTGCACACTTGTGCAATAAAGGTGTGGTGTGAATATTAAAGTTGGTATCCGTAGTTTGTTTTTGAGTTAATAATTAGAATGTTGGACTGTAGTTTGATGGTTTTTATAGTAATATTGTGCAAACTTAATTTTGCAGGTGACTTTAAAATTGACAGTGTGCTATTATACATATCTGCTGTTTTTCAGCGTCATGCGTTAATACACTTGTTATGGCAGAGGCTGCATAAATATGCATGTAATGCATGATGATTACTATAGTTGTACGAATCGGAAGGATAAATCGCTGTTGCTGCAACAGCGAAGCGTTGCAGGATAAGGGGGCAGGTTAACACTACTGATAGTCAGGAGAATTCCTTATGAGTAACGGTAATAAGTGCCCTGTGACAGGCAGGACAGAACGACAGGTGGCCGGTGGCGGTACTTCTAATCGGGACTGGTGGCCCGGTCAGCTTAACCTTCATATTCTGCATCAGCATTCTTCCAAGTCAAACCCGCTGGGCGAGGCTTTTTGCTATTCCGAAGAGTTTAAAAAACTCGACCTTGAGGCCCTGAAAGACGATCTCATGGAACTGATGACCGATTCTCAGGATTGGTGGCCTGCAGATTATGGGCATTATGGCCCGTTGTTTATCCGTATGGCGTGGCATAGTGCCGGAACGTATCGCGTAGGTGACGGACGTGGTGGTGCTGGGTCCGGCAGCCAGCGTCTTGCACCGCTGAACAGCTGGCCTGATAACGTCAATCTGGATAAGGCCCGCAGGCTGCTGTGGCCCGTTAAGCAAAAATATGGCCGTAAAATATCGTGGGCCGACCTTCTGATTTTCGCAGGCACCTGCGCTATTGAGTCCATGGGGCTGGAGCCCTTCGGATTTGCCGGCGGGCGCGAGGATGTTTGGGAACCGGAAGAAGATATTTACTGGGGCTCTGAAGATACGTGGCTGGGTGATGTCCGCTATAAGGGTAACAGAAAGCTGGATAATCCATTGGCTGCCGTACAGATGGGCCTGATATATGTGAACCCCGAAGGGCCGAACGGTAACCCTGATCCGCTTGCTTCTGCGGTAGATGTGCGTGAAACCTTTGCCCGTATGGCCATGAATGATGAAGAGACGGTGGCTCTGGTAGCAGGCGGGCATACCTTCGGGAAGTGTCATGGCGCCGGTGATGCCGCGCATGTGGGGCCGGAACCGGAAGGTGCCGGACTGGAAGAGCAGGGCCTGGGCTGGAAAAGCAGCTATGGCAGCGGCAAAGCGGGTGACACCATCGGCAGCGGTATCGAAGGTGCATGGAAGCCCAACCCCACAACCTGGGATATGGGCTACCTGAAGGTTCTTTTCAAGTATGAGTGGGAATTGGTGAAAAGTCCTGCCGGAGCACATCAGTGGCTGGCAAAAGATGTGGAAGATGAAGATATGGTTGTGGATGCCCACGATCCTTCCAAAAAGCTGCGCCCCATGATGACTACGGCGGACCTTGCGTTGCGTTTTGACCCTGTCTATGAGCCTATTGCCCGTCATTATCTGGCAAACCCGCAAGAGTTTGCCGATACGTTTGCACGGGCGTGGTTTAAGCTGACCCACCGTGACATGGGGCCGCGCTCGCGGTATCTGGGCACTATGGTGCCTGCAGAAGAGCTGATCTGGCAGGACCCGATTCCTCCCGTATCCCACCCTCTTATCAGTACACAGGACATCACAGCCCTTAAAGCCGGAGTGCTGCAATCCGGCCTGACTGTATCGCAGCTTGTGTATACCGCGTGGTCGTCCGCCTTTACGTTCCGCGGCTCGGACAAACGCGGTGGAGCCAACGGTGCGCGCTTGCGTCTTGCCCCGCAAAAAGACTGGGAAGTGAATCAGCCTGAACAGTTGCATAAGGTGCTGCAAAAGCTTGAAAGCATCCGCGATGAGTTTAACGCTTCGCAAGCCGGTGGAAGGCAGGTTTCACTTGCCGATCTGATCGTGCTGGGTGGCTGCGCGGGTATTGAACAGGGAGCGAAAAACGCCGGATATGATATTACTGTGCCCTTTACTCCCGGACGCACCGATGCTTCGCAGCAGCAGACTGATGATTACTCCTTTGCGGTGCTGGAGCCTAAGGCTGACGGATTCCGCAACTATCTGAAAGCGAAGTATTCCGTAACGGCAGAAGAACTGCTGGTAGACAAAGCGCAGCTGATGACGTTGACTGCGCCGGAGATGACAGTGCTTGTAGGCGGCTTGCGTGTTCTGAATGCCAACTACGGTCAGTCGCAGCATGGTGTCTTTACCAGCAGGCCGGAAGCTCTGAGCAACGACTTTTTCGTCAACCTGCTGGATATGGACACTGTGTGGACGCCGACATCAGAAGAAGCTGAACTTTTTGAAGGACGCGACCGTAAAACCGGTGAACTGAAGTGGACAGGTTCGCGCATTGATCTGGTGTTCGGCTCCAATTCGCAGCTGCGCGCCATTGCGGAAGTCTACGGCAGTAAAGATTCTCAGGAAAAGTTTGTGACTGACTTCGTGGCTGCATGGAATAAGGTTATGAATCTCGACCGTTTTGATCTGGCCTGTTAGGGCCATGACAATTGCTCCTCTGTAGATGTAGTCAGGTGAGAGGCCGCATCTATTTGGATGAGAGCGGTGTAGCAGGGCCGAAACAAGTGCGGCACTCCGGTTTTACTCCGGGGTGCCGCATGCTTTTTTTGAACCCGACCCAATTGATAGCGATGTGCTGGCGCTCGTCATTATGAGGAGGTTCCTTCAAGGGCGGGTCGGGAGAGCATGAAAATAATCTTTGCCGCGCATAACCTGTGTTATCCTGAAGATGGTCAGCCCGGTTCACGGTTAATAATGCCGTACTCCTTTGCGCCGTAAGACAATCATCATCAACGGTTAAGCGAGGCTTTATGTTCAGAGATATGCGTATTGGTGCAAAAATAGCATTGGGCGTTGGCGGGGTTCTGGTGGTTGTTTTTTCAGGATTTACGGCCTTCAGCGTAATGAAAACGCAGGAAATTTCCACCAATCAGGCGCATCAGATGGCATCAGAGTTGGCAGGAAAATACGGGAATCAGGTAAAAAACAGCATTGAAAAGGCTCTGGATGCGTCCAAGGCTCTGGGAGCAACCTTTCTGGCTATGTCAAAGCACCCCGAATCAGTTGATCGTGAAATTGCGGACGAGATGATAAAGGATGTCACGCTTTCTGATGATATGTTTTTTGGCACGCAGGTCGTAATAGAGCCCAACGCCTTGGATAGGCGGGATGCTGACTATGTAGGATATAAGCAGTACGGCGCTGAAGGGCAGTATGGTCCGTACTACTGGCGAGAAGGCGGAACGCTGAAAGTAGAAGACTTATGGCAATATGACCCGTCCAATACACGTGCATGGTACATGAGCCCGAGAGATACACGTGGCCCTGTGCTGACTGAACCGTACTATACTCAGGTTGCAAAAACGAACATGGCAACCGTAAGCGTGCCTATTTTTAAAGATAGTAAGTTCATGGGGATAGCAGGTATAGATTTTACCCTGGCGGAATTTCAGACGATGGTTGAAAACATCAAGCCCTTGGGAACCGGGTTTGCTTTTCTTGCGTCAAACAAAGGCTACTGTGTTGCACACCCCGACAGCGGCATGGTGGGCGAAGATATTACCAAGGCCTTTCCCGAAAAATATCACTCTGAAATCATGCAGTCCATCGGGGCGGGCAAACGGTATGCTCTTGAAATTGTCTCCCCTCTGGATGGAGAAAGATACTACTTCCTTTTCGAGCCGGTTCTTATTAGCGGCACAAAAACCCCGTGGGTTATGGGTGTCGCCCTTCCTTCTGTAAAGATTAATGAGGCTGCCGAAGAATTTCTGGTTGTCAGTCTCATGATTTCTTTAGTTAGCTTGGCTGTAATGATGGTTATGGTGCTGCTTGTGTCGCGAAGTGTTTCCAAGCCGATCAACCGTCTTGTTGACGCTGCAAAAGGCGTGGCGGCGGGGGATTTCAGCTCTATGCCCGACGATAAAGGGTTTGGCGGAGAGTTGTTAACTTTGCACACGGCACTGTCCACAATGGTTAAAAATCTGGTCGAGCTTATTTCGACTGCCGAAGATAAGACCAGAGAAGCCGAAGAAAAAAGTCGTGAGGCGGAAATTGCGTTGCAGGAGGCTCAAGCCGCCAAGGAACAGGCGGAAAGGGCCAAACGCGATGGTATGCTTCAGGCTGCTGCCAGACTGGAAGGCATTGTAGAGCAGATCACTTCTTCATCGGAAGAACTTGCCGCACAGATAGAAGAATCAAGCAGGGGCACAGAGGTCCAGAGAGACAGGGCCGGTGAAACTGCAACAGCCATGGAAGAGATGAACGCAACAGTTATGGAAGTTGCCCAGAACGCGAGCAGGGCAGCGGAAAGTGCCGTAGTTGCCCGTGATAATGCCGAAGAAGGCGGCCAGATTGTGGCTGAAGTGGTAGAGTCTATTAATGCCGTCAGTGAAGCTGCGGGCAAGATGGTGCAGGGGCTTGATGAGCTTGGCAAAAATGCGGAAGGCATAGGTCAGATTATGACCGTGATTACTGATATTGCCGACCAGACCAACCTGCTTGCACTAAATGCCGCCATCGAAGCCGCACGCGCAGGCGATGCAGGACGCGGTTTTGCTGTCGTCGCCGATGAAGTACGAAAGCTTGCGGAAAAAACCATGCAGGCCACGCAGGAAGTCGGACGTGCAGTGCAGTCTATTCAGGATGGTACCCGCAGGAACATCAACGAGATGGATAATGCGGCAAGGGTGGTTGAAAAAGCGACTGACCTTGCTGCCAAGTCCGGAGAAAGCCTCAGGGTTATAGTAGGTCTTGTAGAAGATACCGCCGATCAGGTCCGTTCCATTGCGACTGCTTCAGAAGAACAATCTGCTGCAAGCGAGCAGATAAGCCGCGGTACGGATGAAGTTAACCGCATTGCCTCTGAGACAGCAGCCGCTATGAATCAGTCTGCAATTGCTATTTCCGACTTGGCAAACCTTTCCGCAGAATTGCGGGCACTGATTGAGGCGCTTCAGAACGAATAACAGTAGCGACGGGTGCAGCGCGAAGGCAAGCGGCAGCTTGTGCGTTGCCGGAAGTCCTTCCGTAATAATGCGTAATCGAACAAGGCTTCGCTATCCTGCAAATGCAGGGTGGCGAAGTGTTACATTAAAATAGGGCGAGCGGATCGTATTTCTTGGAAAGGTTCACCGGTCCGAGGTGAGCGTTTTGAGAGCAATTCTACCTGATGCTTTTTGCATATGAAAAAAGAGGAAACTGAATCGCCACTTGTTTCGTAGACACTCCTGAGCTATGGAGTCGAGATTCCAGGAGAAAACGATGCATGATAAGCATTGCACTGACGAATTCAAAATTGAAGCGGTAAGACAAACTACCGAACACGGCTATCCCGTCCAAGAAGTTGCCCAACGGTTAAGAGTCAGCAGCCATAGCCTTTATGCGTGGAAAAAGAAGTATGGCCATGGCGAATTCATGCTGTCCAGTTTGACGACCAACAAGCCGAGATCAAGCGTCTCAAGGCAGAGTTAAAGCGGGTAACAGAAGAGCGAGACATCGTAAAAAAGGCCACCGCATACTTCCCCAGAGAGTCCCTGTGAAGTATGCCTTTATTCAGGCGTATTATAAGGAATTCGCGGTTCGAAACCTGTGCCGCCTCTGCATGTACATCGCAGTGGCTTTTGCGCCTGGCTCAAGCAGCCCAGGTCGCCAAGACCAAAAGATAATGAGCGGCTGCTGGGACTAATCAAACCGTTCTGGCTAGAACGCGGATGCGTCTATAGTCGGGAAGAGGCGCGGTAGGACGTCTTCAATTATATCGAGATGTTTTATAACCCGATTCGCCGTCATGGACACGAAGGCAACTTGCTTCAAATGAAATTTGAAGAAAATTTTATTAGTAAAATCATGGTGTCTAGTAAATGAGTGACGATTCAGACTATTGGCAGGCATATTCAGGGCACCATGTATGATTTTTCCATGTATCGAACGCATAGCGTCAGATTCAACCCGCTCTCGCCAGCCTCCTCATAGTAGAAACTGGAGCGGCTAAAGTTAGAAAGACAGCATTGCCTAGCGATGCTGAGCCGGGAGTGATCATGCTCGACCATCCCCCTATTTAGGGCTAGGCTCAACGACCAAAGCCTTTGGCTAACAATTACGCTCCACGATCCACTGCCCCATCTTGGCGTGGAGTGCTTTGATCTACAAGTCGTTATTGGCGGATTGTTTCTCGACCTTGCCGAAGAAAATGCCGACCAGCCCTTTCAATGTCTGCTTTTTCCATTGAGCGACATTCTAATAAGCATCAAATGTTGCAGTATCTTGTGTCGAATTATCTTCCCCCCTTCGAGACCTCTTTGGCTACCTTGGCTTTGAACTCTGCCGAGTAACGATTTCTCTTACTCTTGGGCATGTTCCCTCTGTTTGTCTCCGCTCCGCCTTAGCTGCCCGCGTTTTGGGGACCACCTCTAGGAGTTGCTTCCCCCCCCCTTTTCTGGCAATATCCCACGCCTTAACGGAAGATCGGCTGCCTTAATTTGAGGTATGCGGAGTCAATTGTATTAACAACAGCGAAATATTGGTGAAACATTTATGATAGCGAGGCTGTTTTGCGCATTTTGATTTTTGCAGGAACCAGACCTGAAGCTATTAAGGTAGCACCGGTTGTGATTGCTCTGCGTGAGCATCTGGAATTTGATGTGCGCCTTGTTTCTTCTGGACAGCACCATGAAATGCTATATCAGGCGTTTGCAGATTTTGGACTTGTCCCTGACATTGACTTAAAAGTTATGCGTCCGGGACAAACCCTTGCCTCTCTTTCCTCAAGGTTGTTTGAGTCAATAGACGCCTTACTTGGGCAGGAGATGCCTGACTGTATTCTTGTACAAGGAGATACAACAACTGTGATGATTGCGTCTCTTTGTGCATTTTACCGAGGAATCAAGGTCGGCCATATTGAGGCCGGACTCAGAAGCTTCCAGCTTGATGCACCGTTTCCTGAAGAACTAAATAGACGCGTTGCTGGTATTGTGGCCGATCTGCACTTTGCTCCTACAGAAACAGCACGGTCAAATTTGCTTAGGGAACATGCTGCAGAAGACCGTATCCTTGTGACAGGCAACACTGTGATCGATGCCTTGTTCTGGATGCTTCAGCATGGTGGGTCCAATAGCGATCTTTTACCTGAAGATGTCCTGCATAATTTGTCGGAAGGAAAACGGCTTATTCTTGTAACAGGCCATAGGCGTGAAAATTTCGGCAAAGGGTTCGAGGCCATATGCCGAGCATTGTCCGAGATTGTAGCGCAGCATGAGGATGTGTTTGTCGTTTACCCTGTGCATTTAAATCCCAACGTAAAAGCCCCCGTCACTCAAGAGTTGGAAAAAACAGAGCGGATCATCTTGATAGAGCCTCTGCAATACAAATCGTTTATTGCTTTGATGAATGCGGCATCAATTATTCTCACTGACTCTGGAGGAGTTCAGGAGGAGGGCCCCGCTTTGGGTAAGCCCGTTTTGGTGATGCGGGATGTAACCGAGCGCCCAGAAGGCGTTGTCGCTGGCACCGCTAAGCTTGTTGGCACAAATACTGAGAACATAGTTGAGGAAGTTGGCAAATTGCTAATTGACTCAACATACTACGACAGAATGGCAAAAGCTGTTAATCCCTATGGCGACGGTCTGGCTTCGCAAAGGATTCGTGATGCTTTGCTCGCCATGCTGAACTAGGAAGCCTCAATAAATATTTTGTTTTTGGGGGATAGTTCGGGTGTTCTTTGGCGGGTTGCACTGTTTTAGGATCGGAAATATGTTTTGAGTCTCTTGGTGATGTGCAGAGAGAATGTATCTGAGAAAGCCTTTTGTATTTCCCATTATATAATCAGATCGCCTTGGTAATATATTGATACAAAAAAATGAGCAAGTGGACATCAAAAGCTGTCTGCTGTGCATGATGGAGTTTTTTTATGCAGACAGTATGTATTGTCGGTTTAGGCTACATCGGCTTGCCGACGGCAAGCTTGCTGGCAACAAAGGGGTTTAAAGTTCACGGTGTCGACGTGAATGAGGGAGTTGTCTCTGCTCTTAAGGACGGTAGGATTTTAATTTATGAGCCTTCGCTCGATATTATGGTTAAATCTGCTGTCCAGTCGGGGCAGTTGGTTGCATCTACCACGCCTGATGTCGCTGACGTGTTCATTCTGGCAGTTCCTACTCCATTCACAGATGGGCATAAGCCCGACCTTTCATACGTCAAGGCTGCAAGCGAAGCTATTGCTCCTTATGTTGCACCGGGGAATCTGATTATTCTTGAATCCACGAGTCCTGTTGGAACCACAGAGAAAGTGTGCGAGTGGGTTGCGTCTCTACGACCTGACCTTGTACTGCCTTGTGCCTCCGGACTTGGCTCTGGAGAACAGGTCTATGTGGCTCACTGCCCCGAGCGAGTCCTGCCCGGCAAAATTTTGCAGGAGCTGGTTGATAATGACCGTGTTGTAGGCGGGGTGGACGTGGCTTCCACTCGTGCCGCAGAGCAGTTTTATAAACAGTTTGTTCAAGGTGCTGTTTTGACAACGACTGCCAGAACTGCTGAGCTAGTTAAATTGACAGAAAACTCCTACCGCGATGTCAATATTGCTTTTGCTAATGAGCTTTCTTTGATTTGTGAAGAGTTGGACGTTAATGTGTGGGAAACCATTAAGCTTGCAAATCATCATCCCAGAGTAAATATTCTGACCCCTGGTCCCGGAGTGGGAGGGCATTGTATAGCTGTGGATCCGTGGTTTATTGTTGATAGTGCTCCTTCTACTTCAAAACTCATTCATACCGCACGTAAGGTTAATGAAGGCAAGCCTGAGTGGGTTATTAATCAGGTAAAACGAAAAGCCGCACGCTTTACAGCTCCGCAAGTTGCTTGCCTAGGCCTTTCATTTAAACCAGATATTGACGATTTGCGCGAAAGCCCCGCTTTACAGATTGTCAGTGAGTTGGCTAAGGATCCTAATCTGAAGCTGTTTGCTGTCGAGCCGCATGTAGCACAATTGCCTCGTAAATTTGAGCATTGCAATAATGTTTCGCTGGTTTCGCTGGATGAAGCTTTGCACGAGGCTGACATTGTTGTAGTGCTTGTAGCTCATCGTCAGTTTAAAGATATTAACCAGACTTTATTGCTGCAACGAATTGTAATTGATACGTGTGGTCTGCTGGCATAGCTCTTTTTATCGTAGGCGTTGCGAGTTGTCAGTCTTACATTGAGTGATTTGAAAAGGATTTTTTATGAAACAAGCCCTTATTAAGAAAGGGAATGTTATTCCTGCGGATATTTCTGCGCCAGTCGTGTCTACTGGCGGAGTTCTGATTAAGGTTGTGAATTCTTGTATTTCAGCGGGAACAGAGTTGTCTGGGTTACAGACAAGTGGCAAGTCTCTCATCCGTCAGGCCTTGGAGCAACCACAGAAGGTCGTCAAGGCACTGAATATGATGCGGACTGAAGGTGTCGAAAAAACGGTTGCAAAAATCCGCGGACATCTGGAAGCGGGTTCTCCTACCGGCTACTCCGCAGCAGGCATTGTCGTAGCTGTCGGCGCAGGCGTGAAGGACCTGCGTCCGGGAGACCGCGTTGCGGCAGCAGGTGCTGGTTATGCAAATCATGCTGAGTTCATTGACGTTCCTCGCAATCTTGTTATGCGCATGCCCGAGAACCTTGACTTTCAAGCCGCTGCCACTGTCACTCTCGGTGGCATTGCCATGCAAGGGGTTCGCCGTGCTGCTCCTGCTTTGGGTGAGTATGTGGTTATCTACGGCGCGGGCATATTGGGAATGCTGGCCCTGCGTATGTGCCACTTGAGCGGTGCCCGTGTGATTGCCGTAGACCTTGATCCTAAAAGGTTGGAGCTTGCAGCGAGTCTCGGCGCTGAGCTGTGCCTGAATCCAGTCAAAGATGACGTTGTTGCTGAAGTGAGTCGCCACACCGGCGGGCACCTTGCTGATATTGTATTATTTTGTGCGGCAACATCCAAGTCGAAGGTGTTGTCCGATGCCTTTGCACTGACGCGCAAGAAAGGGCGCCTTGTCATGGTTGGAGTGTGGGGAGACGGCTTTGACCGTAATGATATTTATAAGAAGGAAATTGACTTCCTTATTTCCACATCCTACGGCCCGGGCAGGTACGATGCCGCCTATGAAGAAGGGGGCTGCGATTATCCGTATGCGTATGTTCGCTGGACGGAAAATCGTAATATGGCGGAATACCTCCGTCTTATCGCTACGGGTGATCTGGACGTAATACCTTTGATTCAGGGTGTATACGATATTGACGACGTCATTTCGGCTTACTCTGTACTCTCCGGCCCCGATAAGCCTATGATGGTGTTGCTTGATTACGGACAAACTTTGCCTGATTCCAGCCAAAATATTGGTCGGATGCAGCCGGTGACTGTGCCGGGGATGAAGCGAAATAGCAAATCAGGACCGGTGCGTGTGGCATTGGTAGGGGCGGGCGGCTATGCGCAAGGCATGCACCTGCCGAATATGAAAAAATTGGAATCGCTTTTTACGTTGCGTGCTGTCTGCAGCCGTACTGGTACTAATGCTCAGGCTGTGGCGACCCAATATATGGCAGAATACGCCACTACGGATTATCAGCAAGTTTTGTCTGATCCCGCGGTCGATTTGGTTGTTTTGTGTACGCGCCATAACCTTCACGGTGAACAGGTGATGCAGGCTCTGCAGGCGGGAAAACATGTACTCGTTGAAAAACCTCTTTGCATCACTGCTGAAGAACTAGAACAAATTAAGGCGTTTTATGCGGAAGGCACAGAAGGAAAACCTTTGCTGACTGTTGGTTTTAACCGCCGTTTTTCAAAGTACGCCGATGCGATCAAAAAGGCTGCTGCCGGAAGCTCATCCCCTCTCTTTATGCGGTACCGTATGAACGCAGGTTATCTGCCGATGGACCACTGGACCCACGGACCTGAAGGTGGTGGAAGAATCGTCGGTGAGGCTTGCCATGTCCTAGACCTGCTGCGAAGCTTTACTGGTGGCGCAGCTGTTGCTTTTTCTTCAGTGTCATTACATCCTGCTGGAGATTTTTATTCCGCTACTGACAACAAGGTCATTACAGTAGAATATTCTGATGGTTCTGTTGGAAGCATTGAGTACCTCTCGTTAGGCTCTTCAAAACTTCCCAAAGAGCATCTTGAAGTGCATTTCGACGGTAAGACTGTAGAAATGAGCAACTATCAAAATATTACGGGCTTTGGTGTTGATGTTCCCAGCTTGTCTGACTCTATTCCGGATAAGGGGCAGCTTGAGATGTTAAGGGAAATAGGCATGTTCCTTACTGGACAGCAAGCACATTGGCCTATCTCATTTGAAGAACTTGTTGAAACGACAGCTATTACTTTGGAAGTTGCCTAGTGCGGGAGCAGGGAGTTTCACAAGAGCTTAATATGAGGCTCTTAGCAAAGAAAATTGTGATATTAGGTCCACTTCCCCCCCCCTATGGGGGGGTGGCTGTTTTTAATGCCTTGCTGGAGTGGAATCTCCGCGCAAAGGGTTATCATGTAACATCTATTCATGTAGGGACAAAAGAGAACTATATTGCAGCGCTGCAGGCAATCTCTCGTAACTCAGTTATCATAGATTCTTACAGCGGAGTGTTAGAATACCCGGAGTTGCGTGTGTTTCGATGGTATTTGAAGGGGAAGAAGATTAATTGGATTAAAGTACTCCATGATGCCACCCTGCCGAGCAGATTTTGTAACTTCAGCATTTTGCAAAAAACATTCTCACAAACTAATGCAGCTCTTTTTGATTCCATTGTTTGTGTGAGCAAAGCATTACATGAGTGGGTGTTGAACCACTGTTACTTGTCTCGGAGTACTGTGATTCCATCCTTATTGCCGCTTCCTCTTGGTTATGTGAGCATGGACTCTGCGGATCATTTTTCACTCCCTCAACCTTACGTAGTGACTGTAGGTACACCTGCTCCAGTGTATGGTGTACAGGGCGTGATCGATGTCATAAAAAAGATTCGGTCTACAGGAGTAGACTTGAATCTTGTTATTCTTGATGGTGGCTTTTCGAGCGATAACGTAAAGTGCGATGCTGTTGATGAAGGTATCATTAGGCTCACTTGTGTTCCTCATCAGGATGCCTTGCGGATTATTAAAGGAGCAAATGCTCTGATTCGGAATGTACAACATGAAAGTGTTGGGCTTTGCCGCATAGAGGCCCTGCTGCAGGGAACGCCAGTGATCGCAACGAATACTGGTGAGGTTCGCTTTGTAAAAACATACGACTTTGGTGATGAAAAGCGTTTGCAAGAATTGGTTATAGAATGTCTATATTCTTCTGAAGCAACAAGTGTTGAAATTAAAGATTTTTACTCTGCACTCGCGGATGAGAATTTGGGAAGCTATCTTTCCCTAATTAGTGAGATGCAATAATCCCTTTGTTTCATCGGAGGATGGAGCGTTATGATTGTAAGCGAGTTGCAGATTCAGTCATTGATAGACAAGCTTGGTGCAGTTAAGGCAACATCTGTTTTTACTGATTTTTTTAATAGTTATAGAACTTCTCTGTCTTCTTATGACGTTCGGGAAGTCTATTCTAGAGAGTATTATGAAAATTTGGCTGCTTTGCCGACTATCAATGACGATAGCTTGGTCTTCCCAATGAATATTTATAGTGAATATTCTTATCGATATGTTGTCAAAAGCCTAGAAAAAGAAGCTGCTAACGTCATCGATATTGGGTGTGGACATGCACACTTCTTGCTTAATTTGGCATTGAGATTTCCGGAAAGCAACTTTGTTGGGATTGATATCTCAGAAGAAAGCATCCGGGCTGCGCAGGAAAAAGCTAAAAATTATAATATTGGTAATGTAATTTTTAAATGCTGTTCAGCAGATGAATTCATAGATTTTGGTTTGGCAGATATTATTGTTTTTAATGATGTCACTGAGCATCTTGCTGATAGCGAGCTTGATAAGATTTTTCTGTGTGTCGCTACATGGTGTAAAGATGACGCTGTTGTTGTTATACATACCCCCAACGCTCTTGCTCTTTGTAATGGATATGAAACTAGTCTTATTAGGCAGTGCTATCTTTGGTATCTAAGCTGTATTAAAGGGTGGTCTGGGTTTTCAAAATCAGCAAAGCAACTTTATTACGAGCAAATGCATATTAATGTGAAAAGCTACAAAAGTTTGGCAGCGTTTTTGAGCAAATATGGCTTTGAATGTCGTGTGCAATATGATTCTCCACAAAAGGTTCGCCTTTTGGATTGGCTTTCGCCAAATATGTTGGTAGTCGCTAGTCGCATTCCTAAATAGTACCCAACGCAATGTTTTTTTGCTTTAGATATCTCTGAAAAGCAATCGGTAAAAAATATGTCTTTTCTCAGTGCCTTGGCTTTTCGTATAAAGGGGCAGGGTTCAGAAATTTTGCGGATTTATGTACTGCAATTTGTTACTATTGCAGTGGGATTTTTGGTGTCTGTGTTTATAGCTAGGACGCTTGGACCTGAACAAAAAGGGATTTTTGATTTATACAACACGATTCTTGCGCTTGCTTCTGATGCTTCAATGTTAGGCATAAGTAGTGCGGCATTTTATTTTTTTACGACAAAAGAAATTAACTTTAATGTTGTCTATAGCTCATCGGTATTGATGGCCTTTCTTGCCTCCTCCTTCTTTTTGATTTTACTTTCCGCAGTCCTTTCCTTTTTTCCATCAGTGTTGCCTGCGACAGTTAACTTATGGCTACTTGCTGCCGTTCTTGTTGCCACTTATCTTTCAACTCACTCGCAGATCTGGTCAAATTTAATTGTCGGCCTCGGAAAGCCTCTCGAAATTTATAAAGTCAATTTTTTCAGCACTGTTTTGCTACTACTTTCCTTTCTACTCCTTGCTGTAACTTTTGGGCTAACTGTTGAAAGGGTTATTGTCTCTTGTCTTTTTGTTGGCATATTGGTTCTAGGCATACAGCTGTATATCATTAAGCAAAGAGTTGATATTTCTTTTGCACCAGACATGTCATTATTTATACCTATGATCAAATGGGGTGGGGTCGCGTATGTTGGAACTGTGGTCAATACGCTTCACTTTAAAATAGACATTTTTATGGTGGAGTACCTGTGTGGTCTAGGTGGTGTTGGGGTATATACAGTTGCTGTAAGACTAGCAGAAATGATGTTTATTTTGGACTCTGCTGTAATACACACGTCTTTAAAAAAAATAGCGACTTTACAGCGAGAAGAATCTAGGAAGTATACTACAAAAATTTCATTTGTACTGTTGGGGATGATGTCTGTAGCCTCGCTTGCTGCAGCTATCATAGGCTATTATTTTATACCTATGTTATATGGCGTGTCCTTTGATGGTGCTGTAAGGCCTTTTCTCTTCATTCTCCCTGGAATAATCCTATGGGCTTCTGCAAAACCGATAAGCGGATACATTTGTTACAAGCAAGGAACTCCTATGATCCCCTCTGGCTTCGCTTTGCTAGGCGTTGCCCTGAACGTGTGCTTGAACTACTATTTGCTTCCTGTTTACGGCCTAACTGGTGCAGCTATTGCGTCTTCATGCAGCTACGGGCTAGTTGCATTGCTGCATGTACTTTACTTTGTATTTGATGCTAAACGGGTAACTACTTTTCGTGAGTCATCATGATGAATGCTATTTCCAGAGCACTTTTTGATTTTTTTGATCGTCGTATCGTTGCGCAGTATCAACAATACAAAAAAGAGCAATTGTTTAATGAACTAAAAGGGGTCGGGCAAAATTCGACTGTCGTGTATCCTTGGGATATTCGCGGAGCTGAGCATATTACTCTCCGTGACAATGTGTTCATCGGCCCAAGAGTCTTGATGGGGGCTGCTCCTGGTGGAGAGATTGAGTTTGAAGATTATGCAATGCTAGGCCCTAATGTCCATATAATGGCAGGAGATCATGCCTTTAAGAACAGTGATGGACCTGTTGTTTTGCAGGGAGGGGGAACTGTTGGGAAAATTGTTTTTGGAGCCGGCTGCTGGGTAGGGGCAAATTGCTGCATATTAAAGGGTACTACCATTGGTGCAGGCTCTGTGGTAGGTGCAGGCTCTATAGTAACTAAAAGCATTCCTTCTGGCGAAGTATGGGCAGGCAATCCTGCTGTATTTATACGCGTGCGCTAAATTTAATTTGTGAAGAAGCCTAAAGCAACAAGAGGGGTTTTGTGTACTTTTCATACCTGAATACCAAAGAATCCGCGTTTTATAGTGGAATAGCCATTAAAGCCGATCCCCTAGTCCATGATGATATCGTCGAGGCTGTCGAGCTGAAAATTCCTCGGGGAAGTAACATCTTAGACTGGGGATGTGGCGAAGGTGCTCTTTCACAACGGTTAAGTGATCTTGGATATAATGTTGTTTCTGTTGATGTAGCACAAGATGGCTTTAAGGCGAAAAGCAAATTTGAACCTATTGACTTTAATGACCCAGAGCAGACAACTAATTTTTTAAACAGGTATGCCAACACATTCGATGCTGTAATCGGAGTTGAAGTCATAGAGCACGTTGAAAATCCTTGGCAGTACATTCGTGACCTTAAGTGTTGCTTGAAGGATAACGGCTGGCTTTTTTTATCTACACCTAATATTACATCATGGTACTCACGTGCTAACTTCTTGATTTATGGTCGTTTTCATCAGTTTGAAGACAATGATCGCAAGTATGGTCACATTAATCCTATTGCTCCTGATGAAATGCACTACATTTTGAGCAATACAGGTTTCACTAATATCAACCTGCAGCCTTCTGGGTGGTTGCCTCGCATATGGCTTTGCAGTGATCTTCGGGCTTCTCTTTTTAACATTTTTGGCTACTTGCTATCCTTCTTGATGAAACAGATGAAGACTGGCTGGTGCTATACAGCATCAGCTCAAAAATCAGATGTCGAGTCTGGAGGTGATAAGCTTTCTTCAGAAGAGTACCAATTTTTTTGGAAGAAAATTCATTCGGATACAGTGAATGATATGGCTGCCGTCTGTTTTCCTGATAAGCCGCGGTATTTCAATGCCTTTTTCGACAGTATTCAACGTTTTGCAATTGCCAGAGCATTGCGAGATATCGGTTTTTCTTTTTGCGGTGATACGTTAGATCTTGGCTGTGGGAGAGGACGTTGGTTGAAATTTTGGAAAAAGCGTGGATTACACCCTATCGGGCTCGATATTTCAAAAGATGCTGTAACACGTTGCAATAATCTAGGATATCATGCTTTGTGTGGAAGCGTGGAGCAGTTACCTTTCGAGACCGAAACTTTAGATGTCGTCAGTTCGATTACCGTTCTGTTGCATACTCCGCCAGACGTGAAGTCCCGAGCCATTGAAGAGATCGTCAGAGTGTTAAAGCCTGGCGGGAAAGCCATTCTAATTGAATCAACTTGGTCTAATGACCCTTCACCCCATGTTTTCCCGTTAAGCTTAGATGAGTGGTGCAAGGCCTTCGAGCAACACGGCATGCGCTCAGTTTGGATTGAAGGGCATTGCTATAATATAGTACGCAGGAATCTATGGCAAAGAGTACCTTTTTTTGACAGGGTTGCGATCTCTCTGGATTGGGTTGTGGAGTATTGCTTAATGACAGCTTTTAAGAAGAAAGCGTCTCGGAAAGCGATGCAGCATTTGATGATTTTTGAAAAAAAACAATAGATTAGAGATTGGTATGTGCGGTATTTTAGGATACGCCTCCTTCAAAGAAGGCGCTTCGATTTCTGAGTCAGTATTGTTACGTATGCGTGATGTCATGACCCACAGGGGGCCTGACGGCGGTGGCTTGTGGATTTCAGATGACAAACGCTGTGGGTTGGCGCACAGACGGCTCTCAATTCTTGATCTGACAGAAGCTGCGAGCCAGCCGATGCATAGTCCGTGCGGGCGTTACCACCTCACTTTTAACGGTGAGATATATAACCACGCGGAAATCCGGGCAGAGCTTGAGGCCTTGGGGCACACAGCATGGGTTACATCGCATTCTGACACTGAGGTTTTGTTACGGGCTTACATGCAATGGGGCAAAGAATGTGTGCACCGTTTTCGGGGTATGTTTGGGTTTGCCATATGGGACTCTCAGGAAAGAAAGCTGTGGCTGGTACGCGACCGTATGGGTATAAAACCCGTGTACTATTCAGTGCATAACGGCAGAATTTCTTTCGCATCTGAGATCAAAGCGTTGCTCGAAGACCCGCAACAGCATCGGGCCGTGAATCACGAAGCCTTTTATCACTATCTTTCCTTTCTCACCACCCCTGCCCCACAAACCCTTTTTGACGGTATCCGCAAGCTCCCGTGCGGATGTTGGCTTGAGGTGCATTCTGACGGGACAATCTATGAACAGCGCTTCTGGGATGTCTGGGATCATGTTTCGCCCATGACAACCTTGTCTGAAGATCAGATCGCTGAACGGATACTTTCAGAACTTGAGATCGCAGTACGTTATCGTAAGGTCAGCGACGTTCCTGTGGGGGTATTTCTGTCAGGGGGGATTGATTCAAGCACAAACTCTGCCTTGTTTGCCAAAGGAGAAGGCGGGCCGGTCAAAACGTTTTCCATCGGCTACAAGGGCGAGTACGAGTCATATAAGAATGAGTTGGATTATGCCCGTATGATGGGGGAATATATAAAATCCGCTCATTTTGAACTGGAACTCACCCAGGATGATCTTATTGATTTTGTCAGCCGTATGGTCTGGCTTCAGGATGAACCCATAGCAGATCCGGTCTGTGTTCCTGTTTATTATGTTTCAAAGCTCGCCAGAGATAATGGCGTCATCGTGTGCCAGGTTGGCGAAGGTGCTGATGAGCTTTTCTGCGGGTATCCCTCTTGGTACAACGCCGTAAAGCTGGCAAAGCTGAATAGGCTGCCTGTGCCTCGCTTTGCCAAAGGCCTTGGTTGCTCTTTGGCTGAATCGCTCGGTAAAACCAACAGCACAAAATACGCATACCTCAAGCGTGCCTCGCTGGGACAGCCCATCTTCTGGAGCGGTGCAGAGGCGTTTTATGAGCACCAGAAACCCAAACTGCTGTCTGCCTCATTGCGGCGCGAGCTTGCCGGTTTGTCATCGTGGGATGCTGTACTCAAGCCTATGCATGACAATTTTATGCAGAAAGCGTGGGATACATCAGACTTGCACTGGATGACTTATACGGATCTGAACTTACGTCTGCCTGAACTGCTGCTGATGCGCGTCGATAAGATGAGCATGGGAGTAAGTCTCGAATGTAGGGTTCCATTTTTAGATCATAAGTTTGTGGAACTTGCTCTTTCCATTTCCGCTTCTATGAAAACAGGCGGCGGCACTCCTAAGCATATGCTGAAGAAAGCAGTTCGGGGCCTTATCCCAGATGAGTTGGTAGACAGGAAAAAACAAGGCTTTGGTGTACCTGTTTATGAGTGGTTTTTTGACCGCCTAGGGCAGCATGTGCGGCGTGAGATGGCTGATTTTTGTGATCAGGCTGATTTTTTTGATAAAGATGAAGTTTTCAGGTTTTTTGACGCTGGAGCAGGGCCTCAGGCATGGTACCTATATAACTTTGCCTTGTGGTGGAAACAGTTTATTTCGTAGCTTGTGAAAGGGGTGGGCAGTGCTGATAATTGTTTACCATGCAGATAGTGTAGACAGGGCATACTTGGGCGAGGCGTTGGGGAACATTCTGGGTGACGATGTTGAACAGGCTGTTGTCGCGTTTCCCGATACTGTGCGCGGCTGGATTAAAGACGGCACTTGGATACGTCGTTTTCGCCAAGTCGAAACCGTAATCCTTTATACACACGATATAACTGTAGCACCAGATCCTTTACAGGCTTTTACCGCTGCGTTGTGGTTGGGAAAGCGGGTTGTTCAGGTTGATCTCAGGGGACGATTTTGTCAGCTGTCTCTCTGGTCTGGCATCAAAATGGGACTCGCTTTGGCCAAAGATTTTCTGCGGTTGCCTGCCTGGCGCCGGGAATTGGATGCTCATCTGTCCGGCTTGGAGGCCTCAAAGAGTTTAATTGACAAACAGCCCCCAGAGCTAACTGCCCCTGTTGCGTATCTGCGGCCCGATATCATTTTAAATCTGAAAGCTGGGGGATCTGTCGGGCATATTGCCGGCGTCTTGAACAACCTTGGTTCGTTTGCTGCTACTCCTGTTTTTTATACTGTCGATCCTGTTCCGACAATTAACGATACTATTCAGGCTGTTTGTATTCTGCCGGATAATAAAGATCGCTGGACGCTACGTGGAATGGCAGCCTTTCATTTTAGCCGGTACTTTTCACAGAAGGTATGGGCATCGCTGGGGGGGAAGCAACCTGCGTTTATTTATCAGCGGCACGGTCTGGATAACTGGAGCGGCGCTGAATTAGCGATAACCCACAGAGTCCCGTTTGTTCTTGAGTATAATGGCTCGGAAGTCTGGGTTGCCAGAAACTGGGGGCGCGCGGTGCCCAATGAAAAGCTTTCATTGCGGGTGGAAACCCTTTCTTTAGAAGCAGCTGACTTAATTGTCGTTGTTAGCCAGCCTCTGAAGGATGAGTTGGTTGAACGCGGTATCTCGGAACGTAAACTATTGGTTAACCCTAACGGTGTTGATCCGGATGTGTATCACCCTGATGTTGATGGCAGCTCTGTACGGTCCGCTTATGGGTTAGAGGAAAAATGTGTTATTGGCTTCATCGGAACATTTGGCAAGTGGCACGGTGCAGAAAAGCTTGCCGAGGCTTTTGATATTATGGTCAGCAACAGGCCAGAATTACGCAATTCTGTAAGCCTTATGTATATCGGGGACGGTCTGACAAAAGCTCAGACGGAAACTTTTCTTGTAGAAAAAGGCCTTGCGGGGCTAAGCGTTTTTACTGGAACTGTGCCGCAACATGAAGGCCCCAAGTACCTTGCTGCGTGCGACATTCTTGTCGCACCGCATGTTCCTAATGAAGATGGGACAAAGTTTTTCGGATCTCCCACCAAGTTGTTTGAATACATGGCAATGGGCAGAGCTATTGCTGCCTCTGCACTGGATCAAATGGATGATATTCTGGAGCACAACGTTACAGCCCTTAAAGCTATTCCAGGGGATGCCGTTTCTTTGGCCAGAAATCTTGAGTTGCTTGTGGAGAATGAGTCGCTTCGATACCAGTTGGGAACTCAAGCTCGTCAAAAGGTTGTTGAAGCCTTTACATGGAAACAACATACCGAGCGTATTGTGAATGCCCTGATGGAACAATGGCATGATAAGTAGTCCGCTGCTGAAAAAGGTTCGGCATTACGCCAGGAAAGCTGTAACACTGCCGCCTCATGTTGTTGTTCGAAAGGCATATAGGTTGGCCTCGGCGGCTGTTCGTAGCAAGGTGATGCGTAAGCTGGATTTGTGCAGGGCACGTCCATCTGTTCAGATTTCTTTAGGAAATCCACTTTTTGATGTGAGCATGCTGCCCGTCGATGATAAGGAACTTGCGTTTTTGAGTCGTGTTTGCCCCATGTATATGGAACATCGGTTCGACTTACTCGGTTCCGGCTGGGTTAAGTGGGATGGGCAGGGCCCTTTTCTGGGGGTTGAAGGGCACGTCTATTCATATGATGCCGTTGATGCCTCAATATCACTTCCGCCAGCCCATAGCGGTGAGTGTATCCGGCTCCGCAGCTTAATTCGCGATCCTCATTATTCATTTATCGATTGGCAACGAGATGTCAAAAGCGGCTTTAGATATAATGACAAAGCATGGCATCTTGACCAGCCAGTAGGTCTGCATCGAGGTGTTGATATTAAGGTTCCATGGGAGATAGGTCGATTGCAGCATCTTCCACAAATGGGTGTTGAGGCAATACGGCTTAAAAGCCTAGATGCCGGAAAGTCTAGGCAGTATACGCAAGAATTTCGGAGCCAGTTACTGGATTTTATCAGTGCAAATCCCGTACGCGTGGGGGCTCAGTGGACGTGTACTATGGATGTGGGCATCAGAGCTGCTAATATTGCGATGACGTACACTCTATTTCAGAGCTTGGGTGAAAATGATATTCTAGATGCTGAATTTGAGCATGAAATAGCAGTCTCATTGTATAGGCACTGTGAGCACATCGTTTCTGCACTTGAATGGTCTGAGGAGCTGACTTCCAATCACTATCTGGCGAATGTTTGTGGTTTGCTGTTTGCTTCTATGGCACTTGAGTCAACGCCTGTAACGAACACGTGGCTCGCCTTTGCAATAGAACAGCTTACCAAAGAAATAAATAAACAGTTTTATGCAGACGGTGCCAATTTTGAAGCCTCTCTAAGTTACCATAGGTTGAGTCTAGAGATGGTCGTGTATTCTGTGGCTCTTGTGTGTGGTATTCCGCAGGAACGCCTTAAGTCTCTTCAGTCTCTTGCAAAGCGATGTTTGCCCTCTGTTCCCAAGATGGACTTGGAACAGTGGCGGATAACTTGTGGTAAAGCCATCGAAGCTTGCTCTGGCAGCAGCTTTTTTACCTCTTCGGTGTTAGAGAAGTTGGCCCGAGGCTCAATTTTGACTGTGATTGCCACAAAGCCAGACAATTGTATTGCCCAAATTGGTGACAACGACTCCGGTAGATTTTTCAGATTTACAGCGGCAGGCACGTTGCTTTCACCTGTCGAAGCGGAAAAGAAGTACCACAACCTCTCTGGTTACTGTTCCATTGCATCTTCTTACGAGACTTCCAACAACCTCTATTTTGATGAAAATATGCTGGATCACCGTGGCGTTGTAGGCGCTGCAAGAGGGCTCTTCCCATTTGAAAGTCTGAAGTGTGGCTTTCGATTCGAAGAAAGGCTTGTGCGTGCCATGCTTCGAGAGCATTGTTTAGGAATTTCAGAAAGTGAATTGTCTTTGTTAAAGCCGGAACTCAGGTCAGCCCCAGTTCTCCTCGGGGGGGCTTCTGAAACAGTCTTGTTCGAAGATGGAGGGGAGCAATCGCAGTGTCTCACAGATGGCGGCTCCTGGACGTACTACCCCGATGCCGGCTGGTATATCTATCGATCGGACAGGGTGTTTTTGTTCGTCAATGCAGGGCCCAACGGCCAAAATGGTAATGGGGGGCATTGTCATAATGATAAGTTGTCTATGGAGCTGCAGATAGATGGAATTGATATTCTACGTGACCCCGGTACCGGGCTCTACACACCGATTCCTGAAATGAGAAATGCCTACAGGTCGGCAGCTGCGCACTTTGTTCCGGCTTCACTAGATGGAGAGCAAAACAGGTTTGAGGCTGATGGGCTCTTTTGGATGCATGAAGATACAGATTGCTGGGTCTGTGATTATGGTGAGAGTTCTATAATTGTTGCAATGGAGATAAAGAAAAAGCAGATGGTTTGCATACGCAAGGTTACTGTCGAAGATTACAGGATTGTGATTGGAGATACTATAGCCCCTGAAGTGACTGCTGCTAACTTTTTAGGTATCTCTTCTGGATATGGTAAGATTTTGAGGGGGGACTGATGTTGCGCACAAGGCTTTTAATATCTTTTTTTGTTACTTCTGTAACTTGCTTAATTATAAGTGTATACGGGGTTCTTTTATTTAAGAACGCTGACATGCAAAATAAGTTTTCCGGGATTGTGGATAATGGACAGCAAACCTTTATCTGGCAAGCACAGTCAACACCTGAACAAAAAGAACAGATTCTGGGCTGGCTGAAAAAAGATATACAGAGGGAAAACTTACTGTTGCAAGGCGATCAACCGCAAAAGAATGTCGCACTTATGAAGTGGGTAATGAATCAAGTCGGCCGAGTTGAAAAAAATAACAGTCCCACTCCTTTTCAAATGTTAGCTGATGCGCGCACTGGGCAAGGGTTGTTGTGTAGAAACATGGCCGCAGTTTTTGCTGAAGTGGTAAGTTTAAGTGGGGGCACTGCAAGAGTTTTACAGCTCTCTAGCGGGGTAGGGTCGCGCTATGACACTCATGTGGTCGTGGAAGTTTGGGAAAACGGTGGTTGGAAACTTTACGATCCTACTTTTAATTTAACATTCTTTGACGTTAAAGAAAAACAACTCAATATTCACGAGGTGCGCACTCTTTTACGAGCAGGAAAGGACGTAAGCTTTAAGTTCCATGGACAGGTAAAGTACCCCGCACGCATAGAGCAATATTACGTCGCTTATGACCAACTGGTTGAATACGTTATAGCCATCCTTCCCCCCCCCTCACTTTTGGCAAAAATTCCCCCTTTCAGATATGTGTTGAAGGAAGCAATACCAGTGCTTTTTGTAAACCGTACGCTTATTGATCGAGGGATGGATGCTTTTTCTCTTCACAATAAGCTTTATGCATTATTTTTCTTTTTTCTTCCTGTGATTGCTACGCTGTCCTTTTTAATGGCAGCTACCTTTTTTGTGTTGGGGGTACGTGGGCGCCCGAAATTTTGTCGCAGGAGTGGCGAGTAATATAGGTATTTGGTGGCGTTGAGTTTGTAACTATGCTTTTTTCAAATTTTGAGTTTATATTTATTTTCCTTCCCGTTGTTTTTCTACTTTGTGAATCCTCATGGTTTAAAGGTGCTGGGAAAAATGTAATACTGTTGACAATCTCATCTTTTGTTTTCATTCGCTACTGGAATGAAAAATCTTTTTTGGTTTTTTTATGGGTTATGCTTTTTAGTGCTCTATGTATTTGGACTGGAGCTGTAAAAACGAGACTCAGACTGGCTGTCGCTATTACTTTAATTTTAGTTCCTTTAGCATATTACAAATACTCTGCTTTTGTTGGAAGTATTGTAGGTATTCCTTTTGAAAAACATGAATTGCCCCTCGCGATTTCATTTTATACCTTTGTTATCGTTGCATACTTTATTGACATGTACCATAAAGGAGAGCTCGTTGGCTTTAAGGTAAAATGTAGGGAAATTCGTGATTTTTTCTTTTTTACCTCATTTTTTCCCCATCTGATTGCCGGCCCTATCGTTCATAGGGATGACTTGGTACCTCAAATATATGAAGAAAAGAATAGCCCTCTTCTTTTTGCAGAAGGTGTAGCCTTTTTCCTTGTTGGCTTTGGCAAAAAGGTTTTTTTAGCAGATCCACTTGGCTCAATTGCCAATAGGATTTTCGATTCTGGAGCAGCAGCCACTGTATCTTTTTCGGATGCACTTCTAGGCTCATTGAGTTACTCGCTTCAAATATACTACGATTTTTCTGGCTACTCCGATATGGCCATCGGACTAGGTCTGCTTTTCGGCTA
The DNA here is from genome assembly GCF_047973035.1 of Oleidesulfovibrio sp. Classification (NCBI taxonomy): domain Bacteria; kingdom Pseudomonadati; phylum Thermodesulfobacteriota; class Desulfovibrionia; order Desulfovibrionales; family Desulfovibrionaceae; genus Oleidesulfovibrio; species Oleidesulfovibrio sp. Next base: position 89,847 of record NZ_JBKEBF010000033.1, read on the forward strand.
CCGTTTGCCTTTCAACTTTAATTCTCCATACCAATCTGTATCCATTACCGACTTTTGGCGTAGGTGGCATATCACTCTTTCACGTTTCTTGCGAAATTACGTCTATATTCCTCTGGGAGGGAGTCGCAGGGGGCGCTTGAGGAACTATGTGAATATCCTAATTGTCATGCTTGTAAGTGGCATCTGGCATGGGGCAGGTTGGACATTTGTACTTTGGGGTACTTTGCATGGCGCTTTAATATGTTTGGAGAAATTTATCTCTGACAATATAACGGTATGCAAAAAATGGTTTAGACCACTTTTGCCGTTATATACGTTTACGATGGTAGCGTTACTGTGGGTACTCTTCCGTGCAACAAGCCTTGAGCACGCTGCAAATATCTACTTTGGCTTGATGTCCCCAACTCCTGATTTTGATTGGTCGATAAAAGAGTCGCTCTATATCATAATCGGAATGTCCCTTCTGGTATTTCCAAACTCTCAGATGGTCGTCGAAAAGCTAATAAAAACTCGCTTTCTCTCCCGCGATATGCTTTGGAATACTGCAAGGCAGTCGCATGCAGGCCTTCTCCTGGGGGTTGCTTTATGCGCTGTTCCCCTCTCCCTTTTTTACCAACGTGCAATCGACCATCGCCTATATACCGCGTTGAGTGTCGAGCGAGATGTTTTAGGAACCAGCAATAGTGTTGCCGATTTCAGATCAAATTTATTCAGTTCTCCTGTTTTTACAAAAGAGAGAAAGTGTGTGTTTGTCGGCTCATCGTTTACGCGCGGTATCAGTCATATTCACTATTCCTACAGCGGTGGAGATGTTTATTCTAGCTCTATTGGAATGGGAGGCAACTCACTTTACGTAGGACTTAGGCAGGCATTCAGTATTCTTGAGACTCCTGGTGTCGAGACTATCGTTTTGGGACTTTCGGCGTTAAATATCGGGCCGCTGGAGGCTGGACCTCCATTTAAGGGGCAGCTTGGTGAAAAACTAAACAAATATTCTTCTCTTTCGCTTTGGGAAAAAGATTACTCTGCTGCTAGTAAAATTGATCTGGGACTCTGGGACTATGCTCGGCTGATTTTGTTTGCGGAAGACCGGTATCAATTTACTGAGTTTCTTTTCAAGGTTTCCACGGCATTAGGGGTGAACTCGTACGATTCTCCTTATTGGCAAAAATATATTGAGTATGAACTGGTGCAGGGTGTTTCTCCTAATGAGGCTTTTTCTCGTTTTTTACATTGGCAGAGATTAAATTTGACTGGCGAGTTGCCTGAGAATGTTGAAAACGGGCGAAATGTAAGATTTCGGTGGCTGCATAGAGGCACTTACCAAGCTCTTTCCACTAATGGAGATGTTGCCATTGCCTTAAGCGCTTTGAAAGAACAATGCGATATTAGAGGAATCAGGCTAGTCATTTATTCAACCCCAACTCCGTTACATAGTTCTGCGCCGGATATTTATCCTGAAGGTTATCATGAGGAATACCAGAGTCGCATGGGGGAGTTAATGGCTGAGCTTCAAATTGAGTATTATGACCTTTCAAGTGCTCTGGATTGGGACAAGGGAGTCATGTCTGACTTTATCCATCCAATGCCCTCGGCTCGAAAAGAGCTTCATAAACTTTTGATAAGTTATGTTTATGGACAGTGAGATGAAAACGTTAATTATCGCTCTTTGTTATGTGCTGTTTTTTTTGATTTTCAATGTCACCAGCAAGCAAACACATTTTATTTACTTTAATTTTTGATTCAGAAGCGTGTAGTTACTGTAACAAAGACTAATATTTCTAATTAGTAGGGTTTTCATCTCTACGGCATTCAGTCTTTGCTCCATTTAGTACTAATTACAATGTGCGCAATATTTCGCCAACTGTAGAGTGTTATGTTTCACAAAATAGCAGTAGATATGTTCCCTAATAGTAGACCGCCCAAGGTATTGTTTGCAGGGGCTAACCACTGGCAAAATTGTATCCATGTAGGCTCACACCACTTGGCTAAGGCTTTCAGGGCGCTAGGCTTTGAGGTTTTCTATCTCAGTGATCCTTTGTCGCCTTTCCATGCACTCGGTGTGAACAGGTCAGAATTTATGCAGAAATTTCGGTCGACGACTGTTTTGCGTGATTCTGAGTCTGGGGTGCAGTTCTTAACTCCTTTTTCTTTACTTACTCCTAATACCTTCCCCATCTCAAACACGCGGACTATCATGCAGCACTGGTGGAGGCTTTGCATTCCGCCCTTGAAGCGGACTTTTATAACAAGAGAGTTTGTAGAAGTCGATATTTTGTATTTAGAGTCACCGAGGTATCATTTTTTATTAGACATACTTGAATATAAGAAATCTGTCTTTAGAGTTGCAGATAAATCCAGCGGCTTTCCGGGGCATACAGAGATTCATGGGTTTGCGGAACGAAAAATTGCTCGTAATGCCGACTTGACGATCTATAGCGCAAGCCTGTTAAAGACATATGTTGAAGAACTGGGGGCAACAAACACACTCCACGTTCCAAACGGGGTAGATTACGATCATATCGTTTCGGGGGAGCACCAACCGGTTCCTGTTGAATACCAGACATTATCTGGGCCAAAGTTCCTTTATATAGGTGCAATGGCTGAATGGTTTGACTTTGATCTGGTTGCCAATGCTGCTACTCATATTCCTGAAGGAAATTTTATACTTATCGGTCCTAGTGAAATGGCTAAAAGCCGGTTGGGACACTTGCCGAATGTGCATATTTTAGGCAGGCGTAGCTTCGCTGATATTCCGGCATACTTATGGAATGCTGATGTTGGGATGATCCCCTTTAACGTGAACAAATACCCTGAGCTCATTGATTCTGTTAACCCTCTTAAGCTTTATGAGTATATGGCTGCAAAGTTGCCGGTAGTCTCAGTGATGTGGCGTGAACTTGAACTTCTGGCATCACCCGCCTGCCTTACGTCTTCTTCCGCAGAGTTTGTGCAGGGATTGCGAGAAGCGGTTACGCTTTCCCCTGCTTCATCCAATCAGAAGTACGCAAAAACAAAGACTTGGGACAATGGTGTGCTCGAGATTCTTCAAAGGCTGCATAATCAGTCATGAAAATTAAAGTGTTATATCTTTCAGTCCGAGCAGACTGGGGAGGTGGGCCTGAGCATCTGTATCAGCTAATCCGGCATTCACCAGATAGCCTCCATGCAATAGTTGTCTGTCCTGATGAACCTCCATACTTTAGCAAAATTTCGAAACTCTCCTCGGTACGCCGGATGATACCGATTCCTCATAGATCGTTTTCACTTTTCACCCTACTTGAGCTTTGTAGAGCCGTCAGAAGTGATAATGTTATGTTGGTTCATTCACATGGAAAAGGGGCGGGGCTTTATAGTCGGCTTTTGGCTGTTTTGATGGGGATTCCCTGTGTACATACGTACCACGGGGTGCATGTGGGGTCTTACGGCAAACTAAAGCGATTAGTGTATGGCTGCTACGAAAAATTAGCAGGACTCTTTACTGCAAGAGGCATCGCTGTCTCGGATGGAGAGGGAGCTTTGCTGAGAACGCTTGGGTATGTTCCCCTCAAACGCCTTGCTGTTATCCCCAATGGGGTTGTCTTGCCTAACACGCTTGTGGACAAGGGAGTTGCAGCAGGCAGATCGGATGTCGTGACCATCACTCGGTTTGATTATCAGAAAAATTCTGAATTTATTGTTAATGTATTATGTGCATTGGAAAGGAAAGGTGCTCTTGATAAGTTCAGATTCGTTTTTATAGGCACCGGTGAAGCGCGTTCTACTCTGCAAAGAGAGATTACTGAAAGATGGGGCGAGGATGTTGCCCTCTTTGTAGGTACAACAGCAGAACCTGGGCGCTACCTTGAAAAAGGTTTTTGCTATTTTTCATCTGCTCGCTGGGAAGGGCTGCCTTTAGCTGTTTTAGAGGCGATGTCTTACGGCCTGCCTGTGGTCGCTTCTCGAGTGGTTGGCAATGAGGACGCTGTTTCTGGCAACGGTCTGCTCTACGACCTGACTAATGCCGAGCAAGCGGCTGAAGCGCTCATGGACTTGTACAATGATGAAGCTTTATGGCAGCGCTGCTCCACCTATGGCAGAAGGGCTGTAGCCGAAAAATATTCTGTTGTTCAGATGGCCAACGCCGTGTGGGACATCTACACAATACTCACGACTCGTTGAAGCCAAGGCACAGCTTTAAGCATAGCATGTTGACAATATGAGTCCTTATTGATGCTCGGAAAAGGAAGGCTCCTTCATTTACATCTTGGTATGTGGAATTGCCAGCATCCCCCCCTTGATGTCAGCAGGGGCAAAACGGTAGGTCTAAGAGGGGTAAATAATCCGTTCATCGCAGAAGTCAGTATATTAAAATGTGTTACAGTGTAGACGATGTCTGAATCGCCACTAATTTACTAGACACCCCCAACTTTACTAACAAACTTTTCTTCAAATTTTATTGGAGATAAGTTGCCATTGTGTCCATGGCGGCGAATCGGGTTATAGAACATCTCTATATAATTAAATACGTCCTGCCGGGCCTCTTCCCGGCTTCTGTAAGTTTTCCGCTTAATTCGTTCTCGTTTGAGAAGTTGAAAGAAGCTTTCTGCAACCGCGTTGTCGTGGCAGTTGCCACGTCGGCTCATAC
>NZ_JBKEBF010000034.1:0-116896 GCF_047973035.1 Oleidesulfovibrio sp.
ACAGGCAGAACTCACGCATGACGTCCCGTGCAAATTCCTGCATGTTTGATTTGATCCAGCGGGTGGACATGTAGCCTCCGATACAGTGAACCGCAGTCTATGGCGGTGTTGCAACTTACATTTTTGTGCCGTGCCTGTGCTGTGCAACGGCAGAACCGCACGCAAGGGCGGCGTGTTCCGGAAACGGGCTGTATGAAAGACTGGTACAGCATCCGGCCGATGCATGGCATCAGAAGCGGTCTTTTATGACAACAGAGGTTCTTTTGTATGCTCAGGGCGTGTCAGTGCCGTTTCGGATCACTCCGGAAAAACACGGCAATACGCCTAGGCTGGCTACTTCTGACGGTGGCTTGTGGGCTCTTTGTATGTCATCTGATTCGATGAGGCAATGTCCGGGAAGTAAAGACAGCAGATTCCAAACCTGCCTGTATCTGGCCATGGATTGACATATTTGTCAAGAGAGGCGGCGCGCTGCAAGGGGGGAGGGCAGCGCGCCGCCGGCGTGTAGCAACGTGCTACAGCATGCATAGGGATTCATCACAGCATGTTTTCATAAACTCGCTGTAGGTGTGCAGTATTTTACGCTCTTTGAGGATTCTGTCCGCTGACAGCTCGGGGACGGGATTCTGTGCGGCAAGTTGCAGGGCGTGCTTGTGTCGCGGCAGAGCCTGCATACCTTCTCCCAGACAGGTACCTGTGGCTGTTTCAAGCAGCAGTGCGTCACGCGTGTCTGTGATGGCTATAAGCGGAACAGGTCCGCCGGCAGCCAGTCTGGCCGCGGCAAGGCTTTCGCGTACAAAAGTATTAACCTGACCGGGAACAAAAAGCAGGAAAAAGAAAGGTGCGCCGGTGACATCGTGTGCTGCAAGATCAACAGTGCGGCAGTATTCCTCGCCGTTTACGGGAAACCGGACGGAGACTTTAGGGACAAGAGATTCGGAGGGATACTCCAGCTCTTCTACAAGCATACGGGCAAGAGCCTGACGCAGGTCTTCGTAGGTGGTCTGCTCTACGTTTTCGCCTGTCAGATAGTCGCGGATGCTGAGGCCAAGGCTTACTTCGTGCATTATTCTCTCCGGCGGAAGCGGAACTGTTGCTCGGAAATCGTATGCTTATAAGGTAAGACGCAAGGCAGAAGAAACAAGAGATTGTGAAAAAAAGAATTCCTTGTGCGCAGCTTCAGGATGCAGGCGGTTTTCTGCATCCTGAGGCCATGCACATAGCGCGGGAGGATTAATTGCTTTTCAGCAGCACCTGCGCCACAGCTTCGTCGTACAGAGCCATGGGATTGCTGTCGCGGCCCATGCCCCGATACATTTCTGCGGCATTGCGGATAACTTCGATGGGAATCCATTCATGCTGTTCCCACACTTCGGGTCTGTCCTGATGCCACAGGCGAAATTCAATGGACTGCTGGCCGTTGCGTACGTAAACACGGACCTGCTTATTGGAAGGGTCGGGATAGTAATAATGTCCCTTATCGTCTCTCATGCTGTACCTCACTGTAGATTGCCATGGCAGGCATGGTGCACTGCCTGCCCGTGCGTGTGACCTTAATGTCGGATGTTCGTCAAGTAAAACCGACAAGAGGAAGCCTATTGTCCGTGGAGTGTCAGCTTGAGGTCACTATCTGACAAAGTGGCTGCACGTTGCTGTTTTGCGGTGCTGCTGTAAGTGCGCGAGGGTAAGGGCTTTACATGCGTTGCAGGGCTTGACAAAGCGGTCTTTTGCTTCTAGCAATGAATTACTTTGTCCAAAAAATCACGTAGTTTTCGGCGGACGCAGTGCACTGACCAAGCACTGGAAAAACCGAAAACACCGCTTCTTCCCCATGTTACAGGGGGGGAGGCGAATTCATGTATGGTTGTGAACATAAACTAACCAATGTGGAGGTAAGGCAATGGCTAAACATGCAACCCCCAAGTTGGACCAGCTCGAGTCCGGGCCGTGGCCCAGCTTCGTGTCCGACATTAAGCAGGAAGCCGAAATGCGGGCAAAGAATCCCAAGGGTCTGGATTACCAGATTCCTGTGGATTGCCCCGAAGACCTGCTCGGTGTTCTTGAGCTGTCCTACAACGACGGTGAAACTCACTGGAAGCATGGCGGCATCGTAGGCGTTTTCGGTTACGGCGGCGGCGTTATCGGCCGTTACTGTGACCAGCCCCAGCAGTTCCCCGGCGTGGCTCACTTCCACACCGTTCGTGCAAACCAGCCCGCAGGTAAGTACTACACCTCTGAGTACCTGCGTAAGCTCTGTGACATCTGGGATCTGCGTGGTTCCGGTCTGACCAACATGCACGGCTCTACCGGTGACATCGTTCTGCTGGGCACCACCACTCCCCAGCTGGAAGAGATTTTCTGGGAACTGACCCACAATCTGGAAACCGACCTTGGTGGTTCCGGCTCCAACCTGCGTACTCCCGCAGCTTGCCTTGGTGAATCCCGCTGCGAATACGCATGCTACGATTCCCAGCAGATGTGCTACGACCTGACTCAGGAATACCAGGACGAACTTCACCGTCCCGCATTCCCCTACAAGTTCAAGTTCAAGTTCGACGCCTGCCCCAACGGCTGCGTTGCTTCTATCGCACGTTCCGACTTCTCTGTGATCGGTACCTGGAAAGACTCCATCAAGATCGATCAGGACGCAGTTGCTGAATACGTTGCCGGTAACATCGCTCCTAACGCTGGCGCTCACAGCGGCCGCGACTGGGGTAAGTTCGACATCGAAGCTGAAGTTGTAAACCGCTGCCCCTCCAAGGCCCTGAGCTGGGACGGCTCCAAGCTGTCCGTTAACGCTAAGGATTGCGTACGTTGCATGCACTGCATCAACACCATGCCCCGCGCTGTCCGTATCGGTGACGAGCGTGGCGCATCCATCCTTGTTGGCGCTAAGGCACCTATCCTCGACGGTGCTCAGATGGGCTCCCTCGTTGTTCCCTTCATCGAAGCTCAGGATCCCTGGGACGAGATCAAGGAAGTCATCGAGAACATCTGGGATTGGTGGATGGAAGAAGGCAAAAACCGCGAGCGTATCGGCGAGACCATCAAGCGTCTGAGCCTGCAGAAGCTGCTTGAAGTTGCTAATGTAACTCCGCAGCCCCAGCACGTGGTTGAGCCCCGTTCCAACCCCTACATCTTCTTCAAGGAAGAAGAAGTACCCGGCGGTTGGGATCGTGACATTCAGGAATACCGTAAGAGACACCAGCGCTAACCTAAGAGGGGTACCAAAAAATGGCATTCATCTCTTCTGGATACAATCCCGAAAAACCGATGGAAGGTCGTATTACCGACATTGGCCCGCAGCATTTTGCTCAGTTCTACCCGCCTGTTATTGCACGTAACAAGGGTAAGTGGCTGTACCACGAAATCATCGCTCCCGGCGTGCTCGTTCACGTCGCCGAGTCCGGTGAAAAGGTTTACACCGTTCGTGTTGGTGCTGCTCGTCTGATGTCCGTAACTCATATCCGCGAAATCTGCGAAATCGCAGACAAGCATTGCGGCGGACACCTGCGTTTCACCACTCGTAACAACGTCGAGTTCATGGTTGAAACCGAAGAAGCTGCCAACGCTCTGCGTGAAGATCTTGCTTCCCGCAAGTTTGCCGGTGGCTCCAACAAGTTCCCCATAGGCGGTACCGGTGCCGGTATCTCCAACATCGTTCACACTCAGGGTTGGGTACACTGCCACACCCCCGCAACCGACGCTTCCGGTCCGGTTAAGGCTGTCATGGACGAAGTCTTCGAAGACTTCCAGAGCATGCGTCTTCCCGCACCTGTGCGTATTTCGCTGGCTTGCTGCATCAACATGTGCGGCGCCGTTCACTGCTCCGACATCGGTATCGTTGGTATTCACCGTAAGCCTCCGATGATCGACCACGAGTGGACTGACCAGCTTTGCGAAATTCCGCTGGCTGTTGCTTCCTGCCCCACCGCTGCTGTTCGTCCCACCAAGGTGGAACTGGATGGCAAGAAGATGAACTCCATCGCTATTAAGAACGAGCGCTGCATGTACTGCGGTAACTGCTACACCATGTGCCCCGCACTGCCCATCTCTGATGGCGAAGGTGACGGCTGCGTTATCATGGTTGGTGGTAAGGTTTCTAACCGTATCAGCATGCCTAAGTTCTCCAAGGTTGTTGTTGCGTACATCCCCAACGAGACTCCTCGCTGGCCCACGCTGACCAACACCATTAAGCACATCATCGAAGTCTACTCCGAAAACGCTATGAAATACGAGCGTCTGGGTGACTGGGCCGAGCGTATCGGTTGGGAACGTTTCTTCCAGCTGACCGGCCTTGAGTTTACTCACCACCTGATCGACGACTTCCGTGATCCGGCCTACTACACCTGGCGTCAGAGCACCCAGTTCAAGTTCTAGGCCACAGAGCCAATTATGCCGGGCGGGGGTTTTCCCCGCCCGGTTCATCCCAGAGAGGATACTATAATGGATGAAAAGCAGATTATCGTCGAATTCATCGAGTCCAAGTCTAAGTCTAAGTCCAAGTTCTACTTCAACGACTTCCTGCCTTTGTTCCCTGAAATGAAGCCCCGTGAAGTTAAGAAGATTCTGACCAAGCTGGTGAACGAAGAAGTTCTGGAATTCTGGTCTTCCGGTTCCACCACCATGTACGGCCTGAAGGGCGCTGGCAAGCAGGCTAGTGCTGAAGGCGAATAATATTTCTGCCCGGAAGGTGCGCCTTCTTGACGGAACAGCGTATGAACTGCAAAGTTCATACGCTTTTTTTATGTCACCAGAAGGTGCAGGAGGGATTTGGTGCGTATTCCAAGAGTCATAATTGCGGGACTTAACGGTGGTTCCGGCAAGACGATAGTCAGCCTTGGCGTCAGCCGGGCATGGGCTTTGGCCGGTCGTAATATCAAGCCCTTTAAAAAAGGGCCGGACTATATCGACGCGCGCTGGCTGGCGTTGGCTACAGAAAATCAGGCGACAAATCTTGATCCTTTTCTGGTGCCGCAAAATGTGATGCAGGCTCTTTTCTGGACTGCCGCCCAAGGTTACGATGGTGCCTTGATTGAAGGCAACAGAGGGCTTTTTGACGGCAAAGACGTTACCGGCAGTTGTTCCACGGCAGAGGTTGCAAGGCTTTTGAATACACCGGTAGTGCTGGTGATGAACTGTACCAAGATGACGCGCACCGCCGCCGCCATTCTTTCAGGTATGGTCAATTTTGAGCAAGGATTGAATATCGCCGGTGTGGTGCTGAATAATACGGCAACAGACAGACACCGTGCGATTCTGCGTTCGTCCATCGAGCAGTATACGGATGTCCCCGTTCTGGGCGCCTTGCCACGAATGTGCGAGAACCCCATTCCTGAAAGGCATATGGGCCTGTGGTCTGACACCGAGATGGATGACGTTGCCGGACCGCTCAATGCTGTCGCGGCCTACCTTAGAAAACATGTTGATGTAGATCGTATCTGGGATCTTGCCGCAGCCGCACCGGAACAGAAATCGGTCGACAGCGTATGGGATCTGCTACCTGTATCCTCTAGAGCAAAACCGGACTCAGCATCCGTGCGGATAGGGTATGTCCGTGATGCAGCCCTCTGGTTTTATTACGAGGAAAATCTCGAAGCGTTGCGCCGTGCAGGTGCTGAGCTTGTGGAACTTAGCCTTCTGGACGATGCCGAATGGCCTGAACTGGATGGTTTATATCTTGGCGGCGGTTTTCCGGAAACGCTGGCAGAAAAGCTTGCCGCAAATGAAGCCGCACGTAACAGAGTCCGCCGTTTTTCAGAGATGAATATGCCTGTGTATGCGGAATGCGGCGGCTTTATGTATCTTGGCGCTATGTTGCGATACGAAGGGCGGGAGTATCCCATGTCGGGCGTGTTCCCCGTATGCACGACCATTCATTCACGTCCGCAAGGGCTCGGGTATGTGGAAGCGTCCGTAGTGGAAGAGAATCCTTTTCACGCAAAAGGCACTCAGGTGCGCGGACACGAGTTTCACTATTCCCGTGCAGAGGCTTTGGCAGGGCATAAGGTCTGCTACTCGCTGAAGATGGAGCGTGGGGAGGGTATGGGCGCTGATGCAGACGGACTGGTTGTCCGCAATACGTTTGCAAGCTACACCCACCTTTTTGCTTTGGGTGAGCCTCATTGGGCTTTGAACTTTGTTAACGCCGCAAGAGAGTACAAATCGCATCGTACCAGCAATCCGCTAAAGTAGCTGGCATGGCTCGGAACTAAAGTTTTCAGGCTTTTTGATAGTAGTTTCAGTCAGGCCTTGTCAGGTACAGGCGACACTCTTTGTTCCTTTCCCGTAACTGCCGCTGAAAGCCTGCTGTAGCGAAGATCATGCTCTGTTGGTCATGATGACGCCTGTGGCAACCACCAGTGCCCCGCCAAGAAGAGAAGACGGAATCGGCTCGTTTAACAATACGGCGGCAAGAATAATAGCACTTACAGGAACAAAATTAATGAACACTCCGGCCCGTGAAGCACCTATCTGCTTTACGCCCTGATAGAACCATGTAAAAGCAACAACGGTTCCGAAAACACCCAGATACGCAATGGAGAGCCATGCGGTCAGGGAGATGGTTGTAAAGCTGTTAATGAGCCCTTCTGAAACGGCAAAAGGCAGCAGTAACCCCGCACCGATAATGCACGACCATGCTACACTGGCCAGAGGGGTTGCGTGCACCATTACTTTTCGTCCGGCAAGGGAATATGTTACCCAGCTTGCCACACAGCCGAAGATCGCAAGATCGCCTGCTGAAAGAGCGTGTGTGAATAATGCGAGAGGGTCTGCTCTGGAAATGACAATGATGGCTCCGAAGACTGATAAACCTATTCCGGCAAGGCGTGTGCGGGAGAGGGGCTCACCCAGCAGTAATGCGGCAAAAAGAGCAATACACACAGGGTTAAGCGCAATAATAGCCGCTGCTCGTCCTGCCGGAACTGTCTGAAGCCCGAGAAAGAAAAAGGCGTTGTATGCAAATACGCCGGAAAGGCCTAGCAGCAACATGCCTGGAAAGCTTTTGCGGGTAAGCTGGGGCAGGCCGCCTTCATGCATCCTTACCAGAACGTACAGACAGCAGCCTGCAAGTGCGAATCGCAGAAAAGAGATTGAAAACGGGGGGAGCTCCTGCGCGACAATACGACCGGCAATAAATGTGCCGCCCCAAATCAGTGCCGAAACAATAAGTTTTACGTATACCATGCGCGTCATGTCATAGAGTTTTGAAGATAATATGCTAGTATGCCGCATCGGCGTTGATATCACCGGTGCTGTCTGCGGCAGGTGCTTCGGCATCAGCGCAGGGGAAAAATCACGAACAAACTAACGTTACATGCCGTACGGCATATACAGGATATAACAAGGTGCAGTCGATAGCTATTTCGGGACTTTTTGAAAAGTGGTTGAAAAATGCAGTGCTGGCAGGAGTGGCTCTGTCCTTGTGCCTGTTGTTTGCGGGAAATGCCGGTGCGGCAAATCAAAAGACTCCGCCCAGCTTACTGGAAGGGCGTGCCTCATGGTACGGCGAGCTGTTTCAGGGACGTCCGACTGCAAGCGGAGAGCCTTTTGATATGAATGCGTTAACCGCTGCGCACATGACGTTGCCTTTAGGCAGTATTGTGCGGGTGGTGAATCTGGAAAACGGTAAGACCGTTATTGTGCGCATTAATGATCGGGGTCCTTTTAAAAAACAATTTGTCATTGATTTATCACATAGAGCTGCTCGTGACCTTGGAATGCTGGAAGCGGGCACAGCCTTGGTGCGCATAGAGCCGATGGATAAAAGTGTGATAGCGGGCAAAGAGCCTGAGGCTGTTGTTCCTGCGGTGATAAAAAAAGCACATGAGAACAGGACTGCAGGGTTGGTTGCCTCAGTTGCCAAGCCTCCTCTCACTACCGATAAGGCTGAGGAAGAAAAAAATGCAGGTAGTGAAGCCCCTGCGACAACCAATGCCACAACAGGTGAAACAGCCGATGCCGCCAAAAAAACAGCAAAGGTTGTCGCCGTAACAGATGTTACGGCTAATAGTCCGGCACAAAATGCACCGGTCGCAGATTCACGCCCGACAGCTTCAGCACAGAAGCCTGTTGCCGAAAGAGAGCATAAATCCATACAGGTGGAACCAGCTGCGGATAATGTTTCTGCAAAGAAAGCAAAGCTCGCCGGACAGCCTGCAGTAAAGCCGGTGGCCCAGAATCAAAATCCGCCAACTAAGGTGGATGCGGATCCGGTAAAGGCAATGCTTGATAATGGTTACTATATACAGGTGGGCGCTTTCAGTAAAAGAAATAATGCAAAAAACTACACCCTTACGCTGCGTGAAAAGGGCTTTGAGAAAAGCCGGTGGTATCGTAAAGCACCGGAGGCCGATTTATGGATTGTTATAATCGGACCATTTGAGGCTAAACAAGATGCTAATAACAGACTTGCCGCATTGAAAAATGCAGGTCACAATGGGTTTGTTAAAGTTATTTCAAAATAGCCGTACCGCGCTTTTCCTTTTGCAAAACAGTGCCCTGATATAGTAAGTTTATTATGGTTCGGTACTTACATATTCGCACTTCTGGCAGATAAGGTGTTCCTATGCAGCATGACCCGCCCAGAGTTTTGTCTATAGACGATGATAGAAACGTACGTGACAACATTGTTGCCTACCTTGAGGACAGCGGTTTTGACGTCGTTGAGGCAGAAAACGGTAAGATGGGATTGGAAGTTTATGAAAAAACCAATCCCGATATCGTGCTGGTCGACCTGCGTATGCCTGTTATGGACGGAATGCAGTTTTTAAGCGCCATCCGCAAGGTTAACAAACGCTTGCCTGTTATCGTTGTTTCCGGTGTAGGCGTTCTGGAAGAAGCTGTAGAGGCGTTACGCCATGGTGCATGGGACTATGTGACAAAGCCGATCAGCGACATGGTCGTGCTTGAACATGCGGTGAATAAGGCCCTTGAACGGGCAAAGCTGCTGGAAGAGCGTGAAAGGTATCAGGAACGTCTGGAGCTTGAAGTTGCAGAGCGCACTAAGGAGCTTCGCGATTCCAACGAACGTCTGATTGAGTTTCAAAATTTACTGCAGGAAAAGAATCAGTTTTTGGAAGCGCTTATTGAAAGCATGCCTAACCCCGTCTTCTTTAAATCGCTGGAAGGCAGGTATCTTGGGTGTAATGCTGCTTTTTGCCATGTCCTGAATCTGGGTAAAGATGAAATTGTGGGACGTAGGGCAGAAGATTTGCTGCCCGAAGAAATAGCCTGCAGTGCTCTGGAAAGCAGTGAGACATTGCTGCCGGACGGTCGTCCTCAGTCGTGTACACTTATTTTGAATGATTCCACCGGTGCGCCTATGCAGCTGGTACTGTTCAAGTCCTTTTTTAAGGACAGGGTTGGCGCTAATGCCGGTGTTGTGGGTATTTTTCATGATATTACAGAGCTTAAGAGTAAAGAAGCACAGATTTTGTATCAGGCATACCATGATGAACTTACCGGCCTTGCGAACCGAGCACGTCTGAAAGAAGCCATTTCGGAACGTATGCAGAGCAAAGGCGGGAATTTTGTCGTTCTTATGCTTGACCTTGATAACTTCAAGAATGTTAACGACAGCCTGGGCCACGCCATGGGCGACAAGTTGCTGCTTGAGGCTGCAAGGCGTCTGAAGGACGTTGTAGGCTCTGTGGCTCTGCTGGCAAGAACTGGCGGTGACGAGTTTGCGTTGCTGGTTGAAGGCAGCAAGGAACACGCTGTAGAACTGGCGGATAAAACCCTTGAGGCATTTACAAGACCTTTTGTCATTGACGACCACGAGCTTTTTATATCTGTAAGCCTTGGCCTTACATGTTGGCCGGAAGACGGTGCTGATGCCGATGCCTTGGTTAAAAATGCAGATATAGCAATGTACAAAGCCAAAGAGCAGGGCCGCAGCCGCTATCTGCACTTTGACGCGGAAATGACAGAGCAGGTGACACGAAGGCTGGCGATCGAAAAAAGCATCCGTAAAGGGCTTGAGCGCGACGAGTTTCATGTTTTTTACCAGCCGAAAATTAATATTATCAGCGGAAGGCTGGTGGGCATGGAAGCTCTCGTGCGCTGGATGCCGGAGTCCGGTCAGGTTGTCAGCCCCGCAGAGTTTATCCCTGTTGCGGAAGAAACCGGCCTTATCGTTGCTCTTGGCGAGCATGTGCTGCGTAAAGCATGTGAGCAGATGAGAATCTGGAACGAGCGAGGATGGGAGCATCTGCGAGTGTCTGTAAACATTTCGGCACGGCAGTTTCAGGCAAACCTGACAGAACGGGTGGCAGCAGCGTTGCGCGATAGCGGTATCCCGCCCGATGCCCTTGAGCTGGAAGTGACGGAAACCACCATGATGCAGGACATGGGGCAGACTGTCATGTTGCTTGAACAATTGAATGCCATGGGGCTGAAGATCGCCATTGACGACTTTGGCACGGGGCATTCTTCGCTGTATTATCTTAAGCGTTTCCCCATTAATACGCTGAAAATTGACCGCTCATTTGTGCGCGACATCATGACAGACGACGGCGATGCCAGTATCGTTTCCACGATCATCACCATGGGCCGCAATTTATCGCTTGAAGTTGTGGCAGAAGGTGTGGAAACAGACGAACAGCTGCAGTTCCTGCGCGAGAACGGTTGTGCGGAGGTGCAGGGATACTACTTCAGCAAGCCGCTACCTGCAGATGAATTTGAGGCTTTTGTGGTGCACCATGAAAGTCAGGTGGATGCCGTGAAAGCGTAAGCTGGAAGATTTGTATTTAATCAGAAGACACAAGGCCGCATACAGAGTATGCGGCCTTTTTCAGTTGCGCTTAGTCTTGTTGCTGCTTGTTTACTATGCAACGTGTAAGCTCCGAAAAAAGCTGATTTTTGTTGACAGGCTTTTGTACATAACCGTCGAGCCCTTGCGAAAGGTAACGTTCCTTGTCCCCGGGCATGGTATTCGCGGTCAGGGCAATGACGGGAATATCAGCCCACACAGCGCCGGAGGTGCGAATTTTCATTGTTGTTTCCAGACCGTTCATGCCCGGCATCTGTACATCCATCAGGATTGCGTCGAATGTTTCCTTTTCCAGAACATCCAAAGCTTCGTAGCCGGAAGATGCGGTTGTCACGCTGTACCTGCGCTCCAGCAGGAACAACGTCAGAAATTCCTGATTAAGCGGGTTATCTTCAACCAGTAATATATGACCGGCTGTAGCCACCTGTTGGCTGAAAACAACCGGTGGCTGTTTGGATGTATACGGCGACACAGCTTCAAGGTTAAAAGTCCCGACCGGTTCCGCATCACTGCCGGCAACATGAGTCTGCGTGTGAGCACATGGGGCATCGTCGGTCTGGTCTTCTTCGGGCAGCGGAACAGTAAGGATAAAGCGGCTGCCTGTAGTTACAGAAGGCTCAAAGACAAGATTACCCCCCATAAGCAGGGCAAGACTGCGGGAAATGGCCAGCCCCAGACCGCTTCCTTGATGCTGGCGAGACAGGGTGCCGTCGATCTGGACGAAGCTGTGGAATAGCAGATGTTGTTTTTCGGAAGGAATACCGGGTCCTGTATCCTGCACAACAAAGTTTATGAAGTCTCCTTCAGAGCGGGCAACGTTGATTTTTACGTAGCCTGAGTCCGTAAATTTGACTGCGTTTCCAACAAGGTTGGTGAGTATCTGCCCCAGCCTGCCGGAGTCTCCCAGTACTAAATCAGGCAGTTCCGCTTCCAGTGATACGGTCAGTTGCAGGCGTTTTTGCTGGGCTTGTATACGCAAGGGGCCGATGGCCTGCTCGATTGTTTTTTTCAAATTAAAGGACGTTGCGTTAAGAGGCATTTTGCCTGCTTCCAGCCGTGAAAAATCCAGAATGTCGTTTACAACCAGCCTCAGTGACTCCGCGACATTTCGGATCATCTCCAGATGTTCTTTATTTTTTTCTTCCTGAGTGCGTGTAAGCATTACATCTGTAATGCCCATGATGCCGCTGATGGGCGTGCGCAGTTCATGGCTGATGTTGGCGACAAATTGCGATTTAAGCCGCGCCGCGCGTTCCGCAGCGTGCAGAGCATCTTTAAGAGCAGCTTCTGTAGCTTTACGCTTGGTAATGTCCAGCGCCACAACAAGGCCGTCATTTCCCCCGATATGAGCCGGTACGGGGACAACAGTCACTTCCAGCACTTTGTTACCATGGACAACTTCCATTTGTGTGCGTTGTCCCGCGATAGCCTGTTTACACAGCGGCTCAAGGATGATGGCGAGGGCCTGTGGCATAAGTTGCGGAATATAACTTCCTGCCGGTGTTTCACGGCTCAGCCCGAGTACCTCAACCTGTTTGCCGTCTGCGATGAGCAGTCTCAGCTCGCTGTCAAAAAGACAGACCGCGGCGTTGGGAAGGTTGCCGGAGAGCGCCCTGTAGCGGTTTTCGCTTTGCAGCAACGCCATACGTGTGTTGTGTTCTTCGGTAATATCCTGAAATGTTCCGGTCAGCCGTAGCGGATTGCCGGAAGCGTCCCGCAGTAGCTTTGCCCGCAGAAGCCCGTACCCGTGCTCTCCATCAACAGTCCGGTAGGGGATGCCGGCTTCTTTGTAGCTGATGGATTCATGGTTGGAAGAGTTGATCATAGCCTCGAAGATAGGCGGAATGGCCGGAGCAATCTGTGCCAGCAGTCCGGGAGCACTGGTCACATCAAAATCATGAGGCAGTCCGGCCATGGTAAGCAGTTCCGGAGACCAGTATATGTTGCCGGTAACAAACTGTCTGTCGAAGTGACCGATTTTTGCCAGCCGCTGGGCTTCGCGCAGCAGGTTCTGGCTTTCGCGCAGGCGGGCCTGCGTCTGCTGCAGCTCTGTTATGTCTTCAAGTACTGTCATCCCTCCGCTGACATGCGTCTCGCATGAAAAAGGCAGGCTGTGGCCCATGTATATTTTACCCCGCAGCATCAGGGTAAAATGTACAGGGTGTCCTTTTAATGCTGCAGAATGATGTGCGGCAAGATTACGTCCCGCAGCGGGAGGAAGCGCATCCTGCGCTGTTTTTCCTTCAATATCGGATTTTTGCAATCCCATATGCCCGAGCAGCTGCCCGTCTGCTTTCTGGATGACGCCTTGCCCGTCAAAGATGATCAATACCCCGTTGGGATAGCTTTCCGCGATGGACCGATACAGTTGCTCGCTGCGTTGCAGGGCTTGTTCCGCGTCCCGTCTCTTGCGGTGCTGCCGTATCCCGGTGATGGCAAGGGCGGCGGTTATCATAAACAGGGCGGTGGCAAACATCAGGTAACGATGCAACGATGCCTGCCATGGGCGCTGAGTTACCGTCTTGCTTCGCATGGTGATAATGTGCAGGGGTAATTGCGACATCTGATAGGACGAAACAAAGAAGTCTCTGGTCTCGCTGTTTACCAGCCCTCCGCCGATAAGAGATTTTTCGATGCCCCGCAGACCTTCTACCTCTTCAATATGCAACCCCGTATAGGGGCTGCTTTGTGCGGGCCAGCTGGCAATGATGCGATACTGATGGTCTACCAGCAGCACCGTATCAATATTCAGCAGCGCACCGTCCAGATAAGGGTCGTACAGGGCTTCCGGAGTTATTATGGCGCTCAGGATGCCTATGAACATGCCGGAGTCGTCTACAACGCGCCGGCTGATGAAGATTTGCGGAGAGTTATAGGTGCTGTCGGGAGAAGTCGGTTGAAGGAGTAATGAAAATTCGTGCCAGCTGTCCCGGTGACGGCGGAATAATTCTTTAAGGTCTGTCTGCTGAAGAAGTTTTTTGCCGGAGTAGCTGGCAATGGTTTGCCCGCTGGCATCAAACAGCAGGATATCTGACACGCTGGAGTGCAGCAACGAAGGTGTCGGCAACCGCAAGCGTAACGGCAGTGCTGTCGGAAGGGGCGGATCAGCCGAGATTTTTATATTCTGCAGCAGTGCTGATGCTGAAGACTGTGTGTTAAGCAAAACCAGATCAATACCGGATAGCGTGGCGGAAAGTCGTTCGCCAAGGATGCTGGCTTGTGATTGCAGGGCCACACGGGCGAGAGACAGGTGGGTTTCTTTTTGTGAAAAAATGGAAAACAGCAGGCCGATAAGCAACATCACGACAATAAGCTGCAAAGCGGCAATGGTGCCGCGAGGCGCATGTGAGCCGAGATGGAAAGGTTTCATGGCTGTCCCGTCTGCTTCCGGTTACGCCGGTCAGCGACTTTCCGGCGGAGTCAGGAAAGATAGCTGCCGGACTTGTGCAGCTCCTTTCCAATGATTGCATCATCAGGTTACGTCTTTGTGTCGCTTTGTCCTTTAGTGGATGCTTTTACAGCATGCGTTGCTTGTCTATCTGTATTATCCACGGACTGATTTTGAAAGTCTGCTTGCACGGACGCAACCAGAGGCTCCTGCGGTTGTCCTTCAGAGGCTGTGGCAGACAGCGGCGCTGCAGGCTGTCCTGCCAACTCGTCAGGTAGAACGGTAGGCAGCTCATCAGGCAACGCGTCGAAGATATTTTCCAGAATCGTATTCGACACCAGCATACCATTTCTGGTCAAGCGCAGATAGCCGTCGCGGATGCGCACCAGCTTGTTGCGATGCAAAGCATGAATAAGCATCTTATGTTCTTTAAGAAAATCCCGTCCGGTAAGGTCGCGATATGCCTTCACGCGTAGCCCGCGTGAAGTGCGAAGACGCAGCATGATAAGCTCTTCGGCTCGTTCCAGCGGCGAAAGCGATTCAGCATCGTGCGCTATTGTACCCTGTGTGGTGCGGTTGGCGTATTCTTTCAGATCATGCGGGTTTTCCCAGCGTCTGCCGTACAAAGTGGAAACGGCAGACGGGCCGAAACCAAGATAATCCGCACCCTCCCAGTAGCCCAGATTGTGACGGCATTGAAAGCCCATTCGGGCAAAGTTGGAAATTTCGTACTGCATGTAGCCGCGTGATTCCAGATACTCCGCCCCGTAGATGAACATGCGGGCCTGCTCCTGTTCATCAGGCAGCTCAAAACGGCCTTTAAGGCAGGCCTGTTCAAGCGGAGTTCCTTCTTCCAGCGTCAGACCATAGCAGGAAAGATGGTCAGGCTTTAAATCGGTAATGGCTTTCAGTTCGTCCAGCCACAGTTTAAGCCGCTGACCGGGAAGCCCCCAGATGAGATCCAGATTGATGTTGGCAAAACCTGCCTGGCGCGCAGCGTAGAAGGCTTGTATAGCATCGCGGACTTTGTGCGGACGATCCAGAACATGCAGGTTGTCATTGTTCATGCTCTGCACGCCCATGCTCAACCTGTTTATGCCGCATTTGAAAAGCGTATCAAGATAGCCGTAACTGGCTACAGATTCGGGGTTTGCTTCAAAGCTGATTTCTGCACCGACATCAATGGAAAATGCTTTGCGCAGTCGCTCCATGATGACAGCTACAGCTTTCTCCGGCAGCAGGCTGGGAGTGCCGCCGCCGAAAAAAATCGTCTGTACGGGGACGTTGCCCAGTCTGTCGCCCCACAGAGCAATTTCGCGCAGGAGTGCATCAAGATAGCGCTGCATGCCTTCGGCACCTGCCGCGGCAACGGGCAGAGAGTGAAAAGCGCAGTAGCCGCATTTACTGCGGCAGAATGGAACGTGGATGTATAGCAGCACAACGGCTCCGGATGCCTTGTGGTGTTATTGACGCTTGGCTGTGGTAGTTATGCGGCCTGCGTGGTCCGCGGGCTTATCGGTGCTGCGGAATTGTCAGCGCAAATGTTATTGCGCAGCCTGTCCGTTGTCCGCGCATTGTCCCGGCTCGCAGCCTTCGCCATCGTGTGCGGCTTCCGCTGTCTGCATTGCGACCCCCCGAGGACTCTGGCTATCGGCATTTTTCAGTTCGCGGGCATAACGTTCTGTTTCGCTGTACAGGCAACCGCAGTACTGCTGGCGGTAGATTCCCCATTCCTTCGAGGTTTCAATGCCCTGTTGCCAGCCTTCGCGAAAGTCGCGATATAAAAATTGCACTTTACCGTCACCGCACAAATCGTTGCCTAGTTCGGCAATACGTTCATGCTGTTGTTTTTTTGAATACAGCAGTGTGCTGGTGACCATATCAAACCCGCCTCTGCGGGCTACCGATACGGCCCTTTCGAGCCGTATGCGGTAACAGTGAAAACATCGGTTGGCTTCACGGAAAGCTATCTCGCGCATCCAGTTTTGCGGGTAGTATTCACGGTCAAAATAGATGACCTTGATGCCCAGCTTGTGCGCAACATCCACCATGCCTTGCCTGCGGGCTAAATATTCGCGCAGGGGATGAATATTGGGATTGTAAAAAAGCCCCGTTACTTCATGCCCTTCGTCAAGCAGGGTGGTGAATGTGGTTATGGAGCACGGCCCGCAGCAGGCGTGCACGAGCACTTTTGCCACGTTATCTCCGTACGAGAATATCTATTTTGCGTGCAAAACGGTTTTCCAGCTCAACCAGATGCTCGCGCTTGTGGTTAAGCAGATACAGCGCCAGCTCTTCCGGCCCTTCCCACTGGAAAGGAGAGGTTTCGCTTGCTCTCAGCTGTCTGTGGATATCTTTGAGTGCCTGCAAAGACTGCCATTCCATGTTGCGGCGCAGACCGGTACCTTTGCAGCAAGGGCATGGTTCGGTGCTGATGGAAAGCGCGGAAGAACCAAGCCGCTGACGGACAATCTGGAGCAGACCGAAGCGGCTCATCTTGCCTACGTCATGACGGGCGCGGTCGTTTTTCATGGCGGTACGCAGAGTTTTTTCCACTTCGCGCCAGTGGTTGCGGTCGCGCATTTCGATGAAGTCGACTACTACTTGACCGCCGATATCCCGCAGCTTCAGCTGCTGGGCAATGGCTTCTGCCGCTTCCATGTTGGTGCGCAGAGCCATGGATTCAAAATTGGTCTTGCCTGCGATTTTGCCGGAGTTGATATCAATGGCCATCAGGGCTTCGGTCTGGTCGAAAACCAGTCTGCCGCCGCTGGGCAGGGCCACTTCACGGGCATAAATCTGGTCGAGCTGCTTTTGCATGTTGAAGCGCTCCCACAGGGTGCGGTCGGCATCTTTATGCAATTTTACCAGATTGGTGCGTCGCGGAAATACAATGGCGGCAAATTCCTGTACGGTGTTCGCCGTCTGCTCATCGTCCACCCACACTTCGTTAACATCATCTGTCAGGTAGTCGCGTACGGCGCGGGCGGCCAGATCAAGCTCTTTGTAGACAAGGCTTGGGGCTTTTTCCACGGTGCCCTTTTTGCGCACATCCTTCCACAGACGCTTGAGGAATTGCAGGTCGCGCTGGATGCTTGTTTTGCTCTGGCCTACCGACACGGTTCGAACAATAAGGCCAAGGCCGGGACCGGGGCTTGCACCTTCCAGCAGGGCGCGCAGACGTGTGCGCTCTTCTTCTGATTCCACCTTGCGCGAAACGCCTACCTGTTCGCGGCCGGGGGTAAGCACAAGGAAGCGACCGGGCAGAGAAAGATATGAAGTAAGAAATGCGCCCTTGGTACCGGTGGGTTCTTTTACCACCTGCACAAGCACTTCCTGACCTGCCTTAAGCACTTTTTGCAGCAGGGGATATTTTTTACCTTTGGTGGGATCGTGCGGGGCGGAGTAGTATTCGGGGTGAACTTCATCTACCTGCAGAAAACCGTTTTTTTCTGCGCCATAGCTGACAAAAGCGGCTTGCAGGTTGGGGTCGATGTTGTTGATAACGCCTTTATAGATGTTACCTTTTGTTTTGGCCTGATGCACCATCTCAACGTAATATTCTACGATGACGCCTTCTTCTGCCAGAACTACTTCAACTTGTTCGTCGGGCAGAACGCTGATGAACATCTTGCGTTTACCCTTGCGGCATTTTTCCATGAGAACCTCATGAGGATAAAAAAATTGTACGGGTAGCCCCGTGCGCCGGAAAACTGCCGGTTATCTTTCGGCAAGGGCAAAGAACGGTTCTTTACCTTCGCCTTGCTGCATGATGCCTGCTGGCAGGGTCGTAACGGAGCCTGACCGGATAAGGGCATCCAATGCCCGTTCCACACGGTCCAGCGGCAACGAAAGAGCCAGTGCCAGTTGCCCTGCCG
Source organism: Oleidesulfovibrio sp. (assembly GCF_047973035.1). Taxonomy (NCBI): domain Bacteria; kingdom Pseudomonadati; phylum Thermodesulfobacteriota; class Desulfovibrionia; order Desulfovibrionales; family Desulfovibrionaceae; genus Oleidesulfovibrio; species Oleidesulfovibrio sp. The sequence goes on from NZ_JBKEBF010000034.1 coordinate 18,041, forward strand.
TCTGAGGACGGCGGGCCAGGGTCTGATGCAGCATGGTCTCTACCGCTCGGTCATCCCGCTCGGTAAAGTCGGCACGCTGTCCGGTGCGCAAAAACACTGTCCGCTTCTGCGGGTCTGCTTCGGGCAGACAAGCGTTTAAGGCATCGCACCAGGCTGCTCTGATTTCGCGGGGCACAGGTTTGGCCTGTTCAAAGGCCCCCGGGCGTGACAGGGTGGTCACATCCACCCGGTCCGGTGCAAAATCGAGCACAAACTGCTTCAGCAGGGTCAGATTCTCTTGTGAATCGTTTACACCTTGTGAGAGCAGTATTTCCAAAAAAATTTGTCCGCCATATTCTTTGCGGAAGGACAGCAACGAGTCTGCTATCTGCCGTGCAGTAATCCCTTTTGCGGGTCTGTTGATAGCACGAAATTCCGATTCAACCAGCGAATCAAGCGAAGGCAACACCACATCGGCCAGAGCCAGTTCGGCCCGTACATCATCATGATGCATGAGTGTGGCATTGGTCAGTACGGCCACAGGCTCATCGGGCATGATCTGTTTACAGCCCGAGATAATGAGGCCCATGTCACTGTTCAGAGTAGGCTCGCCTGAGCCGCCCAGTGTCACATAGTCAACGTGTGTCGTCGGATTTTCATTCCGCCATGCCGCAAGCTCGTTTAAGATGTCCTTGGCAGGCACGTATGGTGCGCGTTCGCTGGTGAGGGAGTCTGTCCGGCCCACTTCGCAATACAGGCAGTCCATCGAGCAGATGCGTTTGCCAAGAAGATCCAGACCGAGTGAGTGGCCCAGTCTGCTGGAAGCAACGGGGCCGAAAACATAGGCAAAGGTCATGTAGCGGCTGTCCTTACGCGTCGCGGCGGCGGATGGTTGGGCAGAACCGGCTTGCCGGTTGCCAAGCCGCGACTCTTCATAAGAACGTTTTTCAGCAAAAATTGCAACAGGAATACACAAAATCATAACGCGCTGAATCGACTTGACAGGAAATGCGCGCCGCTGTAGGGCGCTACCATCATACTGGAGGACACTATGCCCAAAATCGGCGAACTTGTGCTTTTGGTTTCTCCCAAAGGCAAAAAATACCTGCGCAGGGTCGAACCCGGCGCCGATTTGCACTGCGGCGACGGAATCGTTGCCATGCAGGATATTATCGAGGCGGACTTCGGCACCATAGTGCGCTCGCATTCCGGTACGCCTTTTCGGATTTACCGCCCCGCACTGCCTGACCTGCTGCGTGGTATCAGGCGCCAGACTCAGGTCATTTATCCTAAAGACATCGGCTATATATGCATGCGTCTGGGGGTTGGTCCCGGCCGGAAAATTATTGAATCCGGTTCCGGCTCCGGCGGACTTACTCTGGCCATGAGCTTTTTTGCCGGTGAAACGGGCGAAATTCATACTCATGAAGCCCGCGAAGAGTTTATGAAACTGTGCCGCAAGAATCTGGACTGGGCAGGACTTGGCAAAAACGTCACGCTGTACCATCAGGATATTGCCAACGGTTTTCTGACGGGCGATGCGGATGCGCTTTTTCTTGATGTGCGTGATCCGTGGGAATACCTGCACCACATCCCTGCCGCTGTGAAATCCGGCGCAATGCTGGGCTTTCTCGTGCCTACCGTGGATCAGGTTTCCAAGCTTTTGTACGGGCTTGAAAAAGGTCCCTACGACGAAGTGGAAGTGTGCGAGATTCTGGTGCGCGGCTGGAAGCCCGTGCCCGACCGTCTGCGTCCCATGGACCGCATGGTTGCGCATACCGGATTCCTTATTTTTGCACGCCATCAGGAGCAGGTTGACGCACTGGATGCCTACAAATATATGGGCACCCGCGAGCGCAAGCAGGAAGCTGCTCGGCGTGAACGCCTTGGCCTTGAGCCGCTACGTGAAGATGTTTCCGAAGTAGAAGGCGGCGTACGCGGCGATGATTGCGCCGAAGAGCCGGATACCGCCTGCGAAGAATAATATCGGTTGTAATACAAGTGAGTACGGACGGCACTCCGAAAGGGGTGCCGTTTTTCATTGTTCGGGGGGGGCGTAAAGAGTGCATAAAAAATACAAAATTCATTGCAACAGCATGAAATGTATGATAAAAAATATTTTTTCTTGCTTTGTATAATAGCCTGATGTATAATGTTGCGCTACCGTTGTGTAAGCATATTTCATTGATGGAGCAGAAAGCATGACCCGTAAAGACAGAACAGAAGGCATATACAGCCGCCGTGAAGTGTTGGACGAGAGCGAGCGCAAACAATATTATCTCATTCAGCTCAAGGACTTGCTGTCCTATGCGTACCGCTACTCCGAAGACGTGAAAAAGCGTTTTGACCGTGCCCAGTTCAATGTGGACAAATTCAAGACTCTTGCAGACTTGAAGCACATCCCCATTCTTAAAAAGAAAGAACTTATCTTTCTGCAGTCCATGGGGCCGCGTCTGGGCGGTCTGCTTACGAAGGACCTTGGAGAACTGAAGCGCGTATTCCTTTCACCCGGCCCGATTTTTGACCCCGAAGACCGTCAGGATGATTACTGGGGATACACCGAAGCGTTTTATTCCGCCGGCTTCCGTGCAGGTGACGTTTCGCAGATCACCTTTAACTACCACCTTGCTCCTGCGGGCCTGATGTTTGAAGAGCCCTTGCGTAACCTTGGTTGCGCAACCATTCCTGCAGGTCCCGGCAATGCCGCAACCCAACTGGAGATTATGCAGAAACTGCGTGTTTCCGGTTACGTCGGTACTCCCAGCTACCTGATGCACCTTGCGCAGAAAGCTGAAGAAAAGGGCCTGAACCTGCGTAAGGACCTTTTCCTTGAAGTGGCTTTTGTCACCGGTGAAAAGTTCTCTGAAAAGATGCGTAACCAGCTGGAAAAGAAATTCGATCTGGTCATGCGTCAGGGTTACGGCACTGCAGACGTGGGCTGCGTAGGCTACGAATGCTACCATAAAACCGGTCTGCACATTGCCAACCGCGCCTATGTTGAAATCTGCCACCCCGATACCGGCATTCCGCTGAAAGACGGTGAAGTGGGCGAAATTGTTGTTACCGCGTTCAACAAAACTTACCCGCTTATCCGTCTGGCTACCGGTGACCTGTCGTTCATCGACAGAGCTCCCTGCCCGTGCGGTCGCACAAGCCCGCGCCTTGGCAACATTGTAGGCCGCGTTGACACAACTGCCCGTATCAAGGGTATGTTTGTGTACCCGCATCAGGTTGAGCAGGTTATCTCGCGCTTTGAAGATATCAAGCGTTGGCAGATTGAAGTTACCAACCCCGGTGGCATTGATGAAATGACCCTGCTTATCGAAGCCAGCAACTTCAAACGCGAGGACGAGCTGCTGCACGCCTTCCGTGAGCGTATTAAACTGCGTCCGGAACTTAAGGTGCTTGCTCCCGGCTCCCTGCCGCCGCAGATTCGTCCCATCGAGGACAAGCGAGTATGGGATTAGCCCTCAGACTTGCCGTATTAAGCATTCTGATACTTATGGCGGGCGGTTGCGCAACTGTGCAACCGCCCCCTTCCCCAGTTCCTGTTACGCCGCCGGAACGTGAAGGCACTCTGTTTATGCCTGACGGTTCCGAGGCGTCCTACCTCGCCTTTGGTCAGGCGGCACGTTCGCACGACTATATTCTGTTGGGCGAAGGGCATACCTCTCCATGTGACCATGCTGTGCAGGCTCGTCTGCTGCAGGTTATGGTCAATATGGGAATGCGCCCTGCCGTGGGGCTGGAAATGGTTCCAAAAGACCGCCAGCCAGTGCTTGACCGCTTTAATAAGTATGAAGCCCTGTTCCATTTCGGCGATGCGGACGAGCTGCTTACTCCTGAAAATTTTGCCGAAGCCGTGGACTGGAAAAATGTCTGGGGCTATCCGTACAGCCTGTACAAGCCTGTTTTTGAAACCGCTTACCGTGCCGGACTGCCTATGTATGCACTGAATGTGCCGTCTGAGGTTGTACGCAAGGTCGGGCGGCAGGGTGTGGACTCTTTGGACGAGTCCGAGCGCCGCTGGCTGCCGGAAACTATCATCCCTCCTTCGCAGGAACAGCGTGACATGTTGGAACTGATGTTCAAGCAGCACGATGCCATGCGTAAATCGACCGCCAACGCAACACGCGCGGCAAAGAAGATTGATGCGCAAGAAGCTGAAAGTCCGGCTGATGCCAAGCGCGGCAGCATGGATAGGTTTTTTTTGGTGCAGTCCATCTGGGATACTGCCATGGCTCAGAATGCCGTGGACGCGCGTAAAAAGCATGGTGGCCGCGTAGCGGTTATCGTGGGCAGCGGGCATGTGGAGCACGGCTGGGGGCTGGCCTACAGGTTGGGAAAACTGGACCCGGACGCAAAGGTTTTGCTTGTCATGCCGTGGCGGGCCACTGCCTCTATTGACCCTGCAGAAGGGGACTTTTTCTTTTACTGTCCTGCCAGTCATAAAAGCCGGCTGGGTTTTACGCTGGAGATGAAAGGCGATAAGGCGCTGGTAACAGACGTGGAGCCGGATTCCGCAGCCGGAGCCTCGGGGTTTAAGGCCGGTGACGTGATTGAAAGCGTGGACGGTGATGCCGTCAACTCGCTATGGACATTGCACAAAGCCGGTGTGAGGGCCAGCCGCGAGAAAAGGCCCATGGCATTCGGCGTGGTGCGTGATGGTGCATCTATGACGATTGAAGTAGAACCTCCATCACACGGCCGAAAGCCTGCGACAGGAACAAAGCCCTAGGAGCTGTCTCTGCTTTGTGCAGCAGCCTGAGAACGTTTCGCCGGCTGAACTATACGAAATGGAAGACGTTGCCGCAGCAGTTGCGGCAACGTCTTTTTATGTATGGTAAGGCTATTAACGGAACCGCAGAGGGTGCAGCACAAAGTTGTTGTGTATCGCACCGGATAGAAGGAAAACAACCTGAATAACAGGAGCCGCGTTTCTGTAAAATTGCTGGAAATTGCAGGGTAATACAGGTATCCTGCCATAACGTCCGGTACTGCGGTCTGTTATGACGTGTGCCACGTGGCTGGAAATTTTGAATGTATTGAAACGGCGTTGTGCCGTCTGAATGAAAGGTGTGACATGCCGGAATTACCAGAAGTTGAAACCATTGCCTGCGGCCTGCGGCCGGAGCTTGAAGGGCGGGAATTTGTAGCTGTTGATGTGCGGAACTCCGGTTCGGTGCACGGCGACAGGCATGCCTTTGATTGCTGCGTGCTGAACAGGCGCATTACAACCGTAGGGCGCAGGGGAAAGCTGCTGCTGATTCATCTGGCCGCGCCCGAGGATGATGACACGACATGCAAGGCTGCACTCGAATTTGCAGAGACATCCGATCTGCCTGATATGCTGGCGTTTCATCTGCGTATGAGCGGACGACTTTTTATGTACGATGCAGATCAGCCCGCAGGAGTACATACCAGACTTATCTTCACGCTTGATAACGGGCGTAAATTGTTTTTTGACGACGCTCGAAAGTTCGGCTCTTGCAGGGCGCTTTCGCCTGACAGCAGACCGTTATGGAAGTTCTGGGCAACGCTGGGGCCGGAACCGCTGGAAATCGGACGCAAAGAATTTATTGATCTGTTCAGGGGACGGCGTAAGGCCATGAAAGCTCTGCTGCTTGACCAGACAGTTATTGCAGGAGTGGGAAATATTTACGCTGACGAATCTTTGTTTCGCGCCGGGATCAGGCCGGACACGCGTCCTGCCGAGTGGAGTGCACAGGCTGCCGCACGCAGATTGGGCAGGCTGTATGATGAACTGCGTGAGGTGCTGCACGAATCCATCAGAGAGTGCGGTTCATCTATCAGAGACTACCGCGATGCTAAAGGCGATGCAGGTGCTTTTCAGAACAGCTTCAGGGTGTACGGGCGCAGCGGGCAGCAATGCGTTGTGTGCAAAGATGCGTTGACCACTGCCAAAGTAGCGGGGCGAACCACCGTGTATTGCGTGAATTGCCAGAAATAAACCGGCTGTATGTCTGAAACCGTAAAGAAAGATACCAAGCGCAAAGAAGGCCGTAACAACACTGCGCCTCAAGGGGCACCGTGTGAAGATTCCCGCCTGCATTCTGATGAAACGCCATGTGAGGCGCCATGCCGGAAGCCGCGTGAATTCCGAAAAAACGAGCATGACCAGACTGGGTATAATGTTTCTGATCTGACTTCGAATCGGGCTTTGCCTGAGCCCGCGTCTCCGGAGGATCTTGAGGCGCACAGGCATGCGCCTTGTCAGGCTGCGACCGGGGTCGCTGACAATTCTACTTGCCAGCTTTCTCATCAGTCAACTCCGCAGGGTGTGCCTCAGAGTTCAGGTCAACCCACTGTTCAACCCACGGTACAGGCCTCCGCCTTACCCATTGTCCGGCCAGCCACTCAGGATTTTGTTCAGGTTGCTGCTCAGGCTAATCCGCAGACCACTGTTCAGGCATCCATGTCGCAGCGTTCAACATCCGAGAGACCCTTGGAAACTGCTGACGGCTGCTGCAACCATGCAGGCGGCTCCGCAAACGATACTGCTGCCGGCCAGGAACCTGCGTTTTCAGGTGCTGCCGATACAGCAGAGCACCAAACCCGGCTGGCCCGTAACGTCGCTGTTATCGGGTCTGCAACATTGGTTTCGCGCGTGCTTGGCTTTATCAGAGATGCCGTGCTTGCGTTTGCGCTGGGGACGGGGCCGTTAGCTGACGCGTTTCTGGTGGCCTTCCGCCTGCCCAACCTGTTACGCAGGTTGTTTGGTGAAGGCTCGCTGAGCATGGCGTTTGTGAGTGTTTTTGCCACAACACAAGAGCAGCAGGGACGTGAGCGGGCGTTCGAGCTGGCCCGTAGTATGTTTTTCTGGGTTTCCGGAGTGCTGGGCGTATTGTGCATTGCTGGCGTGTTGGCTGCTCCTGTGCTTACTGCTCTTATCGCGCCCGGTTTTTTGCGTGATGCCGAGCTGTTTCAAACTGCGGTAGAAATGGTGCGCATCTGTTTTCCGTATGCGTTTTTCATCTGTCTGGTGGCACTATGCATGGGAGTGTTGAACGGGCTGGATAAGTTTGCGGTACCGGCACTTGCTCCGTGCATTTTGAATATTGTGCTTATCGGCGCGGCGCTGTTTGCGCTTGTCAGCGGGGTTGATATGGCGCTGACTCTGGCGTGGGCTGTGCCTGTGGCTGGTGCTGCACAGCTTGCGTTTATGCTGGCGGGAACCACGCGGGCCGGTTTTCCCCTGCGCGGCGCATGGCGGTTGGCAGACCCGCACGTTGCGCGTGTGGGCAAACTGCTGGGGCCCACCGTGGCGGGGGCGGCTGTGTATCAGCTTACCATTGTGCTGGGCACCTTGCTGGCGTCGTATCTGCCGTCAGGCAGTATCTCCAGCCTTTATTTTGCAGACAGGCTTGTACAATTTCCGCTGGGGGTGTTCGGCGTTGCGGTGGGAACAGCCGCTTTGCCGTGTCTTGCTTCTCTGCATGGCTCCGGACGGCGGGATGAATTTTTGCAGACATTAAGCGCTTCTTTGCGGCTTAGTCTGTTTATCAGTCTGCCCGCTGCTGCGGGGCTTGCTGCATTGGCAACGCCTCTTGTGTGGCTGATCTTCGGCAGGGGGGCTTTTGATGCCGCAGCAGCACAGAACACTGTGCATGCGCTGCTTGCGTATGCTCCCGGCGTTCCTGCCATAGCGCTTGTCCGGCCATTGGTGGCGGCATTTTATGCACAGGAAAATACACGTACTCCCGTATTGTTCGGTGTAGCCTCGCTGGTTGTGTATCTGGGTACGGCACTACTACTGATGCCGCATTACGGACATGTGGGGCTGGCACTGGCCGGTTCTGTTTCAGCATGGGCGAACGCGGTGCTTCTGTGGTGCGGGCTTGTCAGGTCCGGTTGCGCTATAACCGGTATTGCGCGTCAGGTCTTGTTGTATGCCGTTATGTCTGCAGTCATGGGGGGCAGTGTTGCCGGTGCTGCGACATATATTGATTCCATGATGCTTGCGGTGGCTTTGCTGGTTCCCGCAGGCGCTGCTGTTTATGGTGGGGCGGCCTTGTTGTTAAGGCTGGAAGATGCACACCTGCTTACAGGAGCTTGTAAAGCGCGCCGTTAGTTATGATGAGCCGTTTTGATCTTGGTATACTGCGGTTTTATCATGGCATTTCGGCCGTTCCTGTTTAATGGTACGGGCTGGCGGTTATAGTGGGAGCTTCTTCATGATAAAGCACATGCTACGATACGGTCTGCGCGGTCTTCAGGTTAGAATATGCCTGTTGACACTGGTCGTTTCTACGCTGGTTGCGCTTGCATTTGGTACATACGAGTACATCACAGCCAAGAATGCGGAATATGCACGCCTTGAGCGCTTTTCTGTGTCTCAGGCTGACAGGCTTTCGCGCCTTTTGCATGTGCCGGTATGGAATCTTGATAAGCAGTCTTCCATGTCTATCATTGATACCGAGATGGACGACGAGCGCGTGCATGGTGCCATTATCTATGACGAAGGCGGCAGTATTTTCGTCGGGCGCCAGCGCGGTGCAGGCGGTGTGATCAAAAGCGCATCTCAAAGTCTTGCCCGTGACGATTTTATTGTTATGTCACGTCCGTTACGGCAGGGGCATTTGAAATTTGGCACCCTGCAACTCTATGTCACTCCTGAATTTATTGAACGTTCGCTATATGCGAATATGATTACCGCATTAGTGCGTATGCTGGCGCTTGAACTGGTGCTGGTCATAGGCATTCTGCTTGTGGTGCGCCGTTCACTGCTGGGGCCTCTTGCTGCGTTGAATATGTGGGTGCGCCGCACGGCGATGTACGATTACGGGTCACGCATTCCAAAGATGAATGATGACGAGCTTGGGGAGCTTGTTGACAGCATGAACGGTATGCTGCGCGAAATCGAAAAGCGTGACAGAATGCTTAATGACCATAGCAAGCATCTGGAAAAGCTTGTTGCCGAACGTACTCAGGAGCTTGAGTACGAGCGGCAGGTTGCGGAAAAAGCCAGCAAGGCCAAAGGCGACTTTGTCGCCAGCATGAGCCATGAGCTGCGCACACCTATGAACGCCATCATCGGCATGATTGAAATTGCCATGAAGACGGACCTCAGCACCAAGCAGCGTGAATATCTTACCATCATCCGCTCCTCTGCCCGTTCGTTGCTGGGAGTTGTTAACGATATTCTTGATATCAGTAAAATTGAAGCCCAGAAGATGGAGCTGGAGCAGGTTGCTTTCAATACTCTGGAAATGCTGGAGGAAGTGACAGACTTGTTCCGTGAGCGTGTTGGTATGAAAGGGGTGGAACTGGTTCTTGATATCAGCTCTTCCGTGCCGCAGGTTCTGGTGGGTGACCCCCTGAGGTTGAAGCAGGTTCTTGTAAATCTTGTGACGAATGCCTTTAAATTTACCAAGCAGGGCGAAGTCCGTATCGGCGTAACAGTGGCGGATCGCACACAGGACGTCGTGCAGCTTGCTTTTTCCGTGCGGGATACCGGCCTCGGGATTGGTGAGGATGCCCGTAACAGGCTGTTTGAAACATTTTCTCAGGCAGAAGATTCTACTGCACGCCTGTTCGGCGGCAGCGGGCTTGGCCTGTCCATTGCGCGAGAGCTTGTCCGGCTGATGGGCGGTAGTATTTCAGTTGAAAGCGAGCCCGGTAAAGGCAGTGACTTCACATTCACCGGCAGATTCGGCCTGCCTGCCGATCCTGCAGATGAACGGGTTGCCCGCAAGGGGGAGCCGACAGCAGGGCGGGCATTGCTGGTAGAGGATAATGAGAGTAACCGCATGGTTATGGCCCGTATGCTTTTGCGGCTGGGGTATGCATGCGATGCTTTGCCGGACGGCTATGCTGCCTATGAGCGCCTCAAAAGGCAGGCCGCTTTGTACGATCTCATATTGCTCGACTGGCGCTTGCCCGGCGTTGACGGGCTTGAACTGCTGGAAAAGCTGCGTGCCGAAAAGCAACCCTTGTCGCCTGTGTTCATGATGACTGCATTCGGGCGCGAGACAGAGCTGGAGCGGGCTGAGGGCTTGGGAGTTGCTTCTTTCCTGTCAAAGCCGGTGAAGCTGTCTTCACTTACCAACGCGATACACGCCCTGCAGGGCAAGGCCCCTCTGGAACAGGAAGATGCCGCTGCGCAGTTGCGGCAGTTTGACGGAATGCGTGCCTTGCTGGTGGAAGATAATATTATCAACAGGCATGTGGCGCTTGATATGCTGCAGGATATGGGGCTTTCAGTTGTTTGTGCAGAACATGGCGAAGAGGCTCTTGCAGTGCTGGATGATGTCGAGCCACCTTCAGGACCTGGTTTTGACGTTATTTTTATGGATATTCAGATGCCTGTGATGGACGGCATCGAAACGACCCGCGTCATCCGTCAGCATCCGCTGTGGAAGCATATCCCCATTATTGCCATGACTGCCCATGTAATGAGCGAAGACCGCGACAAGGCATTGGAAGCCGGTATGAGCGACTATGTGACAAAGCCTGTGGACAGAATGATGCTGCTTCAGGTGTTGCAACGTTATATCGGTGACTCCGCGGAACAGCATGTAATTACGCCTGCGTACGGGGAGAGCGTCACAGCCCTGCATCAGCATGTCGCAGGGCAGAAGAGTACGGGGATGAATATCGCTTCGGGCAACGGAGACGGTGCGGATGGCGGGACTGAAAAGGCTAGATACGCAGTTTCGCTACTTCAGGAGCATAACATCATGCATATGCGTAGTGCCGTGTGGGAGGATACGTTGACCGGTAGTGCGTCTACACCATCTGCACCATCCGGAATGCGTCCTGCCTTGGCGCAACCTCAGGCTTCTGTTCTGTCCTCTGAGCGGGCCTCTGCTCGGGGATCTAGTCAGGCCTCTGTACAAGCCTCTGTGCAGGTACCTGTATCAGCTCCTGCCGATGAAGCAGCATACCCTGATGAACTGCTCGGGCTGCGTTTGTCCGAAGGCGTAGAGCGCCTTGGCGGCAAGTGGGCAATTTACATTGAAATTTTGAAGAAGTTCGCTGAAGTCTATAGCGTGGCTGTGGATGAAATCAGTGAGGCTGTAGAGCGTGAAGACAGAGAGTTTGTAGCGGAAAAAGTACACGCCATAGCAGGTGCTGCAGCTAATATTTCTGCCAGAGAACTGCGCGAGGCTGCTCTGGAACTGGAGTATGCCGCCCGTGATGGCGAGATGATGGATGTTGCGCTGGAAAAGTTCCGCTACTGGCTGGAGCAGGTCATAGAGTCTATAGGAATGCTGCCGGAAGGCTGATAGCCGGACTGATGACCCTGTTCACGGGCGGGCAAAGTGAATGCGGACGGAATCAGGCGGAGGAGTATGAAGGCGGTCGCTGGCGTATGCTGTCTGATGAATCGATTGCCAGCGCTGACATTCGAGGTGTGTACCGGCGACAATAAATGTTGCCGGCGTTGCCTGATTTCCGGCTTGCGCCTTCTGAATGAAGTACCAGCTTTTTACAACATACCGGAATTGCAGTCCTGCAAGGATATATGCGTATGGAGCCCTGATACATGGTATCGGGGCTTTCGTTTTGACAGCTAAAAGAGTATGGTGCCCCTCGGCGTACAGCGGGACCTTTTTTACGCGCGGTATGACATGTAACACCGCATCATCTGGTCTTTTGCTGAGTTGAAAAGCGAACGGGTGGCACAAAAAAAGCCCCGCATAAGCAGGGCTTGATTTTGTGGGGCGAATGACGGGACTTGAACCCGCGGCCACACGGGCCACAACCGAGTGCTCTACCAACTGAGCTACATTCGCCGTTCGAGACTGAGGCATATATACCCCACAGAAAGCAACGTCAAGCATAAACAGTGATAAAATTATCGTCAGGGAATTTTTTCCCGTGAGGAGAGTTAATGGATAAATTGGTCATCAAAGGCGGCACGCCGCTGGAAGGTTCTATTCGTGTCAGCGGCTCAAAAAATGCCTCTTTGCCTATTCTCATGGCGTCTATCCTGCTGGAAGAGCCTGTAATTTTCCGCAACGTTCCGCGCCTACGCGATATTTATACTACCAATAAGCTTCTGGGCATTCTGGGCTGCCCCGCAGAATTTGAAGGCGATTCAGTATATGTGAAGCCCTGCGACCTGAATCCCGAAGCTCCGTATGACCTTGTTAAAACCATGCGTGCATCTGTGCTGTGCCTTGGTCCTTTGCTGGCCCGCCTTGGCGAAGCCCGCGTAGCGTACCCTGGCGGCTGCGCTATCGGTGCGCGTCCTGTGGATTTGCACCTGAGCGCCCTTGAAAAGATGGGAGCGGAGTTCGAGCTTGACTCCGGTTATATTGTAGGCCGTTGCAAGCAGCTTACCGGCGCGCATATCCGGTTTGACTTCCCCACCGTAGGCGGCACCGAAAACCTGCTGATGGCCGCAACGCTGGCTAAAGGTGAAACTGTGCTGGAAAATGCCGCACGCGAGCCGGAAGTTATCGACCTTGCTAACTTCCTGTGCGCCTGCGGTGCCGACATTACCGGACAGGGGACGGACGTTATCCGCATCCGCGGTGTGGAAAGGCTGCATGGCTGCGATTACCGCATTATGCCCGACCGTATCGAAGCCGGTACGTTTATGGTGGCAGCGGCCATCACCAAGGGTAACCTGCTTATTGAAGATTGCCCCGACGATGCACTGGATGCTGTCAGCCAGAAGTTGCGCGACATGGGTCTTTCCGTTGTGAGCGAAGAAGGCGGTACACGGGTGAAATATCAGGGCCATCTGGAATCCACTGATATTGTCACTCATCCGTACCCTGGCTTTCCCACCGACATGCAGGCGCAGTTTATGGCACTGATGTGCGTAGCCGACGGCTTCGGCATGGTAGAAGAGACCATTTTTGAAAACCGCTTCATGCACGTGCTTGAACTGGTGCGCATGGGCGCGGATGTACGCCTTGTCGGCCGTACCGCCCGTGTACGCGGCGGCCGTGCGCTCAGGGGCGCGCCGGTAATGGCGTCTGACTTGCGCGCGTCGGCCTCTCTGGTTTTGGCCGGTCTGGCGGCAGAAGGCGAAACTCATGTGCAGCGTATCTATCACCTCGACAGAGGGTACGAGCGTATCGAAGAAAAGCTCTGCCCTGTGGGTGCAGATATTCAGCGCGTGCCAGAATAATATTCACGCAGACTCCATTGAACGCCTCCGGTTGTGCCGGAGGCGTTTTTTCATGCTCAAAAACGGATGATATTCATGGCGCGGCGAACATCTTTGCAGTCTGACGATGCAAAACCGGCAAATAAACAGCCTGTAGATACAGGCTGTTGCTGTGCTGGTGCTGCGCCTCTTTGTTATGGCGTATCAGGTGCTGCTGCGAAAGATGTTGCGGTGACAATTGCAGAAGATGCCGAGACAAGGCATTGCACACATGCGACCCTGCCTGCTTTACTCTGGCGGCAATGGTGCCTGCTGGCGACGTTGTCCGGCATGTTGCTTTCCGGTTGCGTTGACTGGTTCGCGGCTGGCGGCGTTGCTGCCGCAGACTGGTCTTCCGGTAATGATTGGCAGCAGTGGCTGGCCGCGTCCGGTGTAAATGTGGCCCGACTATCCGGCCTGCTGCATGAGTTGCTCCCTGTATTATTGGCCGCGCTGCTGTTGCTGGCTGCAATGGTGGTTTGGTCGGTATCGCCTGCCAGTGCCAGCCGCTTACGCCCGCGTGCAGGTAAGCGCGCTTTTGTTCTGGGATTGTGCATGGTTGGCGGAGCCGTCGTTGTGGCAGCGGGAAACGATGCTCCTGCCCCTGTGCCGGACTGGATGACAGCACGGCAAAAGGTTGTTGTGCAGGGTACTGTGCATGAGGTGGAAAGCCGTCCTCAGGGCCGCTTGCGGGTAACTCTTGCTGATGTTCAGTGCCTGCCTGTGAACGCTAAAGAACGTAAAAGGTCAGCCGCAACCGTGCGGCTTCGTGCGGCTTCACAAGCTGTTTTGCCCGTAGTGCAACTGCCTGAACTGGCGAACGGTTTCGAATTCGCTTCCGGCAAGCCGCCACTCTTCCAGCCTGTTATAGATAACCTTTCCAGCCAGACAACCGGGCTATTGTCATCCGGAAGCGCACAGGCTGCATCTCCACCTGACAACGCGCAGGCCGTGTCTCCATCCGGCAGCGCGCAGTTTGTGCAGGCATCCGGCTGGTTGCCGCTTGCCGGAAAAACGGTCTGGACGTGGGAGTATCCGCTGTTCCGGCCTCAAATTGGTGACGTAGTGCAATTTGAGGGGCGGGTAAAGCCGGTGCGCGGATTTTTGAACGAAGGCTCTTGGAGCAGCGGCCAGTTCTGGCGTCGGCAGGGTGTGGAGTTTCGTGTCTGGACGCGGGCGGAAAAGGGCAGTGTGCGTATTGCAGGCAGTGCAGGACCAACTATCGGGCTGATGTCCGGACCAATAAGCGGGCAAAAAAGCGGGAAACAGGAGTCAGCCGGATTGCGCCCTGCTGTTACCGGCGAGACCGGAGTTTCGCTTGTACCTGACAGAACGAAAAACGGTACTTCAGAGCGCCCCTCCGTTGCTGCTGAAAATGATGACCGTGGGGCAAAATTTGGCGACGCACAACCGCAACGTCCTGATTATTCTGTTGTGCTGGCTGCGGCAGATTCTTCTGTCAACCTGCCTGCCATATCCGGTTGGCAGCATATTTCGGATAGTCTGGCCCGATACGCAGACCAAGTGCGTTCCGGCGTGTTGCAGCGTCTGGAAGATGCCCTAGTGCTGGCGCACACAGCAGGACGGCATGACGGACATTCAAATTCAAAGGAAGCAGATGCACAGGCGCATGAGGCGAGCACGCAAGAAGCGCTTGCAACTCCCGCCCCTGTAATATCGATGCCGGATAACGGGCAGGTGATGCCGCGCTGGTATGATATGCCGCAGTTGTATGCCGTGCTGCCTGCGTTGCTTCTGGGGGAGCGCTTCTACCTGTCGTCCTCATCCATGGACAGACTGGCAGATGCGGGGCTGGTGCATAGCTTTGCGCTGTCCGGTATGCATCTGGGATTTGCCGCCGGAGTAGGAATGCTGGTGGCAATGGGGCTGGGGTGGTGCTTTCCTCGCCTGTATCTGTTTATTCCGCGGCAGAAGCTGGCTGTATTGTGCGCAGTTCCTGTTGTCGCGTTGTATGTGTGGCTTGGCGGAGGGACACCGTCACTTCTGCGGGCGGCGTTGATGTTTGCTTTCTGGGGCGGATTGCTGCTGGCTGGGAAACGCGGAGTGTTGATCGACGGGCTGCTGTGGGCCGTTATGGTTATCGTGGTATTGCAGCCGGATGCCGTGTTTGACATGCGGTTACAGTTGTCCGCTCTGGCCGTAGCGGGCATAGCGTGCGCGTTGCCGTTTTTTGCATCGTTGCGGGGCGTAAGAAAAACTGCCGGTGGCGGGGTGCCGCAGACTGCCGTGAATGAACCGTGGTACCGTCGGGTAGCGTTGCGCTGTCTGCGGGGAGGCACGGGTATCCTTGTGGTCAGCGTGGCCGCGCAGCTGACACTTATGCCGCTTACGCTTGATGCGTTTGGCACTGTGACGCCGTGGTTTATGCTTAACGTGCTCTGGTTGCCAGTTCTTGCTTTGTGGGTGTTGCCGCTGGCCTTTGCGGGGCTTGCCGCGTTGCATATTCCCTTTTTGTCCGGTGTGGCGCAATGGCTGCTCGCAGCAGCAGCGTTACCTGCCGGATGGCTTTTTAATCTGTTGGCTACATTGGACGGTGCTGGTCTGCTCCACCCTGTGCTTTCAGTCAGGCCATTGCCCGTATCATGGGCGGGATTCTGGCTGCTTTTGCTAGCCTGTTGTTTTTTGATGCGGCAGCGGAGAATGGAGCGCAAAGCAGAAGCCTGCGCAGCCCATAGTAATAAAGGTGCCGGGCGGACATTGCGGCCTGCCACAGTGCGTATGCTGCATTGGATGGTTCCCGCAGGCGTGGTGTTGCTGATGGCGGGGCCTTGTCTGCGGTTTGCGGGTTACTTCAAGAATGATGTTTCCGTGGCTGTACTTGATGTGGGGCAGGGGCAGGCTGTGCTGGTACAGGCGCCTTACGGGGTGCGGGTACTTGTAGATGCCGGTGGCTTTGCGTCAAGCTCGTTTGATACCGGCAAGGCACTGGTTGCGCCGGTGCTTACGTATAATCAGCCGCCGCGGCTTACTGCAGCCATGTATACGCATCCGGACCGTGACCATATGGGGGGCTTGCCGTTTATTATACAACGCTTTGATGTGGGCGCGGTGTATACAAACGGAATGATGCCGGAAGGCCGCGATGCCAAGGGCTGGCAGACGGTATTAAAGGATACCGCTCATAGTCCGGTACCTTTGCAGGCTGGCGATACCATCGCCTTGTCGGGCGATGCTGCGTTGCAGGTTCTAGGCCCGTTTCCGGATTCAAAAACTGAAGATACCAATGATGGTTCTGTTGTGCTTCGACTTGTGCGCAACGGCAGCGGGTTGGCCTTGCTTCCGGCCGATCTGGGCACTGTGGCTCTGGATGCCCTGACGGCACGGGCCAATGGAGATGATGCGGGGCAGTTACTGGCGCAGGTTGTGCTGGTGCCGCATCATGGCAGCGGAAACAGTCTTTCCGAGTCCTTCTATGATGCTGTCGCGCCGCAGCTTGCCGTGGCCTCGTGCGGGTATTTGAACTATTGGGGATTCCCGAAGAAAAATGTTGTAAAAGCGCTGGAACAGCGTGCCGTCCGGCTGCTGACAACGGCAGACCACGGGCAGATAACAGTGAGCTGGGACGCAGGCAGTACTATGCAGGTACGCACTGTGGAGTAGACCTGCCGTTTATGGCAACAATGGCGGGACTGTTTTTGCGCTCTCTCCGGTCTGATGGTTTTGCTTGTGTGGTTGAGGCGGTTGCAATGCGACACACGGCGCAGTGCCCGATTTTTATGCCGCCAACAGAAAAGCGCTTCGGATAACCGAAGCGTTTTTCTGTTTTTTCAGCTGTAAAGGCGGTTACATGTCTGCCTTGTTTGTTCGGGATTCTATGCTGTAAAAAGCCACGGGAACAACCACCAGACTGAATATGGTGGAGGCGATAAGTCCGAAAATAAGCGCCCACGCAAGGCCGGAGAATATAGGGTCAAGCGTAATGGGCCATGCGCCCAGCAACGTGGTGGCTGCTGTCAGCAGAATGGGCCGCAGACGTGTGGTGCCGCTTTCCAGCACTGCTTCGCGTAGCGGCAGCCCCTGTTTCAGGGCGTCCTGTATGAATTCTATAAGCACCAGCGAATTTCGGATGACTATGCCGCCCAGCGCAATCATGCCGATCATGGATGTTGCGGTGAAGAATATCGGGTCAGCATACCCGCCGGCTTCTCCTGCAAAGAGCAGGTTAAGCAGCCAGAATCCGGGCATGATGCCGAGCAATGTCAGCGGGATGGCAGACATTATAAGTAGCGGCAGGGCAAATACGCCTGTCTGGATGACCAGCAGAATGTAGATGCCTGCCAGTGCAGCCCCGAAGGCAAGGCCCAGATCGCGGAACACTCGGATGGTGATTTCCCATTCTCCTTCGCCTGCCCACTCCACATAGGTGTCTGGCGGCATGGGGGCTTTTTTCAGTGCGCTGCTCATGTCGAGGATTGCCTCTCCCGGAGCACGTCCTGCCATTTCGCCGTATACATAGACAACGCGGTGCAGGTTTTTGTGGTAGATGGGCTGGTCTTCCGGCACACGCTCAAAGTGACCCAACTCGCCCAGCGGTACGATGGAACCTTGCGGAGCCTCCTGTGTCTGAGCTGTACGCACAGGCATGGATTCCAGTTTTGCTTCGGATGAACGGCTCTCCCGTGGCAGCCTGACGACTACGGGGAGCGGCTGACGTTCATGCGGTTCGTGCACATTGGCCGGAATCTCCCCGCCTACGGCTACGCGTAGTGTGCGCGCGATGTCTTCTGTTTCAACTCCGTGCAGAGCCGCTTTTACCCTGTCTGTGACAAAGTTTATGCGGGTGGATTCTTCTTCCATGGTAGAATCGATGTCCGTTACACCTTGTTCCTGCTGCATGACGGAAAGAACGTGATTTGCCGCGTCATGCAGCTGCGCCAGAGATTTGTCGGGGGTTCCGTATACCTCTCCTGTAATGGTGGAGAACACAGGCGGGCCGGGGGGCACTTCCACCAGTTTTATGTGTGCTCCTGCTGCATTAGCAATAGCCTGGAGGTCGTTGCGCAGCCGCAACACGATGGTGTGACTTTGCTGCGTCCTGCGGGATTTGTCTGCCAGATTGACGCGGATATCGGCCTGATGCGGTGCAGAACGCATGTAGTAATGGCGCACCATCCCGTTGAAATCCATGGGGGATGCCGTGCCGGTGTAGGTTGTGAAATCGCTTACTTCCGGCACGGTGCGCAGAAAGGCTTCATAGCTGCGCACAACACGGTCAGTCTCTTCCAGACTCGTACCTTCCGGCATATCGATGACAATCTGGAATTCGTTTTTGTTGTCAAAAGGCAGCATTTTCAGAGGCACAAGGCGAAACAACGCCAACGAGCAACTGGCTATCAGCAGGATAATGATAGCCGCCAGCATGATGCGCCGTTTTTTAGCAGAATCGAGCAGCGGCGTTACTGTCCTTCTGTAGATGCGTTCCGGCAGATTACGGGGCCGCGATGCAGCACGGGGAGATGCGCCTTCCTGTGTATCGGCCTGTGTATTTTCTCCGTCTGTGGTCAGCATGTCCGGCTGAAGCCCTTTACTGCGCAGCAGCAGGTAACTGAGCCACGGCACAACAGTAAGAGCTGCCAGCGTGGAGAATATAACCGTCAGGGGCACATTAGCCGCCATGGGCGCCATATAGGGGCCCATCATGCCGGTGATGAAAAACATGGGAGTAAAGCAGACAATGATGGCCAGCGTGGACATGATGACCGGCGGCAGCACTTCCTGCACGGCTGCCAGCGTGGCCTCCAGAGGGCCGCGGCGCTTGGCGAGAATATGCCGCTGAATGTTGTCTACGTTGGTGATGGGGTCATCCACAACAAGGCCGAGCGACAAAATAAGCGCAAACAACGTGACGCGGTTGATGGTGTAGCCCAGCGTATAGTTGACGAAGAGTGCCAGCGCAAAGCTGAGCGGCACGGAAACAGCCACTACAAGAGCTTCACGGCGGCCCAGCGTAAGCATCAGCAGGCCGACCACGGTGGCAATGGCAAAGCCGAGCGAGGTGATAAGATCGGTCACTTTCTGGTCGGCTGTATCGCCGTAGTTGCGGGTAACGTGTATGGCTACGCCGTCTGGCAGAATCTCGCGTTGCAGCGACTGCGCTTCTGCAATGACTTCCTCTGCCACAGTGACCGCGTTGGTCCCTTTTTTCTTGGCAACGGCCAGAGTGACAGCGGGCAGTGAATCTGTTGTCTGGATATGTTCTTCCTGCGCAAGACGATTTGAAAAACCGATGCGGGAATAGCTGACGGGGTGAGCAGGGCCGTCTGTCACTGTTGCCACATCGCCCAGATATACGGGGCTGCCGTCGGACACGCCAACGACCAGTTCGCGCACTTCGCGGGCGCTGCGCAAAAATGAATCCGCGGTGATGGTAAGGCTGCGCCCCCGGTAGTCCAGCGCGCCGGCAGTGACGGAGGCATCGGCCCCCGCCAGAGCCGTGGTCACATCCTGCACCGCTACGGAAAATCCCGTCAGCCGTTCCGGATCAAGGTATACATGCACCTGACGCGGCTCACCGCCTGTGATGCTGACCTGCGATACATTTTTTACAGCTGCAATGCGGTTAAGCAGCTCTTCCGCCATGCGCCGCAGGGCATGACTGTCGTAGGTGCCTGCTTCGGGGTATAGAGTCAGAGTGACAATAGGCACATCGTCTATTTCAACAGGCTTGATTGCCCATCCGGTGACGATATCAGGCACCATGTCGCGGTTTTTGGTGATGGCGTTGTGCAGCTTTATGAGAGAATCTTCACGGTCTTCGCCCACAAAAAAACGCACAGTGGCCATGGCGCTGTCGCGACGGGAAATGGAATAGACATGCTCTACGCCGTCAATCTGCCAGAGAAGCCGCTCCAATGGTGTGGCAACCAGTTTTTCCACTTCCGCCGCTGATGCTCCGGGCACCTGCACCAGAATATCTGCCATGGGCACAATAATCTGCGGTTCTTCTTCCTTGGGGGTCAGGTATAGTGCCGCCATGCCCATGCCCAAGCCGAAAATGAGCAGGAGCAAAGCGTTTTTGCCGGTCAGAAAGCTGGCAACAATTGAAGCGATGAAGCCCGAAGGGCCGGAGTTATGATGTGGCATTGCCGGTTCCTTCGTTGCCGGTTGTGCTATCGGGCACGGGGGCTGGTTCTGGCTCTTCGTCTGTTCGGGCAGGGGGTGCCGGTACAGGCAGCAGAACCTGCTCGCCGCCAGTCAGGCCGGAAAGAATTTCTATATCGTTGCCAAAGTGCCTGCCGGTTTTAACGTGAACGGTCTGCACGGTATTGTCTGCGGTGTGTATGCGGACTGTTTCAAGCTGGCCCACGCGCTGAACCGCCACAGCGGGAATGAGCACGGTCTGACGGGCATCCAGCGGTATAAGAAGCTTGCCGTACATACCCGGATACAGCCCGGGAGCCGGAGGAAGGCCGACTTTTACCAGAAACGTTCTTGTGCGCGGATCTGCGGAGGGAACAACTTCTTCCACCACGCCCGCAAGGGGTGATTCTCCTGCTGCGGCAATGCGTACCTGCAGGCCCGAACCGGTCCGCACCCGCTGAATCAGGCCTTCGCGCACCTGAGCCTCAAGCCGCAGGGCACCCCCTGCCTGTATCACAAGCAGGGGCTTTCCGGGAAAGGCAAGATCGCCTGCTTCAGCCTCGCGCCGGACCACTTCGCCGTCTTCAAGGGCGGTGATGGTGGCATAGCCTAATGCTATTTCCGCTTCTTCAAGCCGTTTGGAAGCCTGTACTCCGGCAGAAAGAGCGCCGGAGAGGCCGCCCTGTGCACTTGCCAGCGCCGCTTCGGATTGCAGGTACTCAGCCTCTGCCTGATCAAGTTCCCGTTGTGCCACTGCCCGTTCGGAAAAAAGAGCTTTGATACGCTGGTATTGGTTTTTCGCTTTGGCAAAAGCCGCCTTTGCCTCGGCTACAGCCTGCCGTGCCTGTGCAACGGCTGCGTTGCTGCCGATGATTGCCTGCGCCGCCTGATCACGGCGGGATACAAGCTCGCGGTTATCCAGCTCAATCAGGATATCGCCTTTGCGTACCTTGTCACCGGTTGATACAGCTATATGCAGAATTTTTGCTGTTACCTGTGCCTCTACTCGTGTTTCTGTGCGGGGGCGGACTGTACCTACAGCCTCTATGGTGTCTTTTACAGCCACAATTTTTGCTGTTGTTGCAGGATGTTGCTGTGTAGTGGCGGCTGAGGATGGACTGTTGTATGTATCTTCAGGAGATAATTTTTGAGTATTTAACATGCCGGAAGACCACAGGAAAAGGAATATAAGAACTGTAACTCCGCCTATAACGGCTAGTAATTTTCTTTTCGGCATGATGAATCCCCGTTGATGACTGTTGTGGTCTGCCAAGGAATGTATTACAGGTACCCCTTCACTGTCCGAAGGGTACAGCATTTTTCATGATGTTATTGTATTTTCAACTATAAGTACAGATGAGCTGACCTGATGGTGATTTGTTTCGGTGCGGTTCTGTTTTTTGGGGAGGGTTTATGATTCCTGCCGACCGTGGGCAAAATAAGAACGGGGCTGATGCTCCCTGTTCAGATACGTCAGTTCGTCCGGCTGCCGCCGAAAGCGCACTGGTGAATGCCTTATGGGAGAAAGAACAGCTATTTAGAATTTTGCTGGAGCATAGCTCCGACTGCGAAGTCTGGATAGACATGTCGCGTACCGTCCGCTTTGTTTCCCCCTCGTTTTTGCACATCACCGGTTATTCACCGGAAAATCTGTACCGCAATCCTGATTATATTTCTGCCATCATGGTCGATGGCGACCGTACGGTGTTCCGTCGTATGGAGAAGAGCCTCAATGGCGGTGTGCCGCAGCTTGATTTTGAAGTGCGCATCCGTACCGCGGCCGGGAAGGAACGCTGGGTGTCATGTGATTGCCGGCGTGTCGTGGACGATGAAGATGTACCGCAAGGAGTCAGACTCAGCCTGCGTGACGTGACCAGCCGCCATTTGCTGACTAAGCAGTTGCACCATCAGGCTGGGCATGACCTGCTTACCGGTTTGCCTAATCGCAGCCTTTTTATGGAAAGACTGTGTAAGCATGTTGAGCAGGGTGATAGTTCCAGCTGTTCCGGATTTGCTGTTGCAGTGATTGATATTGACCGTTTCAAGCAGATCAATGATGTGCTGGGGCACAGTGCAGGCGATGTGATTTTGCGTGGCGTTGCAGACAGGCAGCGTGGCCTGCTTGGCGGAAATGACGCCGTGTGCCGCATGGGCAGCGACGAGTTTTGCCTTTTAATGACGGGAGTTGATTCCCGCGAAGATGCTTTTGCCCGTGTGCAGCAGCTTCAGCAACTGTTGCATGGTGCTTTTGACACCGGAAAAAGGCGACTGCACGTTACTGTCAGCATCGGCGTTGCGGTGGCAGCAGGTGAGGCTGCCTCTGCGGAAGAACTGATGCGCAACAGCGGCATCGCGTTGCAACATGCCAAACGGGCAGGTGGCGGCGGCGTGGCTGTTTTCAGCGACTGGATGCTGGAAAGCGCTTTGCAGCATGCACATCTTGAGATGGATCTTTTGCACGCGCTGGAAGAAAACGCCTTCAATCTTGTCTATCAGCCGCTTATGGATATGGAAGACGGTCTGCCGGTGCGGGTTGAGGTGCTCTGCCGCTGGACGCACCCGGAGCGCGGACCGATTTCTCCGGCAGAGTTCATTCCTGTGCTGGAAGAAACCGGTCAGGTTCTCAGGCTTGGCAAGTGGGTGCTGGAAAGTGCATGCATGGCTGCTGCCCGTTGGCAGCGCGAACACCCCGAGCTGGCTGATTTCGGTATAAGTGTGAATCTTTCTGCGCGTCAGCTCGTGCAGCCTGCACTGGTTGAGCAGATTGCGGATATTTTAAAGCAGACCGGTTTAAAGCCCGAAAGCCTGAAGCTGGAAGTGACGGAAACCATGCTGATGGAAAATCCTCAGCTCGCCAATCTGGCCATGGACAGGTTGAAAGACCTCGGCGTGTACATTGCCATTGATGATTTTGGTACCGGTTATTCTTCTCTTGCGTATTTGCAGAGTTTTCCGGTTGATACGCTGAAAATTGACAAGTCTTTTGTACAGGGCATGACGCGTGAACCCGGAAAGTTTAACATTGTCAAAGCGGTAACCGCTCTTGCGCACAGCCTCGGGCTGAATGTTGTTGCAGAAGGGGTGGAAGAGCAGGAACAGCGCATCATGCTTTCCGGAATCGGTTGCGACTACGCGCAGGGATTTCTTTTTTCCAAGCCGCTTGCATACGAAGAGATCGTCCCCAAGCTTCTTGAAATGCTGCGCAAGCCGGAATAGCCTCTCTTTTTTCCTGCCTAGTCTTTAATTCCTGCCTTTCGTAATAGGGTCATAAGCGGGCACCAGTCCGTAAACGCCGATTGCAGCAGATTAAACCCCACAAATGCTGTAAAGAACAGCCAATTAGGTGAATGCAGCCACGCCAGTAACAAACTGAGCAGGATAAAAGTACCTGCTGCAGCACGCAGAGCTCTGTTTACTGTCATCATAGTCTCCTTGTTTGTTGTATGTTGTAGCATACGTGCTACTTTTGCACACTCTTTCCATTTGATTTATTCTGGATTTTATGTGCTGCATTTTTGTGGTACGCCCGATACGAGGCAGCGGATCTGCTCTTCGGGGCAGTTCTTTGTCCGCTGCTGTTACAGTGAAAAATATGCTTATAACTGCACGCCGTCAGGTGTGCTGACAGGACAGGATACTATGAAATTTTTCTCTTGGAACGTGAATGGCTTTCGGGCGGTAAGTAAAAAGCCCGAGTGGCAATGGTTTTCGCAATGCGATGCAGACGTTATAGGACTGCAGGAAACAAAAGCCATGCCGGAGCAGATTGCGGATGCGGAGCGCAATCCGGATGGTTACGAAAGCTATTGGCTGGGGGCGACCGTCAAAAAGGGCTATTCCGGCGTTGCTGCTTTTACGCGTACCAAACCGCTTTCAGTTGTCTATGACCTGCCGGATGAACGGTATCAGGGTGAAGGCCGCACCGTGATGCTGGAATTTGATAAATTTTTTTACTTTAATATTTATTTTCCCAACGGACAAAGCGGTGAAGAACGCCTGCAGTATAAGCTGGGGTTTTACGATGCGTTTTTGCAGCATGCAGAAGAGCTGCGCAGGAATAAGCCGATAGTTGTCTGCGGTGACTTTAATACCGCGCACCATCCCATAGACCTTGCCCGCCCGAAGGAAAACGAAGGAACATCAGGCTTTCTGCCTGTCGAACGAGCCTGGATGGATAAGTTTGTCGCTCACGGTTATGTGGATACATTCCGTCTGAAATATCCTGATGCTGCCAGCATGTATTCGTGGTGGTCTTACAGGTTTAAGGCGCGCGAGCGGAATGTGGGCTGGCGTATTGATTACTTCTTTGTATCTGAAGAATTGCGCGGTGCGGTAAAAGATGCATCCATTGAGATGGAAGTGTTCGGCTCTGACCACTGCCCCGTAGGGCTGGAGCTGGATATTTAGCTGCTGGCGGCAGATGCGTTTGCGTTGCGGCTACGGAATGTAAACATAACGGGACGTGACGATAAGTCACAGGGCGCAACAAAACACCATAGTACACATTACAAGGACAGAGTGTACTATGCCTTGGGGGCGGTAAAAGCGTTTTCCGCTGTGCTGCCCGACGTAACGGTGCAACAAAGCACCCGACAGCACGCCGGTGTATTTCGGCAGCAGTCGTTTTCGGCAACAACAAAAAAGTAAGCAGGCATGGCACCCGTAAAGAGGGTAGCCATGCCTGCTTTTATATACTTACTTGTTGTTGGTAGCCTTTGCCACTGCGCACAGAATACAGTTAAGTGCTTCGCTCAGTTCAGGAGCGATATGCGGTTCGGTGCTCAGCAGACGCACCACGTCTGTTACTGTTGCATCGGGCGGTACGGGCAGCCCGTTTTCTCTGGCCAGGCGTATGAGTTCTTCTCTTTGTTCCTGCATGGGTTCAACCTCTTTTGTGCGAAATTTCCCAAGCGCTTTTTTCCCCCATAATGCGGCTTTCAAAAAAAAGCAAACCCCCGCGTAGGGCCGTATTTAAAAAGAACGGTCGCTATGGTCGTGGTTATTCATTCAATCAGGTTTGACACAATATTGGTGACAGGTCATAAAACGCACTATTGCGTAATATCATACTCATACGATTGAAATTAGTCCAAAACATGGTGTTTGCGGCATACAGTTTCATCGTGGACATACTTTTGCGGAGGCTACAGTGCAGACACAAACAACCATGCATACCGCAGGGTTACAGGGCGCAGACGGACTTATGGATTGCGCCCAGATATTTTCCGGGGCAGTTCTTGCTGTTTTTACATGTATGCACATGCTTTTTCTTTCCAGTGTGCTTTTCGGCGCTGAGGCAATGAACAGACTGAGCGCCATTTTTGAAGCCATTCATGCCGAAGCGCTGGGCGGCTGGTTTATTGCTGTGGTTTTTGTGGTGCATATGGCCACGGTAACGCGCAAAATTCCGTTTAAAGCTATGCAGGTTGTGGAGATGGTCCGCCATGCCAGAATGGTGCGCCATGCGGATACGTGGCGGTGGATAGCGCAGGCCGTTACCGGATGTGTGCTTATGGCGCTTGTTTCCATCCATTTGTGGACGGGCCTGACGGATATTCCTGTGGTGGCGCAGAACAGTGCGGCCCGCGTACAGTCCGGCGGGTGGTTGATTTTTTACGGCACGCTGCTGCCGATTCTTTTCTTGCACCTTACCATCGGCATATGGCGCGTAGCGGTAAAAACCGGCTTCATCACCCGTGAACTGCGGCTCAGAGCCCGCAAGATGGAGTTGTATCTGCTGGCTGGCTTACTGATTCTTGCTTCCATGACATTGATACGTCTTGCCACGTTGAGCGTGTAAAAAAGCTGAACTGCCGCAGGAGACGGTGTGCAGACTTGTGGAAAACACCGGCTGGCAGACCGTAACGGAAAAGTAATGACGGTGGATGTTCTGCTGTCACTCCTCCTTGCCTGAATGGCAGGGAAACAAGCTTGGAGAATTGCGTATGCAGACTATTTATACCGATTTGCTGTGTGTGGGCGCAGGCCTTGCCGGTGAACGGTGTGCCATTGAAGCGGCGCAGGCCGGATTCGACGTGGTGTGTCTTTCAGTAGTGCCTGCACGGCGCTCGCATTCCTCTGCGGCGCAGGGCGGTATGCAGGCGGCGCTGGGCAACGCTGTCATGGGAGAAGGCGATTCATCTGATGTCCACTTTGAGGATACAGTCAAAGGTTCCGACTGGGGATGTGATCAGGAAGTGGCGCGGATGTTTGCCGATACGGCTCCTGTTGAAATGCGCAGGCTGGCGCACTGGGGAGTGCCGTGGAACCGCGTGGTGGCTGGTACGCATACGTATTACAAGGGCGGCAAGCCCTTTGAGGCAGAAGAGAAAAAAGAAAAGCACGGGCTTATTCATTCCCGCGCATTTGGCGGAACGGCGAAATGGCGCACATGTTATGCGGCGGACGGAACCGGACACGCAGTCATGTATACGCTTGATAACCACGCAGCGAAGCTCGGCATTAACGTACATGACAGGACAGAAGCCATCTCGCTTATTCATGACGGCGAAAACTGCATGGGCGTTATTGCGCGGTGCATGAAATCAGGCGAGCTGAGGGCATACATCGCCCGCGCCACGTTGATTGCGACCGGCGGCTTCGGGCGCATTTATCGTGCCTCCACCAATGCGGTTATCTGTGACGGAGGCGGACTTATCTGCGCGCTGGATACCGGCATTGTTCCGCTGGGCAACATGGAAGCCGTGCAGTTTCATCCCACCGGTATTGTTCCCACAGATATTCTTGTGACCGAAGGCTGCCGCGGAGACGGCGGCACTTTGCTTGATGCGGACGAATACCGCTTTATGCCTGATTATGAGCCTGAAAAGGCGGAGCTTGCTTCGCGTGATGTTGTTTCGCGCCGTATGGTGGAGCACATCCGTAAGGGAAAAGGCGTAACAAGTGCCTACGGCGAACACCTGTGGCTGGATATCCGCCATCTGGGTGAAAAGCACATACGTACAAAACTGCGCGAAGTGGATGAAATATGCCATTCGTTCCTCGGCATTGATCCGTTGCATCAGCTTATCCCTGTGCGTCCCACGCAGCACTATTCCATGGGCGGCGTACGGACAAACAAAGACGGTGCCGCTTACGGGCTTAAAGGGTTGTTCTCCGCCGGTGAGGCTGCCTGCTGGGATATGCACGGCTTTAACAGGCTGGGGGGCAACTCGCTGGCAGAAACCGTAGTTGCAGGCGGTATCGTCGGCGGAAAGATTGTTGAATTTCTGCAGGGCAACGATGTGCGCTTTGATACGGGCCTGATGCGCAGCTGCGCCGCAAAAGATGAAGAGCGTATCGCTGCATTGCGCAACCGTACGAACGGCAATGAAAATGTCTACGCCGTGCGCGATGCGATGTTTGATGTGCTGGAAAAGGCTGCCTACGTGTACCGCAACGGCACAGACCTGCAATGGGGCGTGGATACGTTGCTGGAAGTGCATGAGCGGGCTAAACGCATCGGGTTGCAATCCAACGGGCTGGGCGCCAGCAGCGAATTGTCGCTGGCATTGAAGATGCCCGGCATGGTGCGCCTTGCATTATGCGTCTGTTACGGCGCGTTGATGCGTACTGAAAGCCGCGGGTCGCATACCCGTGAGGATTACCCCGCACGAAATGACCGTGACTGGCTTGTACGCACCCTTGCCACATGGGAAGACGGCGCAGATTTGCCCACGCTGAAATACGAGTCCGCATCGCCGAGTATGGAAATTCCGCCCGGTGACCGGGGCTACGGCGGCGGCAGTATTATTCCCATGGATGCCCCCGCAGCGGGGGACAATGACGCCACAGGAGGCGCGTAGGCATGAGCAGAACCCTCACTTTGAATATATTCCGTTACAATCCGCACGACCCTGCTTCTGAGCCGCATATGGATGCTTTCCGTATTGAAGAAACGGAGTCCATGACGCTGTTTATCGCGCTGAACAGGCTGCGGGAGGAGCAGGATGCGTCACTGATATTCGACTTCTGCTGCCGTGCCGGTATCTGCGGCGCATGTGCCATGGTTATCAACGGCCGTCCGGGCCTTGCGTGCCATACAAAAACCCGCGACCTGCCGGAAGAAATCACATTGCTTCCGTTGCCCGTGTTCAAACTGGTGGGCGACTTGTCCGTCGATACAGGTACATGGTTTCGCCAGATGTATCAGCGTACGGAGTCTTGGGTGCACACCACCCGCGAGTTTGACCCCGAAAGGCCTGAAGAACGCATGGAAAACGAGGTGGCAAACAAGATTTATGATCTTGAGCGCTGCATTGAATGCGGCTGCTGTGTTGCAGCCTGCGGCACAGCGCGTATGCGGCCGGAATTTATGGCTGCGGCAGGTCTTGTGCGCGTTGCGCGCTTTGTGGCTGACCCCCGTGACGAACGTACCGACGAAGAGTATTACGACATTATAGGCAGTGACGAAGGCATATTCGGCTGCATGGGCCTGCTTGCCTGTGAAGATGTATGTCCCAAACAGCTGCCGTTACAGGACCAGCTGGGCTTTTTGCGACGTAAAATGGGCATTACCGCGATTAAGCGCCTGTTGCCGTGGACGCGTAAAAAGTAAGACGTGCTTATTTGGAAACGATAACGCCCGCCGAGTCATCTCTGCGGGCGTTTTTTTGGTGAAACGCGGAGCGATAGCAGACGGCAGCAAGGCCGTGGTTACGGGCACTATGCAACATCAGTAGACTTTGAAGCCCCCGTAACCCAGCCGGCATAAAGATTGGTCTCGCCTGTGCTCAAGATCGGGTGGAGTACATCGCATTGCGCTTCAACGTTGTACAGGTGCAGCAGGGTCGCATAGTCTTCGAACCACTTTGTGGCAGCAGAAAACGAATGCACAAGCATTACGGCTTTTGTTGCATGAAACTGTTGTGCAACGATAAGCGGAGAAGCCATCCTGTGTAGCAGTTGATACCTGATGGTGTCCGGAACCGGCTGTTTCAGGTGCAGAACCGATTGCAGGTAAGCCAGTCGGTTCTGTTTGCCAGCAGATGAATTAATCTGCCACTCCCGCAGTGTCGGGCCGAAAGGCTCTTCGGCCTTACCTTCCACCATAATAACAACAAGTTCTGAATCTGTTCTGGCAAGAACAAACAAGTCATTCTGTGAGGGGGCGATATTGCTTCCGGGCAGAGCTACTTTGTATTCAGGAATGGCCAGAAGAAGTGTGGCAGAAGC
Organism: Oleidesulfovibrio sp.; assembly: GCF_047973035.1. Taxonomy (NCBI): domain Bacteria; kingdom Pseudomonadati; phylum Thermodesulfobacteriota; class Desulfovibrionia; order Desulfovibrionales; family Desulfovibrionaceae; genus Oleidesulfovibrio; species Oleidesulfovibrio sp. The sequence goes on from NZ_JBKEBF010000034.1 coordinate 47,421, forward strand.
AAGCTCCTCACAGGTGTTCAGCACAGACTGAATTTCAACGGGAAACCCATCGGAATTCTGCCAGCTGTACGCCAGTTCCTTTGCAGAATAGCCTGTTTTCCAGTGCTTATCAGGCGCAGCAAGCACCTGACGCCAGTCTTCCGGTCCGCTTGAGGGGATTGCGTACTTCGATGAACGTTGCATGGGAGCTCCTTTGGACAGAAACAACAATCATAAATCATGAGCCCGTTACAGGCCGTTGGTTTGTGGTTGATGATATGACAAAGGAGGCGAAGATTCCTTTTGCTCACCCATGCCTCGGGCGTGGTATCCGGTAATTATCACACTACAAAAACTTTTTACTGAATTGCCAGAACTCGCTGATTGTCAGCTGTCTGTTACCCGGTCCCTGCCGGACAAAGCAGTATTCGTCTTCTTTGTGCTTAAGAAACGCCGGTTCCACTGCCTGCCGGCAAACGGCGGCCAGTATTGTTTTGCCGTTTATGGTCACGGCGTGCATGCTGATGTCGTTGATGTGGCGAATGCCGATGTGGTCTGCCACAAGATTGCTCAGATGTCGCAGGGCATGATCATCGTTGTTGAATTTGTCCTGCGCTATGCCCAGAACCTCGCCGTCATCATTCACACCGATAAGCAGCGTTCCGCCTGCCGTATTCAGAAAAGCCGTGATTCCTTTGAGCGAAGCAAGCTCGATGTTTTTGTCATTTTTTTCGCTTTTCAGGTTAAAGCGCAGAGTGGATTTGAATTCCACATGGTCACCTTCGCCCTGACGCAGCAGTTTGCCGATTTGCGAATTGGAAAGCGGTTTATTGGGCTTGTATGCTCTGCGGGTTCTACCGGCATGCAGAGCATATGCGGTGATTATGATGAAAAGAGTCGCAAGCAGTACCGCTGTTCCTGCAAGAAAGCGGGTATCCCGTAACAGCAGAGAAAGCAGATTCACATCGCGTGACAAAAGCGTAATGGCAAAGCCGGAAGATTGCGAAGAAATGAACGTTTCGGCAGTAACTCCGTAGCCACCGTCACGATGTTTGGTAATGGACTCCAGCGTAAGCCTTTCATCATCGGCATTGGCTTTTTCCAGATCTGCAATGAAGCCGCCACTAATGGCAATGACGTTGTCATTTACAGAGATGACGGCTTCTGCATGCGGAAAAAACTGCACCAGATTTTTAGCCAGACTTTCAGGCGTATACAGTAAAAACGCTGTGCTGCCGCCGGCATTGGCAATCATATACACAAGGCGGCCGTTTGCCATTTCCGGCGTTACATCCAGCAAGGTAAGTGCAGGCGCCACTTCCATGGATGTTATAATATGGGAACGCAGCCAGCGTGTAAGTTCTGGATCAAGATTTTCCGACAGAGTTTTTGCAGGAGCTTTCGGGGCAGTTCTTGTGGAGTTGCCGGAGGTTGTGCCCGATGCGGGCAACGGCAGGGGGGAACCAGATGCCTTTTGGGTACCGATGAGCGAGATAGACTCGCTTGATGCGTTGTGTGATTGCGCGTCTGCTTCAGACAGTGCAGGGATGTTTGCTCTGCGGCCTGTCAATGAGTCAAAATATACGCCTTTTCCGTCCGGCTTGAAAACGGCAACACCCGTGGCACCGCTGGTCCGCATAGCTTCGCGGAACACTTCAGATTCTGCCGCACCGTCAAGTTTGGTATTATCAGCCAGAAGCGCCGTCATCCGCGCTCTGGTATCCAGCAAAGACTGGCGGGTTGCATCTACAAAAAAATCAACAGCGATGCCGGTGATAAGCCTGCCGACAATAGCCGTATTGAAAACGATAAAAAGCAGCACTGCGAGCAGGGTAGCCGCGATGACTGCATAAGCTGTTTTAGGTATGCGCATGCAGGGATGATACAATAACAGCTCTGGCAGTGCCAGACTTTTGCTGCAATGCGCTGCAAGTATGAAATTTTGCACATAAAACGTAATAACGCTTTGCACTGGCGTGCAGCTTGTTGCAGGCGTGTGGAGATGATACGGTAAACAGTGAATATTTTTGCGGGGAAGAATATTTTGCTGTTGTGCGTTAATCTGTCCGGTTGCGATAATAGTACCCCCTGCCGGACGTGACCTGATTGCAGGAGCTGCCATGACATTTGTTTTACCCGATTACCAACTGCCGGATTTTTTGCTTCCTCTGTTCGCCGGTGCGCCGCTGGCGCGATTTGAACCCTGCCCTGCAGACGGAGTTGCTCCGGCAGATTACCATGCCACGTCTATTTTTCCTGAGTATGTGCACGTGCGGCAGGAACACTGGGAGCTGGTGCGCAATTCGCGCATGGACTGCGTAATCAGAAAAACAAATGGCGGTTTGCTGGAAGTTACCGAATTTCGCAGGCTGCAAAAGGGTGATCCCGTAGCGGTGGGCCGCGGAGAGCGGGGCGAAGACGGTATTTATTTACATACGTCCGGCTTTGAGCCTGCCCGCGAATGCGATGGCGAGGCCTTTGCCTTTCGCACCGGAACAAGCCGCGAAACTTCGTTTTCCATTGCTTACGACACCCTGTACGACATCATGCGCCACGATAAAGAGCATGGGCGCATCATCTGGGTGGCGGGCCCTGCTGTTGTGTTTGATTCCGATGCGCGAAAGGCGTTTTGCGAACTGATAGACAAAGGTTACGTGCACGGATTGCTGGCGGGCAATGCTCTGGCTACGCACGATCTGGAAGGAGCCTTGTTCAATACTGCTCTCGGGCAGGGTATATATGACAAAAAGCAAGCCAGACTGGGCCATTACCATCATCTTGATGCGCTGAATACGTTGCGGGCAAAGGGATCGATCAAGCAGGCTGTGCAGGATGGGCTGGTGCGCGACGGGGTAATGCATGCGCTGACTCGTAATGATGTCCCCTATGTGCTGGCAGGCTCCATCCGCGATGACGGACCCCTGCGCGAGGTGCAGGCTGATGTGTACAAGGCGCAGGACGCCATGCGTATGCTTGCGGGCGGGGCAACTACAGTTGTGGCGCTGGCAACGCAGTTGCATACCATTGCGACAGGCAACATGACTCCGTCATATCAGGTTATGGAAGACGGAACAGTTCGGCCTGTTTACTTTTTTATTGTGGATATGTCGGAGTTTGCTGCGGGCAAGCTGGCAGACAGAGGCTCATTGACTGCTCATGCCATTCTGACAAACGTGCAGGATTTTATGGTGAATCTGAACAGGGCACTGTAGGGGGGCAGATAAAGTCAATAGTCAGTGTAAAAAACATCGCAACAAGCAGCAGGCTGCCGGTATTTCTGCAGCAGAACAGAGATGCTGCGGTAATGTAAGCTGATGCCCGCAAGCGGGATTGTCAGCACTCTTGGCATGATGTGCAGATGTGTGCCGTCGGGTTGCTGGCATATTTTAAGATTTCTGAGTGTGACAAGGCAAGTACGGTCGCTGACTTCAGCTCTGGTGTGTCTGAGCGGGGTATTGGGCCGGATGGTGCTACCCTTGGCGCAGCATTTTGCGACCCCAGTAAGCCTGCCCCAGTGAAATGCAGGCATCATTGGGAGGCAGTTCGCGGTGCACCAGCACTTCCAGCCCGTATTGGCGAAGTAGTTCGGGCAGTTCTTTGCAGAAAGTGCGGTTCTGCATGACTCCGCCGGAAAGCCCTACGGTGTTTACTCCCATAACGGCGGCAACGCCGTAGGTCATTTCTGTCAGGCCGTACATAAGGCCAAGGTGGAATTTACGGCTGATTACGCCTGCGGGTACTCCGTTCTGCCAGTCTGCGTATGCTGCAAGAAACAGCGTATGCGTATCCAGTACCAGCGGTTGTGCATCGGTCAGCATGGGGCAGGGGTAGGGTTCGGTAATGCTCATATCCTGCACGTATTCCAGCATGATCGCGGCCTGCCCTTCGTAGGTTACATTCAGGCAAAGTCCCAACATGGCGGAAACGGCGTCAAACAGCCTGCCGCAGCTGCTGGTCAGCGGAGAGTTGAGGTTGCGTTCAAGTACCTGCGGCAGTACCCGCGAGGCATCTTTGAATTGTTCCTGCCACGGCCACGTTTTTTCCAGCGGCTCAAATACACCGCTCATCCACAACAGCCCCTGCGCTATACGCCATGGTTCGCGAATGGCCGCTTCGCCGCCGGGCAGCATGAGGGGCGCAAGATGCCCCAGCCGTTCCTGTTCCAGATCTTCTGTATCTGCGTACAACAGCTCGCCGCCCCAGATGGTGCCGTCTTCACCGTACCCTGTGCCGTCCAGGGCAAGCCCCAGTGCTGCTCCTTGGTGTCTGTTTTCTGCCAACACGCTGTAAATATGAGCAAAGTGGTGTTGCAGACTCAGTACCGGAACAGCATCCCGTTTGCTGCGTCCGTCGGCATAGGTAGTTGAAAGATAATCAGGGTGCAGGTCGCGGATAATGGCTTCAGGCTCCACCTCCAGCACCGATTGCAGGTGTCTGGCTATTTCACGGTAGAATCCGTAGGTTTCGAGGTTTTGCAAATCACCTATATGCTGGCTGACAAAAGCCTGATCGCCGCGTGTGAAGCATAACGTGCTTTTAAGCTCCGGCCCTGTGGCCATGACGCAAGGGCCTTCTTCTGCCAGAAAAATCGGTCGCGGAGTATAGCCGCGGGCACGGCGCAGGAATTGCGGCTCGCCGGAATCAGGGTTGACGCGTGTGACAGAATCATCGGTACGTATGAGGATGTCGCGGTTGTGCAGCAAAAATACGTCCGCAATGGTATGCAGCCGCATAAGCGCTTCGCGGTTTCCCAGACTGATAGGTTCGCTGCTGAGGTTGCCGGAGGTCATAACCAGCGCGGTTATGCCGTCCTGCGGGATGATGTCCTGATACAGATGAAAAAGAACATGGTGCAGCGGCGTGTACGGCAGCATCAGGCCCACATAGGCCGTGTCGGGGCTGACAAGCGGCGAAAGGGCCGTTCCCTGATCAGCTTCAGGGCGCAGCTTGCACAGTACGATGGGGCGTTCGATTGATTGCAGCAGGGCGGCTTCGGCGTTGGTGATATCTGCAAGCTGCCGGGCTGTTTCAATGTTTGCCACCATGACTGCCAGTGGTTTGCCGGGGCGTTTTTTACGACTGCGCAGTCTGGCTACGGCGTCATGGTTGGTGGCATCGCATGCCAGATGAAATCCCCCCAGCCCTTTGATGGCTGCTATGTTGCCTTTTGCCAGTGCCCGTGCCGTCTGTCCGATAGCTTCGGTATCGCGCGCCAGCTCGGTGCCGTCCGGTGCTGTCAGCCATACATGGGGGCCGCATATGGGGCAGGCGTTGGGCTGGGCATGAAAACGCCTGTCCATAGGGTTTTCGTACTCTGCACGGCAATGCTCGCACAGGGGAAAACACGCCATGGACGTTTTATCTCTGTCGTAGGGGATGGAGCGGGTGATGGTGTAGCGGGGGCCGCAGTTGGTGCAGTTAGTGAAGGGGTACAGGTAGCGCCTGTCCGTTGAGTTGAACATGTCGTTCAGGCAGTCAGCACAGGTGGAGACATCCGCACTGATAAGCACATTTTGCCCGTCGCCGCCTTCGCTGGAAATGATGATGAATTTTGTCTCGCCATCTACTGACGGGATATCTTCTTCCGTACGGGAAACCACTCTGGCAAGAGGCGGCAGCTTGTCTGTAAGGTCAATACCGAAAGCTTCCACTGCGGCGGGCGAACCCTGCGCTTCGATGAAGACACCCCGGGAAGTATTGGCGACAGTACCGGTGATGCTGTTGTCGTGCGCAATGCGAAAGACAAACGGCCGGAATCCGACTCCCTGAACCTGCCCCGCGATGACGTATTTTCTGCGTACTGCTGCTACAGACATGCATAATCAATAACGTATTCCTTACTCGGGGGAAAGAGTTTGCTGCGATGATTCGGTGTTTTTAATGTGTTGCTCTCTTTTTGTGATGCGGATATCTTGTGCGCGTTTGCAACGGCAGAAGCCCTGTCGGGGAGTATGGGCATCATTTCCTTGAACTACCGTCCACTCTTGTATAGTTCTGTAGGGTGCATCCGCCAAGGATAGCAAAAGGTACCAAATAGGAGCAGAAACATGGCCGAGAAAAAACTGGGGGCGCGTATCTGTAAGTTCCGGAAGGAACGAGGCATGTCGCGTGAAGAGCTGGCAGAGGCATCCGGCCTCGGAGCAGAAATGATTCAGGCACTGGAAGAAGAGGACCTGTACCCTTCCATCGGGCCGCTGCAAAAGATTGCCCGCGCGTTGAATGTGCGTCTCGGCACCTTTATGGATGATGAAGTGACCCGTGATCCTATCGTAGTGCGCAGAAGCAACCACGAAAGCGATCTGACCATGCAGAAGTCGCGCACCAAGCGTGCAGCCTTTAATTTCTATTCACTTGGCAAAGGTAAAAGCGACCGCAACATGGAGCCGTTCTTCATCGAGATTTCGCCGGAGCCGGACGAAGACAAGCAGCTTTCCTCGCATCAGGGTGAAGAGTTCATCGTTGTCGTAGCCGGCAAGCTGCTTGTACGATACGGCAAGGAAGAACACATTCTCGAACAGGGCGACAGCATTTACTACAACTCTATCGTACCTCATTACGTAGGTGCGGCGGGTGATGAAAAGGCGGAAATTTACGCCGTTATCTACTACCCGCGCTAGAAAGCAGGTTATTGACGCATGGAAAATTTTGAGCTTCGCGAGTGGACTCTCGGGCAGGTTCTGGATCATGCCGTGGCTAACTGGCCCGACAATGAAGCCGTTGTCTATGTAGACCGCGACTACCGCCAGACCTACCGTGAATTCGGAAAGGTGGTTGACGACCTTGCCAAGGGCCTGATGGCTCTTGGAGTGAAACATGGTGAAAAAGTGGCCGTATGGGCCACGAACGTGCCCTACTGGGTTGCGCTACAGTTTGCCACTGCCAAAATCGGCGCTGTATTGCTAACCGTAAACACCAACTACCGTAAAAGCGAGCTGCAATACCTGCTAACCCAGTCCGAGTGCGAGAACCTGTTCATCATGGACGGGTACCGCGACCATGACTACCTGCAGACCGTGTACGACCTGATGCCCGAGCTGAAAAATCAGCCCCGCGGTAATCTGAACCTGACGGACTTCCCGCATCTTAAGCGTGTGATGTTCCTCGGGGTGGAAAAGCACCGCGGCATGTATTCCGTACCAGAGATCATCAGTCTCGGCGTGATGGTTTCTGATCAGGAATACGAAGAGCGTCAGCGTATGCTTGACCCGTATGACGTGGTCAACATGCAGTACACTTCGGGTACTACAGGGTTCCCCAAAGGGGTTATGCTGACCCATGTGGGTATCGGTCTTAACGGATACTGGATCGGGAAGAACCAGAACTTTACGTACAAGGACAGGTTGTGCCTGCCTGTTCCTCTGTTCCACTGCTTCGGTTGTGTTCTCGGCGTGCTGGCTGCAATCAACCACGGTGCCACGCTGGTCATTCTGGAAAACTTCAACCCCATGCACGTGATGGCTTCCGTCGATCAGGAAAGATGCACGGCGCTGTACGGCGTACCCACCATGTTCCTTGCCGTGCTCGAGCATAAGCTTTTCGACAAGTTCGACTTCAACTCGTTGCGTACCGGCATTATGGCAGGTTCTGTATGCCCCGAACCGCTTATGACCCGTACCATTGAGAATCTGAACATGACCGAAGTCACCATCTGCTACGGTCTTACCGAAGGCTCTCCGGTAATGACGCAGACCCTGCCCACTGACAGCTTCGAGCGCCGTACCCGGACTGTGGGTAAGGCCATGCCCGGCATCGAAGTTATGGTGGTAGACCCTGAAACCGGTGAGGAAGTACCTCACGGGCAGCAGGGCGAAGTGGTCTGCCGCGGTTACAACGTGATGAAGGGCTACTACAATATGCCCGAAGCCACGGAAAAGGCAGTGGATAAAGACGGCTGGTTGCACTCCGGCGACCTTGGCGTAATGGATGAGCACGGGTATGTACGTATCACCGGTCGCATCAAGGATATGATTATCCGCGGTGGTGAAAACATCTACCCGCGTGAGATCGAAGAATTCCTGTACGGCATGGAAGGTGTGCAGGATGTACAGGTGGTCGGCGTTCCCAGCCGCAGATACGGCGAAGAAGTGGGTGCTTTCATCATTCCGAAGGAAGGCGCAGACCTTGCCCCCGAAGATGTGCGCGACTTCTGCCGCGGGCAGATTGCATGGCATAAGGTGCCCCGCTATATTGCCTTTGTGGAAGAATATCCCATGACTGCCAGCGGTAAAATTCAGAAGTACAAGCTGCGCGAAATGTGCGCAGAACTGTTTCCTGACGTCCGCTAACGGTTTGAACGACCGATGCTGAGCGACTGATGCATGAATACGTAACGCCCCGTCACGGCTTTGTGGCGGGGCGTTTTTGTGTCTTTGGTGTATGAGTTGAACCGGTCAGAGGCTTTGTTTTTAGCACTTGCAAATTTTGCAGAACGATAGCTAAAACATATAAGACTGCGGGTAATTTTTGCGGGGACTGGTATGAAGCAATATGTGCATACGACAGGTCGGCTACAGGTTGATGTACTTGACCGTCCAACTGTTGTTTGACAACGCTGGAAGCCTTTCGCCGCGCAAGTAACTGTCAACTGCAGCTGCAACTCACCAAAACAATACGGAAAGTATAATGAACACAACCCTGCCATCCAAGTTAAGTGCGACAGCAAAGAAATGGGTAAAGCTGATACACGTCACTGCTGCGGCATTATGGGGGGGAGGATCAACATCTGTCGCCGTGGTTGTGTGTTTCTTTCATCCCAGAACCGCTGCTGAACTATACGCATTTTTCATGTGTCTTTATTATATTGATATGATTGTCATAGGTATAGGCGCTGCCGGATGCATGTTTACGGGCCTTTTCTACTCATGGAAAACGACATGGGGCTTTACTAAGCATAGATGGATTGTCGCAAAATGGCTTCTGCTTTCCATGTATGGTTTGTTTGGCCTTTTCTGGTTTTTGCCTTGGCTGGCTTCATCAATTTCCTTTGTTTCAACCCTTCCCCCTGCGCAGCCGATAGGTGAAGAGTCTGCATCGCTTGCGCTGGTGCATAGAACTTTAGTCGCAGTGCATGCTTCTTTCGTTCTGCTTTTCATGTATCTTTCCGTAAAAAAGCCGTCACTAAAGTTCGGGGCCAAGAAATAAAGCGGCTTACTCTAAAAAAAGGAAGTTGTTGCACCTTACTCCCTGAAAGGAAGCTGCATTTGATTATCTTTTGTAGAATGAGCGAGCTGTTCTCCGGCTTGGTACCAACGAAAGGCAGAAGGGGCAGGGGCTAAGAAAGGCAAAAGTAATGAAATACGGCATTAATGTTCCTGATGAGGAGCGAGGCCGGTAGTCTTCGTATTTTTTACTCCGCCATTGTTCGCTGTCGGAGTACTCGAACACAACAGAACGTAACGGCAGTAAAGCTCATGCCAAGCAAACTGCCGCTACGTTATTTGATACGTAAGTTATTCGATGGGCTGCTTTACCGCGGCAGCAGAATGACAAAACTCGCGCCCTTACCCGGTTCGGAGTGTACGGTAAAGGTACCGCCGTGGTTGCTGGTGATGATGAAGTACGAAACCGAAAGACCAAGGCCGGTGCCTTCGCCCACGCTTTTGGTGGTGAAGAAGGGTTCAAACACGCGCTTGCGGGTTTCTTCGTCCATGCCGGGGCCGTTATCGGATATTTCTATGCGTACTTTATCGCCTTGCAGGCGGGTGCGCAGAGTTATGCGCGGCGGTTCTGTGCTGTTTTTGGGCCTGTTGGGCATAGCCTGCGCGGAGTTTTTCAGCAGGTTAAGCAGCACCTGCTCAATTTCCGTAGGCGTGCATGAGATGGGCGGCAGCTCGGGGGCGTAGTCGCGTACCAGTTCGATGTGCCTGAAGTCGTACTTCTTTTTCAGGTCGTAATCATTGGCAGCCAGCTCTACGGTTTTATCAATCAGTGCGTGCATATCCGCCATCTGGCGGCGTGATTCGCTACGGCGGCTGAATTCCAGCATGTTGGAGACAATTTTTGCCGCACGGTTGCCGGATTCCTGAATACCGTCGATGAACCGCATAATTCCGCGTTTGTCCATGTACTCGCGGATGTTGTCCAGCGAGCAGCCTACTTCTTCCGCTGCTGCATGGTTTGCCTTTATATTTGGCGAAACCCGGCGGATGATGTTTTGTGAACCTTGCAGGATGCCGCCCAGCGGGTTGTTGATTTCGTGCGCCATACCGGCCGCCAGTCCGCCGACAGACATCATTTTTTCTGTCTGCACCATCATTTCTTCAATGCGTATGCGGTCTGTCACGTCATCAATACGGATAACGGCACTTTTTTCACCGCGCTCAGTCACGGGGTAAATGATGATGTCGAACATGCGGTTACGTTCACCAAGTATGATGGAACGGCGCTCAAGCGAAATTGTTTCGCCGGAGTTCAGCGACTGATGCACTTTGTCCATCATGAACGAGAACGCGGGCAGCGTATCCTCAAATGCAGTGCCGACAGCTCTGCCCGTGCTGATGCCTGTCTCTTCTTCTGCGGTGTGGTTCCACTGCAGGATGGTGCCTATGTCGCTGACGCCCACGATGAGCGACGGCATGGAGTTGAGAATATTGTCCAGCCTGTTCTTGGTCGACAGCAGTTCGCGTTCGGATTCTTTGCGGTCTGTGATGTCCGTGTGTGCGCCAGCCATACGGTAAGGCTGGTCAGAGTCACTCCACAGGGCAAGGCCGCGCCCCAGAATCCAGCGGTAGGTGCCGTCTTTATGGCGCAGACGGTATTCCACTTCAAAATAGGGCAGTTCGCGCGACAGGTATTTTTCATGGGTGCGCAGAACTATAGGCAGATCATCGGGGTGGACTCTGCCCGTCCATTCCGGAATTTCATTGGCTATTTCATGGTCCTGATAGCCGATAATTTCCTTCCAGCGCGGTGAGAAGTATACTTTGTTGGAAATAAGATCCCAGTCCCATATGCCGTCGTTTGTGCCGCCCACAACCAGAGAATAACGTTCTTCGCTGCCGCGCAGGGCTTTTTCTGCACGTTCACGCTCGGTCACTTCTTCCTGCAATTGGCTGTTCATGCGGTGCAGGGCTTTTTCACGGGCTTCAACTTTGGCGCTCATACTGGCAAAGCTGCGGGCGATGGCGGCTAGCTCTGCCTGCTGGATCGAGCTGAAATCATGATTAAAATCGCCTTTGGAAACTTTGTCGATACTGCGCATGAGCACGTCCAGCGGGCGGCGCAGGTAAATACGCAAAAGTACGCCGGTGCATAGTACGATAGCCAGCGCCATACCGCCTATGGTCAGCGCAGTGGTGGTCAGCAGCCTGCTCAAACTGCGTTTATATTCACGAAGGGAGAGTACAACCCGCACGTTGCCGATAACTTCTCCGTCATAAAAAATATCGCGTTCACGTACCAGAGTTGCACTGGGGTCGGGTGCTTTTAAGACAGAAAAAAGAGTGTGGCCTGCGGGGTCGACAATGACAACTTCGTTCACCAGATCATACTGAGTGAAAACGGTACCGATCTGTTCGATTGTGCGTGTGTCAAAGTTCCAGATGGGAACAGATAATATGTCGGCAAGCCTGGTGATGTATTCGTCTGCTTTGTTATCCAGTTCTTCAAGCGTCGTGCGAGAATGGCTGATGTATTGCAGCGAGGCCATTGTGCCCACAACGATGAGAAGCATCATGAGCAAGCTGATGGTCAGGTCGCGTGAAATGCTGCGCCCCATAAATTGCCCCGGGGCTTTCGCAAGAATATTTTTCGACGGCATCAGACGACTTCTCCACGGTTCTTGTAGGATGTGTATTACATTTTTTATCGTAACATGTATGAAAAAGAAAGGTGAAAGCCGTTATTGGTTGAGCGCATGTGTACTTCTTCGGCTTGACTAGCCTTGGCTAATGCGCAAAGAAATGCGTCTCGGGTAATAATTCGGTTCGTGTGCGGGCGCACTTAACGAATCGGTTCATTTTTGCGTATTATTTATTTTTTTGTTTTTGAGGAGCTACAATGGGCTTTTTCAGTAAGCTGAAGCGTTTTTGGGGTGGGGCAGAAGAGCCTGAAGTTAACAAACAAGCGCAGGATGAGCAGACTGCTGAATCCGGCGCTGAACAGGCTGACGACACCACAAAGGACGCGGATGATACAAAAGCGGATGCGACCGGAGACAGTGACTCGGATGCAGGTGACTCCGGCGTAACACCGCAGGACCATAAAGAAGAACCTGCGCAGGCAGAATCGCAACCCGATGGCGCCTCTGTCGCTACTGACGCGGATGAAGGTGAAACTGAACCGGAGAGCGTTGTTGCGGAAGAACCCGCAGAACATCCGGCAGGACAGCCCGCAGGACAGCCGCATAGGGTTGCAGAAGTTGTTCAGGCTCCTTCCCCTGTAGCTGCCGCACCGGTTGCACAGGCAGAAGCAGCTGCCGCGGATGTTCCCGCATGGCAAACTGAACTTACTCTTGCTTTGCGCGGTGCCGAGCCTCGTCTGAGTGTGTGGCTCGGGCATGTGCTGCAGGGAATCGAATCCGCCGGTGACGAACTGTGGGAACGTCTGGAGTTTTTCTTCAAGGCGCTGGGTGCACCCGCCGATGAAGCCAGGGCATTTGTGGATAACTTCCGCAAATGGCTGGACGACATGGAATATGAATATGTCGAAGACTTCCGGTCGGAATTGCAGTACCGCCTTGCCCTTGCTCTGGAACTGGAAGACGAAGAAGACGAACGCAACCGTCTGTTCCTGAAGCTTTCCGAAGGCCTCAGCAAAACGAAAGAACAGATAACCCGCCGGATTGACGGGCTGCTGACAACTCATAGCGAAATCAACGAAGCCTTCTGGGAAGAACTGGAAGAAATTCTCATCATGGCGGATGTGGGCTACGAGCCTGCGATGAAGCTTGTAGGCCGCCTGCGCGAGCGTGTTCGCATTGCAGGAACCAACGATCCCGCGAAGTTTAAAGAGTTGATGCGCGAAGAGCTGGAAGAGATTTTCAAGACTCCACGCCGTATTGCTGCTGTTAACCCGCCTGAAGTTGTACTTATGGTAGGGGTGAACGGTGTCGGTAAAACCACGACCATTGCAAAACTGGCTTACCGTGCCCGCTTGCAGGGTAAAAAGGTACTCATCGCAGCGGGTGATACTTTCCGTGCGGCTGCAATCGAACAGCTCAAGGTGTGGGCCGACAGAGTAGGTGCCGGTTTCCATGCAAAAGGCGCAAACTCCGACCCCGCAGCCGTGGCATTTGAGGCAATGGATATTGCGGTAAGAGACGGTTACGATATCCTTTTTGTGGATACCGCAGGACGTATTCATACAAAAGTGAACCTGATGGAAGAGCTGCAGAAAATCCGTAACGTGCTGGGTAAAAAACACCCCGGAGCGCCGCACCGTTCCATTCTGGTTATCGACGCGACCACAGGTCAGAATGCGCTTTCGCAGACCAAGCTGTTTAATGAATCCTGCAAACTGGATGAAATTGTGCTGACCAAGCTGGATGGTACCGCCAAAGGCGGTATCGTGGTGGCAGTGGCCATGCAGTTCGGCATTCCCATTACCTTTGTGGGGCTTGGTGAAGGCATGGAAGACATGCGGCCCTTTGACGGTAAGGATTTTGCTCAGGCTCTGCTGGGTTCTGACTAACTATATATTTGTCCCATCATGTACATTAAGCCGGAGGAAGCGTTGCTTTTTCCGGCTTTTTGTTTTGGAAGCGAATGACCTCTTGCTCTCATCTGTATCGGTGAAAAGTAAAGGAGTTTGGCTTTCGAGGGTACTGATTATGAGCAAGGGCAAAATCGTTCGGCGTCATACCTCTTAATGAAGAGTGAGGCCGAAATTCATATACTCAATGCGCTTATTTTCGATCTTTCTTCGTGTATTCGGTAGTGACATAAAACGGCTGGTATCCAGGCACTCATTATTCAACGCCTTTCTGTACAGAAGCTTGACTTGCTTTTATTTGGCTTAGCGGTTTTTCTAACGCTTGAGCAAATCGAGGCAATGTCACAGTAAACCATTCAGTCATTTCTGCCCAAGAATCGGATACAAATCCGTCAGCCTCTAATTTCAGTTCAATGGACACCTTGGACGATATCCGTTCCGGCCTCTCTTGCCAATCAAGACCTTCACCAAATGCTGTTTCTATTTCATTCTTACGATTTTATGCATCAGAGTATAAATCTCTTTGTTACGGGCTTTATCACTCGCATAAATCTGCAGTTCAATCCGAGCAAACTTTTGGCCAAATACAAGTTGTAAGTACATATCGGACATGACAAATGATGTACTCATCCAGTTGTCTTTTTGTGGTGTTCTGTCTTTAAAAAAAGCGATATTTTTCTGCCCCAATCTAGGCAAAACATATGCCCAAAAGTTTTGACGAATTCGACGGCGCCGTGCCTTTCCGCTCTCCTGTCGCTGTTCTTCCGCCTTCTTCTCCTGAATGCCGATCATAAAATCTTCAGATTCAGGAGTTGGGATGATCTGCTCAACATTAAGGAATTTCTCTTTACCATGAATATATGGTGTCACCTTAATGCACTTACAGGCAACACCGTACTGGGCAAGCCATAAAACAGTATTTGTAACCTCCTTTCTGAAATTAGCAGCAACAAAAATAATACGTTGTTTTTTGTTTAAAGTAAGTTCGTTATCACCTTCATTTTCTTGATATAAAAACTCTGCAATGCGCTCTTTAGCGCTTTGTTCAAGTTGCGGTGGATGTTTAGAAAGGTACTGTTCGTATACTTCAATAACTTGTAGCGATGTCATGTTTGCGCAGTATCCAGCATACTTTAGCCCCTGCCACACTACGTCACGTCCTGAATCATCAAGCTTGTTTTCTATAACAACCAAGTCGCCGTTCTTATCTAATGCCAGTAAATCAAGACGCTCCATGGTCTCGTCAAACCCATTAAATTCTTTTTGAATAATCAACAGATCTTCACCAAGAGACTTAGGGTGTTTTGCAATCCATTCTTGTAAATGCTCACGCTCTTTAATATCTAAACTTGAAAAAGTTGCCTTGTTAAGTGGTGTAATTTCGTTGGCAGTAGAATCGATTCGATACATTGAGAGCGCCTCGCATTGCGTATGTAGATGTGCGGCTTCAATCTTGAAGTAAAAATATATTTGTTGCTAATTTAGATGATTGACTAAGAAATAAGCTATTGGACAAGACGGATCAAGAGTTCAGGGGAAGGTCAAACAAAAAACGACACCGTCAAAATAACGGTGCCGTATGATATCAGAGTTCAGCCACGGTTACCCGTGTTTGCTGATATAGTGGCTTTGTAACGGCCTGACGGACACGGCGCGTCTGTAGCCTGAAAGGCGGGTAGACTCCTTGCGGCTGCGCTGCAGCTCTTCACGCAATGACTGATGCAGTTTGCGTGCTTCGCTGGTCAGCCTGCCCTGAAGGGTTTGCAGTTGCAGCAATTTTTCGCGCAACTCATCTTCCCGTACGCTATCGCGCTTTTCCCACGCCAAGGCGATAAGCCTGCCGCGCTCTTGTGCAGAAGTATCGGCGGTATCAACGTCGCCTTCTGCAAGAGCGTTCAGTTCGCCTTCGCCCAGAGTCAGGGCCTGATCAAGTAATGCAAGGCTGTCTACCATGGTGGTTACCCCTTGGACTTTTTGATGTCTTCCCTGATGAGATGGATAACTTGCTTCCACTTTTCCACTGCAGGTTGAAATTCGTATTCAAGCAGGTCTGCCAGCAGAATCCAGTCCTCATTTTCCATGACTTCAGTCATCTCGCCAAGCAGGGCGGAAATTTCTTCCACTGCTTCGTTGAAGGCCTGATGGTCCTGCAACGAAAATTCACTGCGCAGCACGCCGATCATACCAAGGAAATCGCGGATGACTTCCAGCAGATCCTGATATGTTTCCAGTGCTTCGCTGTCGTCAGCCTGACGGAACAGCTCAGCCACACGGCGGCTGCCTTCGTTCATGATCTGAACAACCTTGTACAGCTCGCGCGAGATGTTCATGGCCATTTCAGCAATAGGCACACTGCGGATTTCCACGCTGGAAATCTCGTCAGTTTCAATGTCTTCTGCCTGATGGGGGTAAATTTCCGAAAAGGCTTCGTCGTTTACCAGAACGTCGGTAACGACTCTGTTTTCAAGGAAATTCTGTTCCATTACGTTGACCAGCAATTCTTCAAGATTGGTGAAGTTATTCACCTTGATGCCGGTATCTTGTCCGTCGATAATGATCATGGGATTCTCCCTCCTCAAAAACTCTGATAGGAACAATTATCTGGGGTATGAATTTCTATTCAAAACCCGTGCCGAAATGTTTATTCTTGCTCTGCAAGGTACTGATGCCATGCGCTGGTAAGCGCCCGATACTGACTGGCAAGAGCGAGCGTAGTATCCAGATTGCTTCCGGCTTCCTGCGTTTCGCTAAGCCATAAGAATCCGAGAACATTGAACTCTGGGCTGGCGTCCCAGAGCGTCTGTACCCGTTGCCATGTGCTGAGAAAGCGTTTTTTCAGCACGTCAACAGAACGATGTCGCAGTGCATTGCCTTGCTCCTGCAGCAGGTGCAACAGGGCGTCTGTCTGTTCCAGCTCTGCAAGAGCTTTGTTGCGGGTATCTTTACTCATTTTATATTGTAGTTGCGGCATGTTCACGCTGCGTACATCTGTTGCGGTAAAATGTGCGGCGGCTGGTCGGTCAAGAAATTGACTGTAAAAATGACGCTGCATTCGTACCCATGCCGTACGGTCACTTGCGGCGTGCCCTGAAAGGGACTCAAGATTCATAAAACCGTTTTCACCCTTACGGGACACCCATACCCGGGCGTCAGTTTCTTCCGGCAGGCTTGACCATGCGCCGTTTTCCAGCCAGCGCGAGACCATGGCGTGTATCGTTCGGGGCCGGATACGCCAGCGGCAGGCGTTTTCTTGCGCGCAAGGCTTGTTAAATGCGCAGGGATGGCAGGGCATGTCCGGTTCAAGACTGCACATGCCTTCCTTGTACGGGCCCGTATCCCACGGCTGAGCTGTGGCAAGAAATATGGCCAGCACGGGCACGTTGAGCCCCGCGGCAAGGTGCATTGTGCCGGTATCATTGCTGACCAGCAGCCGCGATGCCAGAAGGGCCGCCCCCAACGAGGGAATGTCGGTTCTTCCGATAAGATTGATATGCGGTGCGGTGGTGCGCTGGGCATACCGTTCGCCCAGTTCGGCTTCGCCTTTTGCGCCCAGCAGTACAGGGCACAGTCTGTGCGTCTGCCACAGCAGGTCACCAAGGCTGGCAAAGTGTTCAACAGGCCAGCGCCTGCGGTTTTCGCTGGCTCCCAGTTGCAGCGTTACAAAGCTTGCCGGAGCTTCTGTCATCTTTCCCTGTGCCTGCAATGCTTCCACCTGTGCGCGCAGAACATTGTCCATTGCAGTGCGGATTGCTGCATCAGGTTGCTGCAGATCATAAGGGCAGTCCACGTTGCCCAGCCCCGTGGACATGCGGAAAAGATCAATCAGGTTAAACGGGCTGCATCCGCGCATGCGTGTGGAAGCCTGCAGAAATGTCGTCCACGAATCCGTGTTGTACCCGAAGCCGTCTTCATCAAGGGCAAAGCCGTTCAGCGTGGCTGCAGGGGGTGTGATATGCCGTGAAAGAAGCCGCACGCTGAGTGATGCCGTGAGGTTGATTACAGATGTAGGCGCAACAGTATTGCGCACTTCCTGCGACCATTGCCACAGCTCGCCAAGCCCGTTGTACCAGTTGTGGTCCAGCTGCGAGAGCAGGCGGGCACCGGGCAGCGGGTATACGGCATCCACATGACGCAGCATGGTTGTGGCAGGGGCGAAATTCTCCAGACACACCATACTGACACGGTGTCCCTGTGCCGCAAGTCCGGAGATGACGGGTTGCGTCTGCAGAAGATCCCCGAAGCGGGTAAGATTTATAAGCAGCGTGTTCATGTCGGTTTCCTGTCAGGATTCGGGTACTGCTGCCAGGGATGCGCATTTCGTGCCAACAGGCTGCAGCCAGAAGAGTGCCTGTATGTTGTTTGCGGGGCAGATGCTGGTGCAAAAGGCAAACAAGAAACAGGCAGCCGCACTATGCGCCTGCCTGCTGTATCGGTTGAAAAACGTCAGGTATCAGGGATTGATTCCCGCGATCATGGTTTCAGCTTGTTCACATCATCCACTTTGCCGATGACAACCATGATGTCGCCTGTTGCCAGCTGCCTGTCCGCGGGGGGAACAAATGTGTATTCCCGCTGGCCTGCATACCGTATGGCAACAACCATAACGCCGGATTCGTTGCTGAGCTTAAGATCGAGCAGAGTTTTACCGGCCCACTGGTCCACAACAAGCTCCTGCAGCAACACGCCGCCACCCAGCGGCAGCAGGTCAAGCATGCCCGGGTTTGAAAGCCTGTGCGCTAGCTGGGTCGCCACGTCGTTCTCCGGTTGAATCACGTGGTCAACGCCAAGCCTTGTCAGCACCTTGCGGTGCTCATTGCTTACGGCCTTAACATATATCTTTTTGGCGCCGACTTCCTGAAGGTTCAGAGTAACCAGAATGGAAGATTCCATGGAGCCGCCTACGCTGACAACAACGGCGTCAAGGTCTTGAAAGCGGAGCTGTTGCAATACGCCGATGTCCGTGGCTTCGGCTGTGTATACGTGGCTCAGCGAATCCTGCACCTGTCGTACGCGTGATTCAGACCGGTCCAGAGCTACCACCCCGTGCCCGAGTTTTGTAAGGGTCTGGGCCAGAGGCAGGCCGAATTTGCCCAATCCTATGATGCCGATTTCCAGCTTGTTCTGCATGATAAGAGCCTCCTAACCTATGGGCAGCTGGGTTTCCGGCCAGCGGTATTTGGGTTCGTTTTGGAATCGTTGTAAGGCCGTAAGTAGCCAGATGGGGCCGATACGCCCGACAAACATCAGAAAGGTGATGATAAGTTTGCCGGCAGGGGTCAGGTCTGCCGTTAAGCCGGTACTTAGTCCTACAGTTGCAAAAGCCGAGATTGCTTCGAACAGCAGTTCAAGGAACATCCCTTTGTCTTTTGCCAGCGCTCCGCCTGAAGATTCCGTAATTGAAAGAGCCAGCGTGGCTCCGGCAACCGTGAGTACGGCAAAAATAAAAAGCGTCAGCGCTTTGTTCATGGTGGCGTCGTCCAGAGCTCTGCCGCGCAGAACAACCTGTCTGCGGCCCATGAGCTGCGCAGTGACAAACGCGCCCAGCGCACGCAGCGTGGTTGTTTTTATACCGCCTGCGCACGACCCCGGAGAGCCGCCCACAAACATGAGAAACAGCATGATAAGCAGCGACACGTTTGCCATACTGCCTATGTCCACGGTGTTGAATCCTGCTGTCCGTGCTGTGACTGATTGAAATAGGGCATGCAGTGTGCGGGTGAAGATGTCAGCAGAGCCGCCGCTGTGCAATTCTGTCAGAAGCAGACACGCCGCACCGCCGAAGATAAGCCAGAAACTTGTCCGCAGTACGATGCGGGTGTGGCGGCTGAGTGATTTGATTTCGCCCCGCAGGCGCAGCAGACATTCTTCCAGCACGGAAAAGCCCAGCCCCCCCAGAATGATAAGCAGCATGAAGACAACGTTGACACCGGCATTGTTGTGCCAGCGCATCAGGCTGTCTGAAAAGAGGGCAAAACCTGCATTGCAGAACGCTGAGATGGAGTGAAACACCGCATAGAAAAACGGCATATCGTGCGGCAGCAGCACCATGAGAGCCGCCGCTCCGGCAAGCTCGATACACAGCGTGAAGATAATCATGTGCAGCAGAAAACGGCCGAGATCAAAGGACGGATCGTGCAGCAAGACCTGCCCCACTGCGGTTTTGTCTGTCAGGGATACGCGGCGGCGCAGCAAAAAAAATATCAGGCTTGAATACGTCATGATGCCGAGCCCGCCCAACTGGATAAGGCTGACCAGCACTGTCCGGCCCAAGGTGGAAAAGGTGGAGGGGGTATCTACAACCGCAAGCCCCGTGACGCACACTGCGGATGTCGCGGTGAACAGGGCGTCCACAAAACTTAAAGAAACGCCGTTCAGGCTGGGTTCCAGCCTCAGCAGTAAAGCACCGGCCAGAATGACAAGGCCGAATGCGTATACCGGTAGCCAGAACGGAGACAGAAATTTTTGACGCATGTTTCGGCATATACGCCTGCAGATGGGTTACGGCAAGTGTAAGTATGTGCAGGCAACAATACTATAGTTCGTGCGGGAGAACAGCGTGCTGCAATTGCCGCCGGAGGCAGCCTGCGGGGGGCTGTGAGAATTTCAATCGTGTATTGAAGCGGAATGATTTCATGCATCTTCTTGCTTTCGGCTGCATGGTGCACTACCTTTTACAGCGGTCCGCAGTCTTTTTATGGAGCGGACAGGTTGTTAGCGGATTAGCCTGACACAATTCAGATGCAGGCTGCACATATCACGGCGGGTAAAAGCGCGCCGCAGTCAGTGGAGGATTTGCAATGGATGTAAGATTTCAAAGAGGTCCCTCCGGCGAATGGAAGGCCAATGTGGTTCTTGCTTTTGCCTTTAAGGGAGAAGATATACGCACGCAGGCCAAGGCTCTTATTGACGTAGCCCCATGGCTGGATATTGCTCCGGCACTGAACGATTTCAAGGGCGAAGCCGGTGAAATCGGCCTTTTGTACGGACATCCCAAGATTGCCATTCCCCGCATTATTTTGTGCGGCCTTGGCGGGCGCGATTCGTACACCGTGGACACTCTGCGCAAGAGCGTTTCTGCCGCTATGCAGAAGTGCCGCGAACTGAAGCTGGAAAACATAGGCATTGATGTGGAAACACTCTCCGGCCTGCCCGGCGAAGCTGCCCGCAACGTGGAAGAAGCTGTTGTGGCTGCTATTCTGCCTATGTATACGTATGAACGCTTCCGTACCACCCGCAAGGAGCCGCTGTTCACCCCGTCGTGGATCAGCCTGTTCTTTGCAGGTGATATCGACAGCGAGCTGCGGGATGCCGCCCGCAGGGGCGAATCTGCCGCAGCAGGTATCTACCTGACCCGTGACCTTGTTAACGGCCCTGCAAACCTTGTGACTCCTTCTTTTCTTGAAGAGCAGGCTGGCAAGCTGGCAGCCAGATACGGCTTTACCGTACGGGTGCTGAACCGCGAAGAAATCGCACGTGAAGGTATGGGCGCTTTCGAGTCTGTTTTTAAGGGTGCTGTGGAAGATGCGCGTCTTATCGCCATTGAACATTGCCCCAAAGGCAGAAGCGGCGATAAGCCCGTGGTGTTTGTCGGTAAAGGTGTTACCTTTGATACCGGCGGCATCAGCTTGAAGCCCTCTGCCAATATGGGCGATATGAAAAGCGACATGGGCGGCGCAGGCGCAATTTTCGGCTTATTTGAAGCCATCGGTCAGATGGGTGGACAGGCAGCCGTCGACCGCAGGATTATCGGCGTGATGCCCTGCACCGAAAATATGCCCGATGGTCAGGCAACCCGTCCCGGTGACGTGGTTAAGTCGCTTTCAGGCCAGACAATTGAAATTATCAACACTGATGCCGAAGGCCGTCTGATTCTGTGCGATGCCATGACCTGGGCACAGCGTGAATACGACCCCGCTCTGATGGTGGACCTTGCCACTCTGACAGGTGCCTGCCTGATTGCGCTTGGTAATGATGTTGCCGCGGTGTTTGCCACCGACGAAGTGCTTTCCGATACCATCCGCAAAGAAGGCGAAACCGTAGGCGATCTTTATTGGCCTTTGCCGTTGTGGGACAGGTACTTTGAAGATCTGAAGAGCGATGTCGCCGACATGAAGAACGTGGGCGGACGCGAAGGTGGCACCATCAACGCCGCACTGTTCCTTAAACAGTTTGTGGATGAAGGCCGCCGCTGGGCGCATCTTGATATTGCCGGACCTACGTTCCGCAGCAAAAAGAGCCCGTTGTCTCCCTTCGGGGCAACCGGATTTGCAGTGCGCACCTTACTGCAGCTGGCCTTGAACGGTGTGGAAGACGTGAAATAGTCTGCCGGACAATGGTTATAATATGAAAGGGCAGCCTTATGGCTGCCCTTTTTTTACGTGTGTTGGAAAATGGTCGGGAACAAAGAATCGCTGTACCCGTGTCGGAGTGCTGCAAGGCGCGTTTCTAATGACGGTGCGCGGGATGCTATCAGGCAATAAGAACCTGCGGTATGAGGTCTTCAATATTACCGCTGATGACTTTGTTGCGTCCCTGTTCCTTTGCAATGTACAGCTTCTGGTCTGCCATGCGGATATGAAATTCGGGGCTTTCCGTGAGTGTGCATTCCTGTACGCCAAGGCTCAGGGTGAGGTCTATGGGCATGCCGTAATAGTTCACCGGTGAACTTTCAGCAGTGGCGCGTAACTTTTCGGCAAGATTCTGCGCACCTTGTTCATCGGTTTCCGGAAGAATAAACAGAAACTCTTCACCGCCCCAACGACAGATGATGTCTTGCCCGCGCATGGTGTTCCGGAACATTTCGGCAAGGTTGTGCAACACATGGTCACCGCACTGATGTCCGAAACAGTCGTTTACCGATTTAAAGTGATCTACGTCGCATATGATTACTGAAAACGGCTTTCCGGAACGTGTGGCGCGGGCTCGTTCTTCGTTAAGGCGGTCGTATATGCCGCGCCTGTTCAGCAATCCTGTGAGAGGATCTGTGCAGGCACATTGCTCCATTTCTTTAGTAAGGTGCACAAGCAACTTTTGCGTCCGTGCGCGGGAATACTCTCCCAGCGCGGAAAACAGACAAAGTGCCAGAAATGCAGTTGACACACGAAGCATGTAGGAAAAGCTGACAGCTCCTTCTGACGTAGTTGCTCCTGTGAAGGGCATCCAGAGGAGTAGCGCTGTGAAGAGAATGCTGATGGTAATTAAAGACCGTTTC
The DNA here is from genome assembly GCF_047973035.1 of Oleidesulfovibrio sp. Lineage (NCBI taxonomy): Bacteria > Pseudomonadati > Thermodesulfobacteriota > Desulfovibrionia > Desulfovibrionales > Desulfovibrionaceae > Oleidesulfovibrio > Oleidesulfovibrio sp. Next base: position 70,261 of record NZ_JBKEBF010000034.1, read on the forward strand.
ATGCCGAATGTAAAAAATACGGCCGGAGGAAGAGCGAACAACCATAACGCATAGGTTATCTGATCTCCCATATGCCATATAAGTACCATCCCCATGACCACAGTAAACAGCAGTGTGATGTTACTTACAGTCTTGAGATTGCCTGTAGCGTTCAGAAAGAAATATAACGTGCAGTATAATGCAGATGCGCACCATAGAGTTACGTACATTATTTCCATATGCTCAGACTGTTTTAGTACTGCCATTAGCGCACTGATAAAAGTGCTGAGCAGCAAAAAACCGTTAAGCATATATGTGCGGCGAATTACTTCAGGATCACTGTTCACGGCAGTGCCGCTGTGCAGTGTTTTGTGGAGTAATGTACGTAACTGGTTTTTCAAAGCCTTTTCCGTAAGCGTGTGTTGCGTGTCAAAATGGCGCACAAGGTGCGTAATATACGCGTGCTGTATTAAGCGCAGATCTGTTAGCACATAAAATGAGTGGTGGCTATAGGGCAATCTAACGTTATAGTAAAAAACAAAGAAGACATTGCAGCAAGGCAAAGCAGACATCGGGGTATGATAGATCATGGCTTGTGTTGTTCTATAATTTCAACAGTATGGGCGCCTGCGTCTGCTTGCGTATACTATTGCTGGTGACGTTATGCTGATACTTCTTTTTTTGCACAACGGGTTGTTTACGTTATTTCATGTTGCATGTGGCTTTTTTCCATTGACAAGGAAGCTCAGTGGCTCTAATAAGTGCACCCTGCCTGAACAGGGTGGCGGTCCGGGGTGTTTTTTGCTGTGCAAAAAAATGCTATGACTGCATTGGTGGTGGCTGGGGTACGCCTGTATGGGGCGACCTGTTTCAGTAACAATTAAACGGGGTCTTTATGAGGATTGAAGATTGGCACGTAAGCATACTTTGCAGCGGTGGAGTGCTGAAGACTCTGCCGAGCTCTACGGCATCCGCAACTGGGGTGCTGGGTATTTCGATGTCTCCTCTGACGGAGATGTTGTCGTGTACCCTTTCGGGAGGTCGCATAACCTGAATGTAAGCGTTCCGGATATCATCCGGGGCATGAAAGAGCGCGGGCTTGATATGCCTGTGCTGCTTCGTATCGAGAATATTCTCGAATCCCGCATCTCCCTTCTCCACAAATCCTTTCGCAACGCTATCGAGTCGCTCGGCTACAAGGGCGAATACCGTGGCGTGTTTCCAATTAAGGTTAACCAGCAGCAACAGGTTATCGAAAAGATCGCCACCTACGGCTCCATGTACCACCATGGTCTGGAAGTAGGTTCAAAAGCAGAGCTTATCGCTGCCATTTCGCAGGCGCAGGACAAAGAGGCCTGCATCGTCTGCAACGGCTACAAAGACGAAGAGTTCATTGATCTGGGCCTGAATGCTGTACGCATGGGGTTCAAGTGCTTTTTTGTGCTTGAAATGCCGCGCGAACTTGACCTTATCCTGCAACGTTCCAACGTGATGGGCGTACGGCCGCTTATCGGTACCCGTGTGAAGCTTGCCAGCAAGGCAGGCGGACACTGGAGCGATTCCGGCGGCGAGCTTTCCACCTTTGGCCTGACCACAGCTCAGATAATGAACGTACTGGACAGACTGAAAAGCGAAGACATGCTCGACTGCTTCCAGCTGCTGCACTATCACTTAGGTTCGCAGGTCCCCAATATCCGCGATATCCGAAGTGCCGTTGTCGAAGCTACCCGCGTATACGCCGGTCTGGTTTCCGAAGGCGCGGCTATGGGATATCTTGATCTTGGTGGCGGCCTTGCTGTCGATTATGACGGCTCGCACACCAACTTTGTATCCAGTCGTAACTATACGCAGGATGAGTACTGCACCGACATCGTGGAAGCCGTAATGTCCATTCTGGATGAGACCGGCGTCCCGCATCCGCATATTGTTACGGAGTCGGGCCGTGCTACTGTGGCGTACTATTCCATGCTGCTGTTCAACATCCTTGATGTCAGCGGTGCGGAGGCTTTTCCTGACGGTCTGCCCGAATCGCTTGATGAGAGCGAACCGGAAATGATCCGTAATCTTTTTGAGGCGTTCAAAGGCCTGAACCTGCGTAATCTGCAGGAGGCCTACAACGATGCACTGTTCTACCGTGATGAAATCCGCCGCGGATTTCTGGACGGGCGGATCAGCTTGCGTCAGCGCACTCTGGGTGAACGGATTTTCTGGGCGCTTATGCGGCGTGTGGCAGAGCAGAAAGACAAGCTGCGCCATGTTCCTAAAGAACTTGCTGAGATCGACCGCGTTCTGGCGGACGTTTACTACGGCAACTTCAGCGTGTTTCAGTCGCTGCCCGATTCATGGGCTATTGAGCAGCTGTTTCCCATTATGCCTGTACATAGGCTCAAGGAGTTTCCCGACCGTCCGGCCATTCTGTCTGACATCACGTGCGACAGCGACGGACGCATCGACCGCTTCATCGACCCGCAGGGTGTGCGCAACACCATCGACCTGCATCCGTTGAACGGTGAGGAATACTACCTCGGGGCGTTTCTGGTGGGAGCATATCAGGAAACTCTGGGCGACCTGCACAACCTTCTGGGCGACACCAACGTGGTCAGCATCCGCGTGGAAGAAGACGGCAACATTGAATACCGGCGTGAACTGTTGGGCGATTCGGTGGCTGACGTGCTTTCCAATGTGGAATACGACCCGCGTCGCATTATGGAACAGTTGCGCGATACGGCGGAACAAGCTGTCCGCGAAGGGCGTATTACGCCTTCTGAGCGGTACAGCATTTTGCAGGCTTACGAAAACGGCCTGCGCGGATATACCTATTTCGAACGCTAACAGCGTGCTATAAAATTTTCTTGCAGACTGTATAAAAAGCGCAAGATACAAAACTGCTGAAAAAGTATACTGTGCAGTGTATTCAACATGCATGCACAGTCTGATTTTTGCTGTTTTGTTGTAATTTGAGCTTTTTATACAGTCTGCAGGGGAAAGGAGATGTCTTATGGCAAAAGTGCTTATTATCGGCGCAGGGGGCGTTGGCTCCGTTGCTGCGCACAAGTGCGCTCAGGCTCCTGAGGTTTTTTCTGAAATCGTGCTGGCCAGCCGTACTGTTTCCAAGTGCGACGCCATTGCCGATTCCATCCGGCAGCGTACCGGCCGCACCATCGAAACTGCTCAGGTGGACGCGGATAACGTGCCCGAAATGGTGCAGCTGATTAACAGCGTAAAGCCTGATCTGGTAGTGAACCTTGCTCTGCCGTATCAGGACCTGCCCATTATGGACGCCTGCCTTGAAACCGGCGTCAACTATCTGGACACCGCCAACTACGAACCGCTGGACACCGCCAAGTTTGAGTACAAATGGCAGTGGGAGTATCAGGACCGTTTTAAAGAAAAAGGGCTGCTGGCTCTTCTCGGCAGCGGCTTTGACCCCGGTGTGACCAACGTGTTTGCCGCTCATGCTGTAAAGCATCATTTTGACGAGATTCATGTTCTCGACATTATCGACTGCAACGCAGGCGACCACGGCTATCCTTTTGCCACCAACTTTAACCCTGAAATCAATATCCGCGAAGTAACCGCCAAGGGCCGTTACTGGGAGCGCGGCGAATGGGTGGAAACTGATCCTCTTTCGTGGAGCATGAATTACGACTTCCCCGAGGGCATTGGAAAGAAAAAATGCTTCCTTATGTATCACGAAGAGCTTGAGTCGCTGGTGCTTAACATTCCCGGCATCAAGCGTGCCCGCTTCTGGATGACGTTCTCCGACAACTACCTCAATCACCTGAAGGTGCTTGAGAATGTCGGCATGACCCGCATTGATCCTGTGCAGTACAACGGGCAGGACATCGTGCCGCTGCAGTTCCTTAAAGAACTGCTGCCCGATCCGGCTTCGCTGGGGCCCCGTACCAAGGGCAAAACCTGCATCGGCAACGTGATGCACGGCATCAAGGACGGTAAGGAAAAGAGCCTGTACGTATACAACGTGTGCGATCACGAAGAATGCTACCGCGAGGTAGGCTCTCAGGCTATTTCGTACACCACCGGCGTACCCGCCATGATCGGTGCCATGATGATGGTGACCGGCAAGTGGCAGGGCAAGGGCGTGTTCAACATGGAACAGCTTGATCCTGATCCGTTCATGGAAGAGCTCAACAAGCGTGGTTTGCCGTGGAAAGAGGTTATCTTGAAAGGTTAGGCATTGAGAAAGTGCCCTCGCCCTGCTTTGTAGTGGATGAGGGCCTTCTCGGCCGCAACCTTGCTGTTCTGGACGAGGTTCAGCAGCGTACCGGAGCCAAGGTGCTGCTGGCGTTGAAAGGCTTTGCCATGTTCAGCGTGTTTCCGCTGCTGCGCACTGTACTGCACGGTGCCTGCGCCAGTTCGCCGCATGAAGCGCGCCTTGCGCGTGAAGAGTTCGGGCGTGAGGTGCATGCCTTTGCTGCTGCATATTCAGATGAGGACATGCAGGACATTCTGCAGTATGCAGATCATGTTGTGTTCAATTCGTTTGCACAGTTGGCCCGCTTCAGGCCGATGGTAAAAGCCTGTCCTCGTCATGTAAGTATGGGAATCCGCGTTAACCCCGAACATTCGGAAGGGGCGGTCCCCATTTATGACCCGTGTTCCGCAGGCTCGCGCCTTGGTGTACGCCTGCGCGAGTTTGAGGCTGCACTGGCAGATGACCCCCACGCGCTTGATGATGTGGAAGGCTTGCATTTTCATACGCTGTGCCAGCATAATGCTGATGCGTTGGCACGCACCCTTGCCGAGGTGGAAAAGCGTTTCGGTAAGTGGATGCACGGCATGAAGTGGATCAACATGGGCGGTGGCCATCACATAACCCGCAAGGATTATGACGTGGATACGCTGTGTCGGTGTGCTGTGCATGTGCGTGATACATACGGTGTGCAGGTGTATCTGGAGCCCGGTGAAGCCGTGGCTCTGGATACGGGCATTCTGGTGGCTTCGGTGCTGGATGTGGTCCAGGCCGACATGCCCGTTGCCATTCTGGATGCTTCTGCTGCCTGCCATATGCCGGACGTGCTGGAAATGCCTTACAGGCCGCATGTCATTGGCTCCGGCCTGCGCGGGGAAAAAGCACATTCGTACCGTTTTGCAGGCAAGTCCTGTCTGGCAGGCGATGTTATCGGCGAATACTCGTTTGATGCGCCTCTGAAGGCGGGCGACCGTGTGGCGTTTACGGACATGGCCATTTATTCCATGGTGAAAACAAATACCTTTAACGGATTGCAGCTGCCTGCCATTGCACGGTATCTGCCCGATACAGGTGAAATAATCGTAGAACGTACCTTCGGGTACGAAGACTTCAGGAACCGGCTGTCTTAACCTATTGTTGCGGAGTTTACATGACGTTGTGCGAACACGATGAGCGTTTTTTGGAATCCGAGCTGGAGCCTGTGGCCCCGCAGGATGCGCGGTTTCATATCATACCCGCCGGATTCGAGGCCTCTGTTTCGTATGGCGGTGGTACGCGCCGCGGGCCTGCCGGAATCCTGAAGGCATCTCAGCAGCTGGAAGTATGGGACGGCCTTTCCAACTCTTCGCGACTGGGGCTGTTCACACATTGCCCTGTGGATTGTGATGAAGACGCAACGATTGTGCTGGAACGTATCGAGGTGGCAGTTCAGGCTGCGCTGGATGTTTCTGCCGAAAATCCGCCTGTCCCTGTGCTGCTGGGTGGTGAACATACGGTCACGCTGGGGGCTTTGCGGGCCTTGCATAAGCGGTTCGGCAAATTCGGCGTGGTGCAGTTTGACGCACACGCGGACCTGCGTGACGAGTATGAAGGCTCGCCCTACAGCCATGCCAGCGTTATGCACCGGGCTCTTGACCTGGGGCTTCCTCTGGTTCAGGTGGGCGTGCGCGCCTGTTGCGAGGCTGAAGTGGCCGTACGCGGTAAATACGGCGTGATCCACTGGGATGCGCGCGATCTTGCCCGCAACGGTTTGCCGCAGAGCATTCTGCCGCCGGACTTCCCAGAAAATGTCTATGTGACGTTTGACGTGGACGGCCTTGATCCTTCGGTTATCCGTGCCACGGGAACCCCTGTGCCGGGCGGTACCAGCTGGTGGGATGCTCAGCATATGCTGGAGCAGGCCATGCGGGGCCGTCGTGTGTTGGGCATGGATGTTGTGGAGCTTGCGCCTGACCTTGGCGATATTGCGTCGGACTTTGCCGCAGCCCAGCTTGTGTACAACATGATGGGTATGGTGCAACGGCTTGCCAAATAACGTGGTAAAAATAGTCTGGTGTAACAATCCGGCGACAGGCGATTGAAAAGCTACCCGTCGAAAAATATAACGCCCCCGCTCTGCAATGCAGAGCGGGGGCGTTTTTTGTGTTGTGTCTGAATACCATGTCGGGATGCAGCCTTCAGGATTGTCCGTCTGCGCAGGGCCGCTTTTCCCTTTGCCGCTACGTGTATCAGGGGGACAGCGTTATTCCGGCTAGTTGGCAGAATCTCAGGCCAGATTTTCCGGCTCAGACTCTTTGGGCAGGTTCACCAGCGGGCTATACGGCCTCTTCCACTTCGGCACCAAGCTCTGCCAGAGAGAATAAGCGTTCTGCATCCAGCAACATGACAAAAGCATTGTCGTGGCGGGCGATGCCTTTGATGTATTCCGGTCGTATGGCTGTTCCCATGCGCGGAGCCGGTTCGATATGGTCGGGCATGATGTCTACCACTTCGCGCACACCATCTGCCAGTGCGCCGACGATAGCCAGCTCATCGTCGAATTGTACTTCGACAATGATGATGCACGTATCCACGGTATCTTGTACCGCAGCCATGCCGAACTTGCGGCGCAGGTCTATTACCGGTACGGCGTGGCCGCGCAGGTTGATGACGCCACGCATGAAGTCGGGAGTTCTAGGAATGCGCGTGATGTGCGGCAGTTCCAGAACTTCGCGGATGGAATCGATAGTCAGTGCAAACAGTTCATCATCCAGCACAAAGGTAAAGTACTGGTTGGATTGCAGGGCAGTGGTGTCTTCAGTCATGGAGGTGTCCTGTGTTGTTATTGCAGGGTGTGGCCATGTTGCACCAAGTGTGCGCACTCCCTGTTACAGTCTGCTTTCTGCAATGATGCCGCACTTCTCATGCGGGTGCAAGAGGCTGATTACCAGCCCCCGCCGCCCCCGCCGCCGCCGCCGGAGCCGCTGCCTCCGCCGCTGCCGCCACCGGAACCGCTGCGGAAGCCGCCGGAAGAACCGGAGGCCGTGGACTCCGGCATGCTGCTGGCAACAGATGCACCGATGCTGCTGCCAAGCGCTGCACCCAGTCCGACTTCATGCATACCCCGTTCGGAAAAGCCTCTGTCGTACCAGTGCACACCATAGTTGGTGCTGTCTTCGCCGCGTAGTTGCATGGCAGCTTTAAAGCTGTTTTCCCATTCGCGTTCCACGCCGAAGGCCATGGCAAAAGGCAGATAGGCCTCAAAACGTTCTTTCGTTATTTCCGGTTGATCTTCCATTTCCAGTCGCTGCTGTTCGGTAAGTGACAGAAACTGCTTGAATCCTTTCAACTCGTTAACCAACGTGATTCCTTTTTCTGTGAACGCAGGCATCAGTTTGCGGAAAACCGTGAGCAACACGGCGTTCCACAGTACAAGAGCCATCCCGATGTTTGCTTCGGGGTGGAGATTGAACGAACTGAAAAAGACCAGCGCGATGCTGAAAAAGATCAGTGAAAACACTAAGCCGGGGATGCTGAAGCGTTTGCTGAGGATTTTGTAGGGAACCACAACTGCCATTAGTAAGGCTACGCAGGAAGCTAGACCCATCATAAAGCCTTCTGCTTCTCCTCTGAAAATCAGCGGCACGCTGCCTGCCATGGCGATGAGGCTTGTCAGTACACCTACCGCAAGCTTTGAGGTATTGCGAACGCGTATTTCAGGGCCGTCGAAGTGCTCTTTTATCGCTTCAAGCAATGCCGTTGCCGCGGCAGAAAGGGTAGACTGGTTATGGCTGCTCAGCCGCAGGGTATTGCCTGTTTTGAACAGCGTTTCCAGCACCGGCTGATTTGCTGCGATCTTTGAAGGTTTGCCGGTTGCGTGTAGAACATGTTTCTTCTTTTCGCTCTCAATGGTCAGGCAACCTTCTGCCGCAAGATGCACAATGCTGAGCATGAGCGAACGTGTACGGGACATGGGCGCAGTCTGCAGCAGATTACCGGCGGATGCGGCATCCATTCCCGCAGGTGGTTCATAGCGGGGGATGACTACCGGCCCGCGGGGGTCGCGTCCGGAGGTGTGCCAGAACCATAAAAAGACCAGCAGCGGCAACAGCTGCAGGGCGATTCCGGCAAAGAAGAACTTGTTGTCAGCCCAGATGGCGGCAAATCCTTGCGGTCCGGTAAGGCCGTCAGGGGGAGCCAGACGGGTGAATACCGTAAATCCTTCTCTGGGGGCCAGTGAGCGGGTAGTGGCAAAGCTCGCTTTTGAGGCATCGAACGAACTGGTAAACATTTTGCCGTGTTCGCCCAGACCGCCTGTAGCACCTTCGGCGGAAAGGACACTGACACCTGCGGGGGCAACGATGGTGCAGGTGGCTTTATCAATGATGAAATCCCAGTAGTTGCCGGTCACATTCCATGCCAGCAACGCATCCTTTTCTCCCTCCGGCACCCCGATCTGCTTATCCAGAGTGTATGTGATCTGGTAGGTGTGAATCCCGTGGGCAAGCAATCTATCACCGGAGCCGATGCGTATGCGCATGATGTGCTTTTGCTGCTGGACTGAATACGGTTCCGGCTTGCCATCGCGCAGGACGCTTTGCACTGTAAGGGTATGATAACGCCGCAGCCCCATACCAAGCTTGTAGCGTACAGGAATATCACGGAATATCCCGCGCCGGATTTTTTCTCCAAGTACGTTGACCTTGATGGTTTCACGCACGGATAAAAGCCCGTCCGGCTGAATATTGACAGTGGAATCGAAAAGCAGAATGCGTTCGGTGTTTTTTGTCGGCTGCAGAGCATGGGCAGGGGCACCATACATATGCAGCAGACCGCAAAGCAGAAGCAGTATGGCTATGCCGCGCAGACAAAGCGCAAAGCCGCTCTGTGGCTTGAGAGTGTGAGACATTAATAAATCCGGGTAAGTATATTTATACCTGTGGGCAGTATAATAAATGGTTACAAACGGTAGTCGTTATTTTGGGAGAATAGAAAAAACAGCGTACAAAGCTGTATTCCTTTTCGGCTAAGCCGTTGCTGACGGAAAAGGCCGGACCGCACATCCGTTCTCTTACCGTACCTGAGCAGCAGTTAGAACTTCACCTCAGGCACGGCACGTTCTGCGGCATCTTCCAGCTCAAAGTACTCTGCACGGGTAAAGTTGAACATTCCCGCAATAATGTTGGAAGGAAAGCTGTCCACTGCAACGTTCATCTGGCGTACTGTGCCGTTGTAGTAGCGGCGCGCATTCTGGATGTCGTTTTCCAGCGTGGCAAGCTGGTCCTGTAGCTGTCTGAACCCAGCATCCGCCTTCAGTTCGGGGTAACTTTCAGAAAGAGCAAACAACTTACCCAGAGCCTGCCCGAGAAAGCTTTCCGCCATGGCTGCTTCCTGTGGCCCACCTGCTTCCATGCATCTGCTTCTTGCTTCGGTCACCTGCGTCAGCGTTTGCTTTTCGTGGCTTGCGTATCCCTGAACCGTGGACACAAGGTTGGGGATAAGGTCATGGCGGCGCTTGAGTTGAACATCAATGCCGCTCCATGCTTCTTCAATCATGGCTTTGAACCGGACAAACCGATTGTACAGCATGATGGCCCAAAGCAGCAGCAACGCTGCGACAGCTGCAATTCCTATAAAAAAATACATGTTAGTTGCTCCGTAATGCATTGGTAATACTTTTATATACTTGGTATGCCGGAGGCACGCGGCCTGTCACCGATGTAGTCTCTGGCGGAAAAAGCGCAGGCTAACGCCATTAAAGTCGGGCTTTGTGATAGCAGAAAAGCTGTACAGGACGCCAGAATTTACTTTTATTTTGTATGTTGAGGAAAGTGCGCTGCTTGAGCACGTTGATGCAGGTGTTTCAGTTTATGGCATGCCGTACTGTGCAGCCTGATGCGTGTATTTTACGTATAATACTGGGTGCTAACCCGCAAAAAATACTGAGACTATGTGAAAAATTTAATTAGTTCTGTGATATCATGTGGTTGAGCGAACACACAGCAGTTAACATGCCGGTAAGACAGGGTAAAGTGCCTGATTGCTAAGTTGCAGGCTTAGTCTCGGCGGGTACTTTCCAAAAGCGGTAAAATGGTCTAAGCAAATTCAGCCGGCTAATATCGTTCGCAGAATCGTATAGTTAATGGTTCAACTTACATGTTGAGGAAGGTGTCCATTGCCAAGGAGATACGTTCCCACAGTGGTGGTTGTTGGAATTTTGGCGGCAATTGCGGCTTTTGGCTATCTTAGCCCTACGCAGTCGCAGGCCGAACCCATGCGTATCCTTTTCGACAACTCGGGCGGAAAGGTGATTTTTGACCACAAAACGCATGCGGAAAATTACGGCATTGAATGCCAGACCTGCCACCACGAAAGCGAGACGGCCAAGCCTGACCCCATGGCATGCGGGGACTGCCATGGTGTGGCCATCACGGAAGAGTTCCGCACAGAGCACGTGAAATCTTACTCGGATGAAGCATGTGTGACTTGTCACCATGTTGAGTTCAGTGGCACAGACTGGAGCCACGAAGAACACACCGAGTATGATGACTGCACCGCGTGCCACCACACTCCGGATATCGAGCCCGAGCCGATGGCTTGCTCCAACTGTCATCAGGCAGAAGGTGACGAAGCTATGCCCGGTCTGCGTGATTCCGTTCACCTGCGCTGTCAGTCCTGTCATGCCGACATGTTCGAGGAAAAGCTGGAAGGTTGCGGTAGCTGCCATACCAGTGTTGATCAGCGCCAAGCCTTGAAAAGCGGAACCCTGGACAAGTCCTTCAGCGACTGTGCCTCGTGTCATTACGAGGAAAAAGTGGATGAGCTTATTCCTAACAGAATGGGCGCGTACCACGGACAGTGCATGGGATGTCATGAAGAGGTCAAAGCTGGCCCCTTTGAAAAGAGTCAATGCAACCAGTGCCATTTCCGGTGATGCTTATGAGTACTACTCCCTTTGCTCTTACCTGTGGCGACAGGAACGCATTCCTTCAAGGCCCTGAGCCTGCTGAAGTGCGCGTACCCCTTAGTGGTCACGGTCTTAAAACCGTGAAGAAAAAAGCCCAAGTCCATCCCGGAATGCTGGTGGCAGACCACCCCAACGACAAACGCGGTGAGGCGCACAGCCCCATCTGCGGAGTTGTTGCCGAGGTGAACGCAGACTGTGTGGTTATTGCCGCACAGGCCCCCGCAGAGCCGGCCGAAGGCGAAGAGCCTGCCAAGACGCAAGCTGAAGCGCTGGAATTATCCTCGCTTGAAAAAGACGGGCTGAAAGCAGCCCTGAAAAGCCTCGGACTGGACCTGCGAACCTATCTGCGCAGGGCTGAAACCCTTATAATCAACGGCCTGAACCCTGAACCCGGAATATTCTGGGCTGAAGGGATGCTGGAAAATCACAAGTCCACACTTGAAAAAGGACTTGAGCTTTTAAAGGTGCTTTCTCCGGCCGGCAAAGTTATTCTTGCAGCGCACAATGCGGGCATAAGCCTTGCGGGTGCCAGTACCACGGCCGTTGCGCCGGTGTACCCCAACAGCGTTGACCGCCTGCTCATCGCCGCCGTTACCGGCAGCGAAAATGCAAAAGGCGTGCACGTGGTGGGGCTGCATGATCTCTTTATTCTAGGACGTACCGGTGAAACCGGACTGCCTGTTACCGAAACTGTAATGACCGTGCAGGGCAAAAACTACGTGGTCAAAGTAGGCACCACCATTAAAGATATGCTTGAGCATGCCGGTGTTGCCGTGGGTGATAACGACCGTGTGGTCCTTGGCGGGCCCATGCGCGGAAAAAGCGTAAGCCGCCTTGATTGCGGTATCGGTAAACAGGATACGGCGCTGTTTGTGGTGCCCGATTCCGCATTTCCGCCAGTAGCGGATGCTGCCTGCATCAACTGCGGCGAATGTATTCTGCGGTGCCCCGCGCGCATCAGACCCAACATGCTGGGCCGCTACAGCGAGTTCCGCATGTACGACAAGTGCAAGGACGAATACATCGACTCCTGTGTCGAATGCGGCCTGTGTGCTTACTGGTGCGTGGCAAGACGTCCCGTCCTCCAGCTTATCCAGCTGGCAAAACATCAAATCGTGCTTCAGGAACAGCAGGTGACTGCCTGCTCCCTGCAGGGCGAATCCTAGATAGGGGGTACAGCAAATGGCAAAAGAAGCATTGGCCAAAGCCCCGTTTCTTGCCGTAGGGGCCGCGCCGCACTGGCATTGCGGCCGCACCATCCACGGCATGATGCGCGACTATCTGATCGCCTTGATACCTGCGGTGCTGATGGCTGTATACATATACGGCCTTGATGCTCTGCGGGTGATGGCACTTTCATGCGTTACCGCCGTGGTTGTAGAGGCTCTCAGCCTGAAAGCCATGGAACGCGAAGTGACGGTAGACGATCACAGCGCCTTGTTGCAGGGCCTGTTGTTTGCGTTTTTGCTGCCGGCAGCCGCCCCGTGGTGGCTGGTTATCATGGGCAGCTCGTTCACTATTCTGCTTGGCCGTCTGGTGTTCGGCGGGCTGGGTGCAAACCCCGTATGCGCGCCGGTTGTGGGCTGGGCCATTCTGGCCGTTTCGTGGAAGATCGATATGGATATCGATGCCACCATGCTCAACACCATGCTGGTCAACCCGCTTACCCAGCTTAAGTACTTCGGTGTCTGGAAGATTGCAGATATCGATTACGGCAGCTTGCTTGCCGGTCAGCAGCTGGGCGCTCTCGGTTCCTCTCAGGTAGGTGCACTGCTTCTGGGCGCTATCTACCTGCTGGTAAGGCGCACCGTGCGCTGGCAGATTCCGGCAGGCTTCCTTGCCGGTGTGCTGCTTGTTTCCGGCATCTTCTATGCCATCGACAGCACCCTGTACGCGTCGCCTTTGTTCCACCTGCTTACCGGTAGTGTTGTGTTCGGCGCATTCTTCCTTGCCACGGACACCTCTTCATCTCCGGTGGGTAAGGTCTCCATGATCATCTTCGGCCTGCTGGCCGGTGGCATGGTGGTTATCATCAGGGTGTACGGCATGTATCCCGACGGTGTGCCTTTTGCCATTCTGCTGGCAAACATGACCATGCCGCTTCTGGACATGATTCGTCCCAAGCCCTTCGGAGCGAGGTAAGCCATGCGTGAAATCATCAAAATGATCGTGGTGCTTTCCACAATATGCATTATCTCAGGCTTTGCCCTGTCTTCTCTTAAAAACATGACGGCCCCCCAGATCGAACTGCAGGTTCTTACCTATGTTCAGGGACCGGCCATCAAAGATGTACTGACCGGCTACGACAATGACCCCATTGCCGACCGCAAGAAGTTTACCGACCCTGAAACCGGCGCGGAAATCAACGTGTTTCCTGCCAAAAAGGGCGGCAAGCTGTTTGCCGTTGCCCTTGAAAATTTCGGGGCTGGTTACGGCGGCGATATCGGCGTAATGGTGGGCTTTGACATAGAGAACGATGTTCTTACCGGCATCGGCGTTACCACAATGAAGGAAACCCCCGGCCTTGGCACTGTCATTGCCGAAGATTCCTACACCTCGAAGTTCGTGGGGCAGGGCCTTGATCTGGGGCCCAAGAACCAGGGCGGCGAGATTGATGTGATTTCCGGTGCCACGTTCTCAAGCCTTGGTTGCATCGTTGCGGTGCAGAAAGCCTCTGCCGTGTACAAGTCGTTGAAAAACGACATAGTGACCGGCTTTAACTAGGCGAGATCAACCCGACGCAATTTGCGCTGCCGCACATGTTGCGCAGCGCGATTAAGGAGAAAACAATGGCCAGCATGTGGAAAGAGTTCAGCAAAGGCCTGTGGAGGGAGATACCGCCATTCAGGCTGCTTCTGGGGCTGTGTCCGGTGCTTGCGGTTACCAAGTCGGCTAACAACGGCTTTGGTATGGGCATGGCGGTTATCTTCGTGCTCTTTTTGTCCAACGTAATTATCTCTTCGGTTCGTCATCTGATTCCTAAAAAGGTGCGAATCGCGTGTTATATCGCCATCGCGGCTTCGCTGGTTGTATCCATCGAGCTGCTGATGCAGGCGTATGCCTATCCGCTGTATCAACAGCTGGGCATCTTTGTTCCGCTTATTGTTGTTAACTGCATTATTCTGGGCCGTGCAGAAGCATTTGCAGGGAAAAACCCCGTGCATCTGGCCGCTGCAGACGGTCTGGGTATCGGCATAGGTTTCTGCCTGTCGCTTACGTTCCTCGGCTCTCTGCGTGAAATGCTGGGAACAGGTACCATCTTCGGCCATCAGGTGATGTGGGAAGGCTTCAAGCCGCTTACATTCATGATTGAAGCGCCGGGTGCGTTCCTTTCGCTGGGGCTGGTGCTTGGCGCCATGAACCTGCTGAACATCGTTCAGGCCAGACGCAAGGGTGAACCCGCACCCGAGAACCCGACCCCCGGCTGCGAATCTTGTCGCGGCTGCGCCGCAGGTCACAGGTAAGGGAGGCTTACAATGGATTATTTCCTGCTTCTGATCTCGGCGATATTTGTTAACAACATCGTTCTTGCCCAGTACCTTGGGCAGTGCCCTTATCTGGGCTGCTCCAAGGAAAAGGGCGTCAGCCTTGGTATGGGCGGCGCAGTTATCTTTGTTATGATGCTGGCTACCCCCATTACATGGCTGCTGCAGAAGTATGTGCTCAACCCGCTTGATCTCAACTACCTGCAGACGATCATGTTCATTCTGGTTATTGCATCCCTTGTGCAGCTGGTTGAAATGTTTTTGAAGAAAATGGTACCCCCGCTTTACAGCTCGCTGGGTATCTTTTTGCCGCTCATTACAACCAACTGCGCCGTGCTTGGTGTTGCAATCCTTGTTCAGCGCAAGGAATTCGACCTCGGCACGTCGGTCTTCTATTCGTTTGCAGCGGGTCTTGGCTTTATGCTGGCGCTGGTTCTGCTTGCAGGGCTGCGCGAGCGCATGGAGATTACCCGCGTACCACGTGCACTTGCCGGAGTTCCGGTAGGTCTGGTTATGGCAGGACTCATGTCTCTGGCGTTCATGGCGTTCCAGGGCATGATCTCCTAGGGAAGTACCGGAACAAGGACAAGCCCTTTCCGTGGCGTAGCCTGAAACGGAAAGGATAACAGACAAGGACAGCAATATGGTCGTAACATCCGTGCTTTCCCTGCTGGCACTCGGGTTTGTCGCAGCATGCGTGCTGGCAGCCGCTTCCCGGGTATTTTATGTAGAGGAAGATCCGAGAGTCGAAGCCGTTATGGATGCTCTGCCGGGCGCCAACTGCGGCGGCTGCGGTTTTGCGGGCTGCGAAGCATACGCTCAGGCGGTGCTGGCAGACCCCTCCGTAAGTGCCGGTTTGTGTTGTGCAGGCGGACCTGAAATTTCGGTTAAGGTTGGTGAGCTTTCCGGCAAATCTGCCGGAGATGCCGAGCCGACGGTATCTTTCCGTCGGTGTGTAAAAGATGAAGGCAAAGTGGCTGAGCGCTACGGGTATCAGGGTTTTGCTTCCTGTGCCGCGGCCCATATGCTGGAAGACGGCCCGGATGCGTGTCGTTTTTCGTGTATCGGCTTTGGTGACTGCGTGCGTGGATGCCCCTTTGACGCCATGTATATTGAAAATGGTCTCGTGCAGATTGACGAAGAGAAATGCACAAGCTGCGGCGCGTGTATCCGTCTTTGCCCGCGTGATATTCTGGAACTTATACCGCGTCGTGCCCGTGTGATGGTGTACTGCTCTACGCAGGACAAGATGAAAGCCGTCATGAACGTGTGCGAAGCAGGCTGCATCAACTGCGCAAAATGCGTGAAAAAATGCCCTGCAAACGCCATTACGCAGGAAGGCGGCAAGATCATGATCGATCAGAAAGCCTGTCTTGCATACGGTCCGGAATGCGGCGAAGCCTGCGTAGAGGCTTGCCCGCGTAACATTCTGCGGCACACCTGCGCCACAGCTAAGGTAAAGCTGGCCGAAATAAAGGCGGCAGAGCCTGTGCAGGAAGAGGCCTCCGCGTAACAGCGGCAACAGGTTCGAAACCGCGCCTACGGGCGTGTGAGATACTTGGAGTCAATCCATGGAAAATAATACCGCATCCAGAAGACAGTTTCTCCAGACATGCGGTCTGCTTGGCCTTTCCGTGGCAGCAGGAGGCGTTCTGCCCGCAGTGGCAGAGGCTGCACGTTTTGACGGAAAAGAACATAGCATTACGCAGACCCGCCTGCAGATGGGCACTCTGGTGACACTGACCGCGGTGCACCCGTCCCGCGCAAAGGCTGAAGAAGCCCTTGGCCGTGCGTTTGAAGAAATCGACAGGCTCAGCCTGATCTTCAGCCGTTACGACAGCTCGACACCTGTCTCGGTGCTGAACCGTGACGGTCGCGTTTCGGGTATCAATCCCGAGCTGGCAGAAGTTATGAACCGCGCTTTGCGCTTCGGCAGTCTGACGGATGATGCATTCAACATTACAGTAAAGCCTGTTGTTGATTTGTTCCGTCAGAAGCAGAACCTGAAAGGCGAAATGCGCCTTTCGGAAGATGAGTTCCATCAGGCAATCAACCTTGTTGACGCGAAGGGGGTAGCCCTTGGTCGTGACAGCATCCGCCTGCAGCGTGAAGGCATGGGCGTAACGTTGGACGGCATTGCGAAGGGCTACATTGTGGATAAAGCATCCGCAGTGCTCAGTGCGCATGGTGTGAACAGACATATGATCAATGCCGGTGGCGACATCCGTACCAGCGGTGGCAAGGCTGAAGGCAAACCGTGGGTTGTGGCGATTCAGGACCCTGCTAAAAAGCGGAATTATCCTGCAACCATCTCCATGTACGATGGAGCCATTGCCACATCCGGCGGATATGAAGTCTTTTACGATCGTCAGCGTATGTATAGTCATCTTGTCAGCCCGCAGACAGGCAACAGCCCCCATAGCGTGTTGAGTGTTTCTGTGACCGCTCCTACGGTGATGGAGGCTGACACTCTGGCTACTGCCGTATACATTATGCAGGCCCGCAAAGGCTTGCAGTTTATCGACAGCCTGACCAATCGTGAATGCCTTGTGCTGGGACGTAACGGTGCCGCATACGCTTCGCGCCATTGGGGCAAAGCGTAAAACGCAGCGGTTGACAACGTTTGCCGCCTTCATGGGCAGATAACGTCAACTCTACGGTAAAATTCGGCCCGGCCGCTTTTGTGGTCGGGCTTTTTTTGTGGGCAGTATTACATAGAATTGGCTGACCGGCTTAGTTGCTACAGGCAGAGCAGGCTGAAAAACTCAACGTCTGTACAGACACTGAAAAATGGTGTGCCGAAAGATGTGATGGCTGGTCGGGAAGGCTTGGGTGCCAGCGGTAAGGGTGGCAAAACTGAAAAGCTGCAATGTCCAGATGGAGGGCACGGGGATACCTTTCGGATTTTAGGTGAAAAGGGTGTCCGTTGTGTTCCTCGGGCAGGCTTTTTGAGTATGCTGTTGCTGAACTCAGGGGGGCTGGGATTTTTGTATTTATGCAGACAGCATGATTGTACATAAGGTGTGTTGTAGCGGATTGCATGCTGTGCTATGTTGAATGTGATTTATGAATACTGATATCCGGCTGTTATCGTAATATGTCTAATTGCCAGCACGCCGGTACTGAATCACAAAGCTGTAATGTCAGTCATTGCAGGGAGGTTAGTATGGCCTTTAAAAAAATCCTTCTGGCTGTGGACGGTTCCAGTAATTCCCGCTTTGCCATGCGGCATGCCATAAGCCTGGCTCGTTGCAGCGGTGGCAGTATTGTTCTGATGCATTGCTATGGCGAAGTGCCTACTTTGATAGGCGGTCACGCACGTAACGAAATTACTGACGTACTGAAGAAAAACGCAGACGAAATTCTGGAAGTCTATCGCGAAGAGCTGAATCGCGAGGGTATCGCGTTTACTGAATGCCTGATGCACGGCAAACCCAGTGATTGCGTGATTGAAGCATCAGAAAACGAGAAGTGCGACGTCATTGTGATGGGGTCACGTGGGCTGAGTGACCTTGCCGGTATGCTGCTGGGCAGTGTTGCGCACCGCGTCCTTTCCATGTCCGGTGTGCCGGTGCTTATTTCGAGGTAGTTGGCATTGCTTTGTACTTTTTCACGGCCCCACGGGGCCGTTTTTTATTTCTGCGACTGTGGACTTTCTTTTTTCTAGCCGATACGTAGGGATAGTCTCATACTTCCCCAAGGTCACGGTATGATGCTTCTGATTTTTCCTTATCTTGGACTTGAGAGCGTGAATTTATTATTTTTTCGGAGATGCCTGCTGAGAACGTCTGGAGTTGATTGATGGACATCATGCTACTGAGCGGCTTGCTTGTTTTTTTGAACTTGTGTGTTTCGCTGGTTGCGGCAGGTCACGCCCTGTTGAATAAGCGTGACCCTCGTGCTGCATTAGGATGGGTGGCTGTTTGCCTGACTTTTCCCATAGCGGGGCCGATTCTGTATTTTGTTTTTGGCATTAATCGTGTTCGCAGCAAGGCTGAGCAGCTTCATGAAGAAAAAAAAACAGACGAAGCTGCAACCCGTGGCAAGTTGCATGGCGGCACGCATCCTTTTCTGCCACCGGGGTCCATGGATGACTACCTGATCGCACCCATTTACAGAGAACTGCAGCGGCCCGGGCTGGCTGTATCCGGTATGCCGCTGGTTGGCGGCAATGACGTGCTGATACTGCATAATGGCGAACAAGCGTACCCGAGAATGCTGGAAGCCATAGAAAGTGCGGAAGATTCGTTGTTTCTTACAACGTATATATTTGAGACCGGCGCAATTGGCCGTCAGTTTATTGATGCTCTTGCTGCCGCGGCTGCACGGGGTGTGGACGTGCGGGTGCTGATCGACGGCGTGGGAGAACTGTATGCTTTTCCGCGGGCAAGTAGTTTACTTAAAAAACGCGGAGTGCGTGTCGCACGCTTTCTGCCGCCGCGCCTTCTGCCGCCTCAGCTCAGCGTAAACCTGCGTAACCACCGTAAAGTGCTGGTTGCTGACGGGCAGATAGGATTTACCGGCGGTATGAATATCGGCCGTCGCCATATGGTGCAAAATCTGCAAAACAAGCGAAGAACCGCAGACATGCACTTCGGTTTTTCCGGTCCGGTGGTTGCTCAGCTGCAGGAGGCCTTTCTGGATGACTGGGGCTTTACCACCGGCGAATACACATTGCCTCGCAGAGTCACAGAAGAACCGTGCGGAGATACGTTGTGCCGTGTGGTAAAAGGCGGTCCCGGACAGGATATTGACAGGCTGTCCGCCCTGATGATGGGTGTTATCAGCAGTGCCGGCAGAACTGTGCGGATTATGACTCCGTACTTTCTTCCTTCAAGCGACCTTGTCAGTGCGTTGCAGGCTGCTGCACTCCGCGGGGTTCGCGTAGATGTGATTCTGCCGGAAAAAAACAACCTGCCTGCGGTCCACTGGGCTACGCGTAATCTGCTGTGGCAGCTTTTGCGCTTCGGCATTCACATTCATTATCAGCCCCCGCCATTTGCCCATACCAAAATGTTGCTGATCGACGGAAGTTATGCGCAGATAGGCTCGGCTAATATTGATCCGCGCAGTCTGCGGCTTAACTTTGAGCTTAATATGGAGATTTTTGATACTTCAGTCGTACGCCAGCTTACACGCCACTTTGATGCGGCGCGCCGTTGTTCGTATGTAGTTACCAGAGAGGAACTTGACCGGAGGTCGCTGCCGGTTCGGATGCGTGACGCAATGTGCTGGTTGTTTACGCCATATTTATAACACCTGAAAATGAAATGTCGCATTTGCAGGGTGTTGCGAAATTCGGTTCAAATCCGTTGTTGACAAAGGCGGTGGAGGGATTACATCAAACCTTTAGCGGGGCTTATCAATAGTTTTTCTTAATTGTGACGACCCGAAATATTCGCTGCCACACACAGCCTTATGCATCAGATATTTTCTTTTTTCTCGCATACCGGGCGCCGACGCATGTCGGTCAGCCGTTTGTGTTCATTGCTTGCCGCCTGCGCCAGTCTTCTGGTTGTCATGCTGTTGCCTGAAGATGCACTGGCGTGGGGACCGGGTGTGCATATGGCCTGTTCTGACTGGCTGTTTGGCAACCTTTCGCTTTTGCCTTCTACTGTGGCTGCAGCTATCAGCACATACGAGGCTGCCTTCCGTTATGGTGCGCTGAGTGCCGATATTTTCATCGGTAAAGGCTGTGCGGTTACACCGGGACACAGTCACAACTGGGAAACAGCGCATACTCTGCTGAAAAAGGCGGACAGTCCGCGGCTGCAGGCGTACGCATATGGGTACATGTCGCACCTTGCTGCTGATACGGTTGCCCATAACCATTATGTGCCTAATTGTATGCATGTTACGGGCGGCAGCAAGTTGAGCCACGTGTATGTAGAGATGCTGGCAGACAGCCTGTTACCTTCCAGCAGAGGGACAGCAGCTGCACTGTACCGTCTGGGTACAAAAGACGCAGACAGTGTGCTGCAAGCTGCCGTTACACCGCAGCGTGTTCCTTTTTTTCTGAAAAAGCAGATTTTTATGGGCAGTGTCGCTCTTGCCGGCAACAGCCAGTGGCGGCGTTCTGTCAAACTGGTGGACAAAGTGCTGCCTTCAAACGTTGATGCCATTTACTTTGGTGAGATGCTCAATGTTTCGCTCAAGGCAATCGTCGATGTGTTCTGGGCTCCGTTCGGGTCTGTTGTCACTGCCATTGACCCTATCGGGGAACACAATCTTGCGACCGTACGCAAGCAAAGCAGGCGTAAAACTTCTCCTCGTATTCTGTTCGGAACACTTGCCCGTTCACTGCGGGGCAAGCAGGTTGAAGCGCGGCTTACGGAAGATCATTGTCTGTTTCCCCTTGATCCGCGACTTGCGGCGCTTACTCTGCCGGACGAAAAGGCCGCGTAGGGCGCACATATTTATTCAAGACAAGAGGCCTGTGGAAATCCGCAGGCTTTTTTTTGAGCCTTCAGCTGAGTAATGCCGTCTTTGTTTCGCAGGGGTGACTTTATGATATATGGCGCAAAGCTAAGCTGTTAAATGGCAGGTCTGTCTGGATTTATGCGCTTTGCAGTATTGCCGCCTTGCCCGTTGCGTCCCCAAAGTGTACCACTCTGTAGCCGGCTGATTGTGCTATGTGATTTGACTACAGGAGCTGACGATGAAGCTTCCCATTCAGGTGATTGTAAAATACTGCGACCCTTCCACTGGCGGAGAAGGAGTGGCGTATCGTTTTTGCCAGTATCTGAAGGCGAATGATGTGCCCTTTGTCATGGTGTGCGGGCGGAACAAAGATCCGCAAGGCCCTTTGTCAGAGAATGTTGTTACACTGGGTATGCTTCGTCCTACCAGGCTGTTAAAATACGCTTCCTTTTTCTATCGCGCGGAACAGTATATAGCGCAGCACAAAGGACTTCCTTTTTCTTTTGAATACGTGCGTGGCGCTGCCATCGTGCGGCAGACAGGTGTGCATGCTACGTTTTTACAACGTTCGCTTGAGGGACTTCCTGAAGATGTAAGGAGGCGCAAATCCCGAAGCAGAACATGGAATTTGTATAACACCTATGTGCCGTTACAGGAGCGGCGCGTACTTTCCTCTCCGGCATTAAGACGTATTCTGGTTCCGTCTGAAATGACCCGTGACGAAGTATGTGAAAGTTATCCTGAACATTGCAGCAAAGTTGCAGTGATCCACAACGGTGTGAACAAACAGCGTTTTGCTCCTGCTACATTGCAGCAGCGCAAATCAGCGCGGGAGCGCTTCTGGCCGGATGCGGCAGACAAGCGCATAGTGGGGTTTGCCGGTAATATTTTTATGCGCAAAGGGCTTGCCCACTGCATAGGCAGCTTACGCATGCTGCCGGAAGATGTTGTACTGTTAGTTGCCGGTGGGGATAATGCCGAACCGTATCTTCAACAAGCCCGCTTGCTGAATGTTGACCGTCGGATACGTTTTGCCGGCAGTGTCAGTGACATGCCTGTTTTTTTTCATGCGCTTGATGCGTTTTGCCTGCCTACACGATATGACCCCTTCGGACTGGTTATTGCAGAGGCTGTTGCTGCAGGAATCCCTGTGGTGGCTTCCGCGCAGGCTGGCAGTGCAGAGATTATCCGTGCCGGTGTTTCCGGCGTTGTTTGCCCGCAACTTGATGATGCCGCTATTGCAAAAGCCATAGAAGAGGCGTTGTCATTACCGCATGAAGGCATTGAAGAAACTGCCATAGACGAGCATGACATGTTTGCTCAGTATCTGGCGTTGGCAGAGTCTGTGCGCGGCTAATTATCTGCTGCAAGATTAGTACATCGGATGTTCTAAAAGTATGCATTGCCTTCTGGCTGGATTAATTTCACGTGGTTGATTACGGGCAGGTGCTTGCCGTCATCGTGTTTGGAAAGCCGGATAAGTAGCTGACAATCTCCCTTACCTATTTTGATGCGGTGTGCGGTAACGCGCGGGTGTGTCCGTGCTAAGCATGGTTGCCTGCAATGCAGATAGTTGTCCGATTGATATGTTATAAGGAATGACCATGAAAATTGTATACGTAATAGGCGGCCTGTACCGTGGCGGGATAGAAAACTGGTTGTTGAATATTTCTACGTGCCTTATGCGGGATGGCTACGAAGTTGCTGTTATTAACGTAACGGGCAAGGGAGATCTTGTGCCGTTGTTTAAGGACGCTGGTATTCCTGTGTTTAATGTAGGTAAAGTAGGTCAGCCTGCGGGAACACATCGTCTGGATACTGCGTTAAAGCTAAGGCGGCTTTTTAAACAGCTGAAACCTGATGTTGTGCAGAGTATGCACTTTTCGGCAAACTATCATGCGCGTGTTGCTGCTTTAGGATTGAATTTTCCTGTTATTACCAATTTGCGAAATGTAACGCGTGAAACAAAAACTATACGTCGAATAATGAATAAGCTGCTTTCCGTTCGGACAACGTTGTTTGTGTCTGTCGCAAAAGCAGTTGCTGAAGTTGTGCGCTTGGATCACAACTTGTTCGGCAGGCCAAGTAGAGTCATCTACAACGGTATCCCTGAAAAACATTTCGTAACGGAACCTGCAAAGCTTGATGAAATAGAGTTGTCTGAGTCAGCACCTGTGTTAGTTGCAGCTTGCCGGTTAACGCGTGTTAAAAATATTGATTTTTTCTTGAACGCCTTCAGGAAGGTTGTTGATAGCATTCCTGATGCGCAGTTCTTAGTGATGGGGGACGGTGGTGACCGTTTAAAGCTTGAGCAGTTGACAGACTCCTTGGACTTGAGGGCAAACGTGCACTTTATGGGAATGCGGAGTGACGTTCCTGCCGTATTGAAAGCTCTCTCATCGCGGCGGAGCATTTTTGTTATGCCTTCGTTATGGGAAGGCTTTCCTAACGCTGCTCTCGAATCGCTGGCATGTGGAGTGCCTTTAGTTGTAGCAGATACCGTACCCATTATAGAAGTAACAGAAGATGCCGCTGTGGTTCTGCCGCTTGAGCAGCAGATGTGGGCAGAGGAACTGACCAGGCTGCTTCAGGACGAAAAACGTCTGAATGCTATGCGTGAAGCGGGGCTGGATGTGGCAAACCGTTACAGATATTCAGCCCATGTTGCCGCGTGGAAGGCGGTATACGAGGAGCTGGCTGCAAATTAACTGAAAGCGAAAACCGTTGTTCGCAGTGATGCTTCAATGTTTGTAAATGAGAAAGGGCGGCTTGTGGGCCGCCCTTTTTTTATACCTTTTTTTGTAGAAGCGATAGCAACAGGCTCTACGGGTTGGACAGGATAATGTTCAACTCATTGAGCTGGTCATTAAGGGTGGCCGAGGTATCAATGCTGACACCATCCAACGTGATCTCCTGTACAATACTTGCAGGTGCACCGTCAGCGTGGATTGTGATTACTGTTTCTAACGTATTGCTGGAAATGGAGATATTGTTGCTCAGGTCTGCATCTGCGGAAACACCGGACAGCAAGTCACTGAGGTTGATGCTGTCGCCTTCTGCAACGCTGTAGCCCTGAATAAGGTCTTCTGCGTGTGCGCTAACCTCTCCCTGATCTCCGTCAGCCCATACAAAGGTATCCGCTCCGGTTCCGCCGACAAGAATATCGTTACCGGCTCCACCGCTGATGAGGTCGTTGCCTGCCCCACCATCTAGGGCATCATTACCACTTTGGCCGTAAATGATGTCGTTACCGGCACCGCCTGTCAGGGTATCATTGCCGCCATTGTACGAGTTGGACGCAAGTTGTTCGTGGTGGGTGTTGATGTAATCAATAACATTTTCCCACGTTTCACCGGCTGCGACCAGTTTTTCGAATATGCTCCAGCCCTGACCGGGAGCCTGAGGACCGATGTCCGCGTTGGCACTGATAGAGGAGATTCCGTCTGTATTCAGCACGTCACCAAACAGCAGGTCGTTGCCGTCGCCACCTTGAATCAGGTCGTTACCCAGCTGCGGATGCAGATTGTTGAGGGCCTCAGAGAGGTCCGGCGGAGGAACGAATTCGGAACCGCCGGTATTGTCAAAATGATCAGCCAGCTCCTCAGAAGTCGGGGTGCCATATTTGACATCAAAAGCCCACGATGGGTTGATAGGCTGGTTGCCGTCACCAAGGCCGAACGTATGCACCTGTACGCCGAAGTCATCTACTAGCGCCTGATAGCTTGCCAGAGCGTGTTCATAATCGCTGACATCCGTCAGGTTGCCGCTGTTACTGGCCCCTTTGCTCATGGCGTTAGCTTCATAGGCATCTAAGGGATTCGATCCCGGGGTGTGCACAGTCGGCAAGCCATCTGTAACAAAAATAGCCACGTTAGACCCTGCTGCAGCTTGATCGCCAAACCACTCATGACCTGTAGTAAAGGCTGCATCGTAGTTTGTGCCTTGCGGGCTTAACGGTTGCTGGTCCATTGCAAGCGCTGCAAGAGTCGCATCGACGAGTGTAGAAAGTTCTGCAGCGGTCAGCGGGTTACCGCCATTATTCAGCTGAATAGAAACAGGGTGCTGCAGTGTGTTATACCCGAAGGTTACTGCTGCCAGATTGAGTGTGGTATCCCCGTTGTATTTAGTGATAAAGTCTGTGAGCGCCGCTTTAGCCGCATCATAACCGCCGTTATCCCGCATGGATGTAGACATGTCTATCATGATAAGAACGTTGGCGTTTTCCAGCCGTCCTTCTGCATCACCTATAAGGATGTCGTCACCGCCGGTACCGGTAATGGTGCTGCTGCCGGGGGTAACTGGTGTCCCGCCGTCATCAACCTGTCTGGTATGAGTATCTGTACCGGATGTGTTGTCGTTGCCGTTACTGCCTACAATCAATGTTGAGGCAGGGCCGGTTACAGGCGTTGCGCCACCGTCGCCGGGGTCTAAGCCTTCTTCATCCAGAGGTCCTTCAGGTACGGGATTAAGGAAGTCTACATTCCCGATGGGATCCAGCGGGTCTATACCGTCATATAACAGGCCGGGGTCGTCAGAATACTCGCCGCTGCCGCCGCTGGTGGTGCCGGGACCTGCGGCAGTTTCAATTTCCAACCCCTGCATGGTGGCAAATGCCTGACCATCCAGTACGGTTCCGTCTTCCAGAGTAAGCGAAGGGGCATCTCCTGTTGACAGGCTGTCTACAAATCCCTGCAGGACTATGGTGCTGCCATCGTCAAACTGGAAAATAAGATCATTTCCATCCTGAAGGAGTGTTGCTTCATCAAGACCAAAGCCAAGGAGCAAAGACTGCGATCCTGCAGCAATAACAAGCTGCTGGCCTGCGCCCGGGCGGGCCAGTGTGATAGCTCCCTGCGCTGACGTTGTGCTTTGTGCTGTTTTGGGTGTTGCCATGGTGAGTCCCTCCCTGCGGCCTCCCTGCTGGGGTTGCGCCGCCTTCTCATCTTAGCTTGCGTGTGACGGGAGAATGAAAATTTGCATAATGTTGAATCGTCACAAGCTGTTAATACGCTTTTCTGCAACCACTCGAATATATTTTAGTGCTGTGAAATATAGATAATCTGGTTGGCAGAGAAATTACTGTGTTTGTATATAGAAATAATACTCCGCAAATTCCTGAGCAAGTATTTCGGGCAAAAAAGGAATGATAACGGCTTAAAAAAAAGCTTTTTGTAAGGAAAGCTGACAGGGGGGCTGGTGTTTTCCGAGAGTCGCTGCATGAAAGGCGTGGGTGCAGTTGTTTATAGGCCTATCGGTACTGATAAATATCATTACGCAGTATCTTCGGGCGTGCCATAACTGTACCCGATTTTATGGAGGGGGTTGGCAAAGAGAAGGAAGAGAAGTTTTTGAACATTTTCATAAAAGTAGCATGCTAAAGCATATGAATAATAACTATGTTTTTGACATTAATATTTTGATTTTATTATATTAATATGACTTGATTGTGAATATAATCACAAAAAAGACAAGGTATTGTGTCAAAAATCATGTTCTGTTCGTGAAAAAAAATCCTTTTTTTCTCATTTGCGAATAAAGTTGAGCAGCGGTGTGCCCGTTGGTAGGAGCGTCAACAGTGAGAAATGACGCTTGAACACCGCAAAAGCATGAGTCGGGAGAGGCCCTCGTGCCGGTGTTCTTCCATCTGTAAAAGGAGACCGCTGTGAACTTTAAGGAAATGCAAGCCACCCTGATGCAGGAACTGCGTCTTTACCATTATCCTGTCGCTGTAAAATTTTTCTATGATCAGGCAGAGGTAGACGCATTCAAGGCAGAGGCGGAATATTATACTCCGCTTAAGGCCATGACGTTTTGCCAGTGGCAGATTGCTGCCCGTATGAAAGGGCAAACCGTTTACTCCGAACGTGAAGGCCTTGGCTGCAGCAACGCTGTTTTCAGCTTCGGGTGGAAAGGAATGGACGAGGCAGAAGTAAAAAGCCACGCCAAATACTGTAAAGACCTTGATCAGGCAAAGCGCTTTGTAGAGACAAAGTCCCGTCTGCCCGAAGGACTCATCGGCATTGCTGTGGCTCCTCTTGCTGACGCAACGTTCATGCCTGATACAGTCCATTTCTACTGTGACAACATGCAGGCATACCACCTTGCAGTGGACTACATGGCTGCCACTGATACCCATCCTCTGCGTCCGCAGATTACTATGAATTCATCTGCCTGCGGCGGCAACGTGTATTCCATGGTTGAAAAGCAGTTCAACATGCTTCCTGCGTGTTCCGGCAGCTATAATGCCGGTAAAACAGAGCGCGGAGAAATTAACGTGATCATTCCCGGCGAACAGATGCAGCTGGTGTTTGACCGCCTGATGGAACGTAAAGAAAAACTTGGCAGCTCTGCCATAACCAAACCCGGAGACGGCTTCCCCGGTGCGGATGTATGCAAAAACTGTCCGCTTATCGTTTTTAAAAAAGCAAAGGATTAACCTAACGGGTTTGCTAGCCTGCCTGCTCTGCTCAGGGCTGGCAGGCTGCACAGCAAAGGAGGATTAGATTATGAAGAACAAACATTTGATGATGCTCGGCCTGCTTGGTCTGGTGATTCTGGCAACAGTGCAACCTGCACTGGCAGACCGCCTGACTGACGCCATTGCGGCAACCCCTGTCGGCACCGGTGCCGGTCAGATCGACCCTAACGCTCCCACAGGCTACCTTGGTATTCCCGGTGCTCCCAACGTAAACCTGCTGCTGGGTTTTGCATGGGCCTGCTGGGTAGGCTGGATTTTCTCCACCGTTGGCGCTTTCGGCGGTATCATGGCCGGTGTCGGTCACATTACCATTTTTGGCTTCGGTAACTATGCTTCCAGCTTTAAGGAAACTTCTCCTGCGCTGAACAAAGTAATCACCGACTCCATCCGCGTGTCCAACCAGTGGCTGGTTGGTACCTCCGCGGGTATGTCTTCTTTCAACTACTGGAAAATGGGCCGTCTGGTGCTGCCTCTTGCTCTTGCTCTGGGGCTTGGTTCCGTGCTGGGCTCCACCCTTATTCCCTGGCTGACTGCCGGTAAAATTTCTCTGAAGTCTTACATCGGTTACTTCGGCCTGTTTGTTCTGTTCCTTGGTTGCTACCTGCTTTATGAAACTTCGCCCAAGGGGCAGGCCGGCAAAAAGGCTGCCAAAGAAGCCGCAAAAGCTTTTGAAGCTTCCATGAAGGCAGAGCGCGAAGGCAAGAAAGTTGATACCGCCGCACAGGGCGTTAAAGTTGTCAGCTTCTCTCCCCGCAAAGTCGTGTTCACCTTCTTCGGTGTAGAGTTCTCCTTTAATCCCATGGTTCCTGCCATCGGTGGCTTCTTTATCGCTGGTATGGCTTCGTTCCTCGGCGTGGGCGGCGGCTTCCTGCTGGTGCCGTTCCTTACCAGTGTTGCAGGTCTGCCCATGTATCTGGTTGCCGGCACTTCCGCACTGGCAGTTCTCATCGGCATGGTTACCTCTATCGCCACTTACATGCTGGCCGGTGGTACTCCGGTATTCTGGCAGCTCATCGGTGTTGAACTGGTAGGTATTCTGGTCGGTTCGTTCATCGGCCCTCGTACCTCCAAGTATATCCCCGATGTATGGCTGAAGCGCATCTTTATCGTGCTCGCATTCTACGTGGGTATCCGCTACGTGACCAAGGGCTTCCTCGGTTACGCAGTGCTGCCCCCCTTCTAACAGATAGCGCGACTCGTACGCTTACCAACTGCCGCGGGCGGATCACGCTGCAATCCGCCCGTGTGCAGAACATTTTTGAATTATAGCTATGAAGCCTGTACTGCTCGCCTCGTAGTACATACGCTAAGCGCCGGTGCGCGAGACGGTTTCCAGCCCCGGAAGCCCGCCCCTCTCGTCGCCGGTGCTTTTTATATACAGGACCGTTGTCACAGGTTGCCGGGGCAATTGCACATGTCCGTGCCAAATGAGATGACGTACAGCTCGCTGGCTGGTATTGTTGAGTATAAAGGAGAACATGGCATGGAGCTGTGGAACACGTTCACGCTGTTATTGGATACCATTTGCATTACTCCGTACAGAATGCTTCCGTGGGCGGAACCTGCGTTCTGGCTGGGAACAACCGTGCTGAGCCTGTGGTGCATAGTGGCAGGCGAATTTTCCGGGGCCTTGGTGTATCTGTGGAATCGTGACTTTTACGATAATCAGCAGCGTGAAATGGTGCGGATGCACAACCTCTCGGTGGAAGCCATCCGGCACAAGGATAAGGCTACCTACAAGGCCAGCAACCGCTGGGCGAACGAGTATTTCGGCAAGGTTTTTTTCAGCGGGGCGGCGCTGTTTGCTGTCAGCCTGTGGCCTGTGCCTTTTGCGCTCGGCTGGCTTGATGGCCGTTTCCGCGGGATTGAGTTGTACCATGTTCCCTTCGGCGGCTGGCCGCTGGGCTACGCCTTTGTGTTTTTTGCCACCTACATTCCTTTGCGTATTCTTTTTTCACGGGTACGTGACCGTATGCCGTTTTTCAGGCGTGTTGCCAGACTGCGTAAAGAGTCTGCAGCATCTATCGGTGACGTAACATCGTGGAGTGAACTGGCTGCGGATGATGATTCTTCTTCTGGCGGCGAGGATGCCGGTAACGCTGATGTTCGTGGCAACTCGGACGGGCTGGAACATGCTGATCCGCAAGGTGATGCTTCGACCGCCAAAAGCGGGCAGGACGGTAGTAAGCAAGCCTGATCAGGCTACCTTTCAGGCAGGTAGTGAGCCGTTGTGTGTCAACGCAGGCTGTCCGCTGTAAATATTGTGACAACACAGTCACCAGCGTTGCTTTCTGGTGGTGTTACCTGTTGCCGGACATTACACGGCAGGTGCGGGGAAGCGCGCTCACCAATCGTATATTTCTGTGGCAGCAGATGACAGTGCATATTGTTGGTATGGTTATGCTCGAATGTACGGGCCTGTGTGCCTGAACCTCCGACACGATATTCCGGCGGAAACTGACATCGGGTATTCAGAGCAAGGGGCTCTCGGGGCGGGTGTATATGACCTATTATGATTCACGGTCTGCAGAAAAGAAGGCAGGCGTAAGCAGGTTCCGTATGCGGCAGTTGGCGGTTATTGCCGTTATGCTGTTTTTTTGTTTTGCGGCTGTCGGGTGCAGCGAAGAAGAAGAGATTGTGCATGTGGATATGTCCCGCCGCGAGCGTGTCATTGTGCCGGAATATACGGATGCTGTGACCTATGCCTATCTGCCGCAGTATTCACACACTACTTCGTATATCCGCCATAACCCCCTTGTGGAATATCTTGAACGGGTTTCCGGCATCACCATGCGTCAGGTTTTTCCTGATACCTTTGAAGAACATACCCGCATGGTAGAAAGGGGCGAGATTGATATTTCGTTTTCCAACCCGTTTACCTACGTCAAGCTGGCCCAGAAAGGTGCTACTGCGTTTGCCCGGGTCATCGAACCTTCCGGTCTGCCTTTTTTCCGCGGGCAGATCATTGCCCGTATCGACAGCGGCATAAGAAGGCTGGAAGACTGTAAGGGGAAACGGTGGATAGCGGTAGATCCGCTGTCTGCTGGCGGTTATCTGTTTGCTCTGGGCATGTTCCGCGACATGGGCCTCGATACCGGAGACTTTGCCACGGTGGATTTTGCTCCCGGTCCGGGAGGAAAGCAGGAAAAAGCCGTGTTGGCCGTGTATGCGGGAAAATATGACTTTGCTTCCATCCGTGAAGGTACACTGGAAGTGGTGCGGGACAAAATCGAGCCGGAGCGCATCCGTGTGGTCGTGTCTACGCGGGATTATCCGGGCTGGGTGTATGCCGCGCGCAAGGGGCTGGACCCTCAGGTTGTGGCGCGGATAAAACAGGCCATGTTTCGTCTGTCCATGGAAGATCCTGAAGGGGGCCGGATTCTGGCAAACGCCGGTATCCGCGGTATCATTCCTGCCGAAGATAAGGATTATGATCCTATCCGTATACTGATGGCCAAGCTGGGGTTGTACTCGGAGGAGCGTGAATGAGCCCGCTTTCGCGTATGCGTTTTCGCAACAAGCTGAATCTCGGCATCACGCTTATTGTGCTGGCGGTTTCCGTTGTGCTTGCTGTGGTCTCCATTCAGATTTCCACTTCCGAACTGCTGGCTGAATCCCGCCGTCGCGGTATGGTGCTGGCCAGCAATCTGGCGTTGCGCGTAACTGACCCTATGCTATCCGTTGACCTGTTGCGGCTGAAGAACATGGTGGATGAACTGGTCACTGTGGACGAAGACGTAAGCTACGCCTTTGTGCTGGATGAAAACAGCAAAGTGCTGGTGCATACGTTTGAAGAGGGCTTTCCGGTTGAGCTGCGTACGGCTAATCTGCTGCCGCACGGAGCTACAAAGCGTATCAGGCTGGTGGATACGGGGTTGGAGCGCATTTACGATTTTGCCGTGGCTGTGCGCATCGGGCAGGAACACCTCGGCACCGTGCGCATGGGCCTTTCACGTACCAGAGCGCAAAAAGTCGTCCAGCGGCTTGTCTCTACTATTTCTACCCTTACCGTAGTCTCTCTGCTGCTGGCTGTGCTTGCATCTACTCATTTCGCGCGCAGGATTACCCATCGTCTTGGGATGCTGCGCGAATATGCCGAGCAGATTGTACGGGGTAATATGGACATCACCGTGGGGGCGTATAGCGGGCCTTTCTGCTGGCAGTTGACGCAGTGTGGCTGTGAAGATTGCCCAGCCCACGGAGATACCGCGCGGCGCTGCTGGCATGTGGCGAATACCCGATGCAGAGAGCACGGACTTGCGCATGACATGGCTGCCTCATGCGGAGATTGCCCTGTGCACGGCAGGCTGGCAGGCGATGAGTTGCAGGATCTAGCAGAAACATTTGACGTAATGGCCCATTCGCTGCGGCAGCACATGGCCGAGCTGAGTGCCGCCGAACAGGACCTTTCGCGGCAGCAGAAGTTACTGCGGACGATTATTGAGTCCACGCCCGACCTTGTTTCTCTGGTGGGCAGAGACGGAGTGTATCTGGCTGCAAACAAGGCATTCGGCTATTGGGTGGGACATCCGGCAGAGAGCATTCCCGGAAAGACGGACATGGATATTTTTTCGCCGGAGCTTGCACAGCAGCGTATGCAGGAGCATGAGCTTATCCTGTCTTCACGTTCGGGGATTAGCCGCGAGGCCCGCCTGAAAGGAAAGACGGACGGCAAAGAAGGCTGGTTCCACGTGGTCAAGGTGCCTGTTACCGATGAAGCGGGCAATGTTGCCGGCATATTATCAACCGCCCGTAATATTACGGAAATCCGCAGCTATCAGGACCAGCTTATTCATTCGCAAAAGATGGAATCCGTCGGTAATCTTGCGGGTGGTGTAGCGCACGAAATCAATACACCGCTCGGGATTATTCTTGGCTATGCGCAGCTATTGCAGGAAGACCTGCCGGAAGGTTCGCAGGCGCACGAAGATTTGAAAACAATCGAGCGTCAGGCCAAGTTCTGCCGGAAGATTGTGGCGGACCTGCTGGGCTTTTCGCGCCACACGCAAAGTGAAAAGAAAGAGATGTGCTTTAACAATTCCATTATGGAAGTGGTGCAGCTTGTCCGTCATGCCTTTTCACTGGAGAGCGTACGTATTGTCACCATACTGGACGATCGACTGCCGATTATCTATGGCGATCCGGCAAAGCTGAAGCAGGTGTGGATGAACCTTCTTTCCAACGCCATGCAGGCGAATGAAGGCGGCGGGGTGGTTGTTGTACGCACGATGCTCGATATTGATAATCTAACGGTAAGTGCTCTTTTTGCAGATACCGGAGTCGGTATCAGTGAAGGAAACATGGCATCCGTTTTCGATCCGTTTTTCAGCACAAAGCCTGTAGGCAAAGGCACGGGACTCGGCCTTTCTGTCTCTTTCGGCATCATTCATGACCACGGCGGCGACATCACTGTGAACAGCCCCTTGCCGGAAGGTATTATTCCTGCGGAAGAACTGGGGGACAGGGAGCACGGCCCCGGAACAATGTTTACGGTATCGCTTCCTCTGGAACCGCCGGACTGGTTGCTGGATGACGAGGATGGCGAAGACGCCCTGCCGCAGTCCGGTTCTGCGGAAGGGCAGGCCGGCAATACATAGCAAAATGCTTGTTGCAGCCTGATGCTGCGGAAATGAAGCGACTTTTAGCGGCGTGCTGCTTCGAAGGTGTACTCTGCGCAGGCAAAACTATATGATGTGGCGTTGTTACGCTGTATTGTTAAGCCATACTGTTGTGCATAATTGTGGCTGATGAAATGATGGCGGGTATGGAAGGCGTATGCTGAGCGGGCTGTTTATGCTGATGCCGATGTTACAACATACGATGAACAGGTGGAATCTCATAAGCGGAGCATGACATGGCAAGTATTCTTGTTCTTGATGATGTTATTGATGCCGGAGTGCTGATTAAACGTATTCTAGAGCGTAAAGGCCATAAAGTGACGGCCTTTACCGAAGAAGAGGAAGCGCTGGCCCATGCGCGTTCGCATTCTGTCGATCTTGCGATTCTTGATATCAAGCTGCGGCGTATGACCGGAGTCGAAGTGCTGGAAGAGTTGAAGAAAATTCAGCCCGAGTTGCGGGTGATTATGCTGACAGGTTACCCTACTCTGGAAACAGCGCGCGAGTCGATGAAGCTGGGCGCAAACGAATATTGCGTAAAGCCCATAGATAAGGACGAACTGGAAAGCAAAGTAAGTGATGTGCTGCGCAGCTGATTGCAACATACTCTATTACATCAGCCGTGCCGTAAGCGGCGGACCACCACATGGCATTAAAGGAATTATTCAGACATTGGACGTATCAGGCGTTTTCGCCCGGTACGCTGTTGCGCAACAAGTACAACGCGTTCAAGGAGTTGTTGCGGCTGGATGATGCCTGCCTTGAGCTGATCGCAGATCTGGAAGAAATTCATTATGGACGTGAAAAAGCAGACTGGGCAAGGGTGGTCTGGCTTACAGAAGAATTGGGCCGCACGGTAAGGGCGCTTATCGGTCAGTTGCAGCAGATGAGCCCCGTCCGGTATATGGACCTGCCGGAGTATCTGACAAAAATAGAATTTTACGCCCGCATGGCTGTCAGCGTGCCTGACCCTGAAATTGTTCCGCCTTTTGTTTTTCCACTGGCTGAGGCGGGTACTCATGGCGGCCGCTCCGGCGGCAAGGCCCGCAACCTGGGCCGTATTCTGCGCGAAACCGACATCTCTGTGCCAGAAGGGGTGGTGGTTTCGACCTCAGCATATCATTATTTTATCGAAGCCAATGACCTGCGCGGCCCGCTTGATGAACAGCTGCGCAACCTGCGTCTGGACAGGCCTGACGACATTGCAGAACTTTCCGGCATGATGCGCGGTATGATCATGACCGCCGAAGTGCCTGACAGGCTGGCGGACGAAATCGAGATTGCCGCGCTGGAACTTGGCAGAGGAGGCAGGCTGCTGGCTGTGCGCAGCAGTGCCGTGGCGGAAGACGGAGAGGCTTCCTTTGCCGGTCAGTACACATCCG
The DNA here is from genome assembly GCF_047973035.1 of Oleidesulfovibrio sp. Classification (NCBI taxonomy): domain Bacteria; kingdom Pseudomonadati; phylum Thermodesulfobacteriota; class Desulfovibrionia; order Desulfovibrionales; family Desulfovibrionaceae; genus Oleidesulfovibrio; species Oleidesulfovibrio sp. The sequence continues at coordinate 104,782 of NZ_JBKEBF010000034.1, forward strand.
AGCTTGGTGTACGTGCATCGGGAGTGCTTGATGCGTGGAAGAGCGTCATTGCGGGTAAATATACTCCCCGTGCGCTGGCGTATCGCATCATGCACGGGCTGGCAGATCCGGAAACCCCGATGGCAACCATCATTATGCCCATGATCGATGCGCAGGCAAGCGGCGTAGTCTACACACGCGACCCTTCACCGCCTTCGCATGTCTGCGGACCGGACGGCGTGCTATCCGTATTTGCCGTGCAGGGGGCCGGAGAGGCGCTGGTCAGCGGCACCGCCGTGGCAGAAGCGGCATACTTCAGGCGCGGCTCCATGCGCCGTGCAGAAAAGGTCCGGCAATCCGCAGGGCTTCCCGCATCTACCATGAAGCGCCTTACAGGCATGTGTCTTGAGCTGGAAAAACTTTTTGGTGTTCCGCAGGATGTGGAATGGGCCATGGATACACGCAACAGGCTGCATATTGTGCAGAGCAGGCCGGTTCCGGTCTCTGCCGCTGCAGATGAAGATGCGGGGGCCGCCAAGCTTGCGGGGCTGTCTCCGGTATTAACGGGCGGCGAGTGCGCTTCTCCGGGAATAGGCAGCGGCACCGTGTGTCAGGTGGAGCATTGTGCGGAAGTGGATGACCTGCCCGAAGGGTCTGTGCTGGTTACGCGTAATCTCGGCCCCGCGCTGACCCGTGTCATCGACCGCCTGAGCGCTGTTGTCGCACGTCAGGGCAGCAGGGCCAGCCACTTTGCCTCTGTCGCGCGCGAGTTCGGACTGCCTGTTATTGTTGGTGTTGATAATGCCTTTGACCTGCTGCCGGAAGGAACGGATGTTACTGTGGATGCCACGCACGGTATTGCATACTCCGGCTGTCCCGCTGGTGTATGCGGACTGGAGCGTAAAGAGCGGCTGACCGGAACGCATGTCAGTGTTTCGCGGGTCAGCGGCGTTACCAAGCGTATGAAAAAGGCCATGGAGCATATCTCGCGGCTTACGCTGCTTGATGCCCAGTCCGAAACGTTTGCTCCCCGTTACTGCAAGTCGTTGCATGACTTTGTCCGCTTTGCCCATGAAAAGGGCGTGGCAGAAATGTTTTCACTTGTGGGACGGTCCGGCAGAGGGCTTGCCGGAGCAAAACAGTTGAAGTCCACCTTGCCCGTTTCGCTATATGTGCTGAATCTGGAAGACGGGCTTTTTCCCAGCGCAGCCGGTAAAAAAGAGATTACGCCTGATGATGTGCGTTCGGTTCCCATGTGGGCGCTGTGGTTCGGGCTTGCATCTGACAAAGTGCGCTGGAATACCAGTCTGCCCGCTATGGATTGGGAGTCATTCGACCGCGTAAGCGCAGGAGTCGGTGTTTCTGCGGAGTCTCAACAACTGGCTAGCTATGCCGTTGTTTCGCATACCTACCTGCATTTTATGGCCCGCTTCGGGTATCATCTTTCTGTGGTGGACACGCTGTGCGAGCAGAGCGGCAAAAATAACTATATTAATTTCCGCTTTAAAGGCGGCGGCGGTACAGCGGAACAACGCGCACTGCGGCTGAATTTTATAAGCAGCGTGTTGCAGCGGAACGGCTTTTTTATTGATATCCGCGGCGACCTCTTGGATGCACGCCACCCGCATGATGATGACACCGCCATCCAGAAGCAGTTGGCGATGTTGGGGCTTTTACTGGCACGCACCCGCCTGATGGATATGTCGCTGTTCGACACGGTGCAGGTAGAAGGGCTGGTAGAAGACTTTATAGCTCTGCTGGAGGCAGAATGAGCAGCGGAGCTTTGTCGGAGTCCGGAGGCGGCATTCCGGGGCTGCTTCGTAAGGGGCTGGGCTGCTTACGCACTATGCTGCAGAACTTTATGCAGCAGGAACGTCCGGCTGGAGCACCGGAACCGCATGCCGACCTTCATGTTTACTGGGTCACCTCAAAGCTGGGCGTGGGGGCGGCTCCTATGTCCTGCAGGCAGCTGGGTGCCCTGCGGGAGATGCAGGTGAGCTGCATTCTGAATTTATGCGCCGAACTGCCCAAGCTTGCAGAACTGGAACGCGAGTACGGTTTTGATACCTTTTTTCTGGCAGTGGTGGACGAAGAGGCTCCCCCGCTGGAGGCGCTGGAAGAGGCTCTCGCCTGGGTGGATGAGTGCCTGTATCTGGGTAAGCGTGTGTATATCCATTGTCGTCATGGCATCGGGCGCACCGGAACTGTGCTTAATGCTTACCTGCTGCGGCGGGGGCTGGGGCATAGACTGGCAGCCCGTACTTTACGGGGGCTTCGGGCAAAGCCTACAAATTTCGACCAGTGGCGTCTGGTCAGGCGGTACGGGTCTGTCAACGCCCCGCTGACAGTCAGGTCTCCGTCTCTGGAGTTTACCGGCGGAGTAGACCTTGCCCCGTATATGGAAGATTTTCTGCTGCTGGAGGCGGAAGTCGAACAGCTGGCAGTACAGAACAGGGGTGAGTTGCCCCGCTGTGGCAAAGACCATGCCCGCTGCTGTAATTCGCCCGTGGCCATGACGCTGATTGAAGCGCTTACCTTGGGTACGCGCATAAATACAGCCCTGACCAGTGACAAGCGCAAAGAAGTCATCGAGCGGGCCGTGGCTGCATCCCGTGCGGAAAGCAGTCTTCGTGCGGACTATGGCTCATCTGACTTTCCTGACCAGCAGGACCCTTGTTTAACCGCAACATTATTGTGTCCTTTATCGCTTGATGGCGAGTGCATGCTGTATGAGTACCGCCCCCTTAAATGTCGTTTGTTCGACCTGCCGGCAGACGAGGCGTTCCGCTTGTGGGCAGAGGTGCTTTCCGGCCCGCTGGGCAGACTTTCCAAGCACGTTTTTGTAGCTCTTGCGGGTGAGTTTCCCGTGCGGGAACTGCCGCGTTTTCCTTTGCCTGATGTTGTCTCCGGTCGCTATGTGCAGACGGTATTTCATTGTCTGCTGCAAAATGCGTCGGCAGATTGCCTGCTGCCGGAGGATGCGCCTGCGGAGGTAAAAGGAAACGGTGAGCCGGACGGGTGAGTTTGTTTTTGCGCTAGATGTACACGCGCAATGCCGCGTTATTTTTTATCCGGCATAACAGCGGGAGCCCTCGCCAGTTCTGTGCTGCTGCTTTAATACCCTAAACGTTATGCTGATTCTGCTGGAAAATCATGTACACAGGGCAAATCTGATTTATTGTCTTACATAGGTAAATCGCATTCCATCTCAGGAGGATATGTCTATGGCAAATATGGATTACCCCGGTCCCTGTCAGAGTTGTTCCGGAATTGAAGGTTGTGCGACTGACGATCAGCGTCAAGCCGCTGTTGATCATTACTGCAAGGGCCTTGAAATGGAACTGAATGCGTGGAAGGCGCGTCTATATGATGTGCTGGCTGTTGATAAGGATAAGAGCACTCAGGAATTCGCTGATACTCTGGACCACATCAAGTCCACCGTTCGTGAAATGGAAATGCTGGTTGAAACCATGCGTAACGAATGCCCTATGAGTCTTACCGGACCCGAAGCACAGATGGCCGGAATGCTCAACTCGTTACGGACGCATTACAGCAAGGCATTGTCCGTTATCAGCCCCGGCTATTTTGGCGGATAAGCGCAACCAGCTGTTCTGTGCTTACGCGTAGCCTGACCATGATTATGCTGTAAGCAGAGAATGATACTGAAAAGATCATGCCGCTTCCCTTTCGGGGAGCGGTATTTTTTTGTGCTGTGTTCAAAGGGGGATGAAACGCAGCCGTACGGTGTGCTCTTTTTGCTTGCAGCAGTTGTCGGGCAGTACGCGTGGCAACTGGCATCAAGGCTCTGGGCATACCTACCGGGTGTTTGAACATCAGTTAGCAGCCGGATTTACCCTTAGGTCTTTGTCATGCTTACTGCGGTGAATCCTGTGTTCGCTCTGCAATGTCGGTAACACTTACCGTGCTGCGGCTGTTGTTTTTGTTCGGCTACCTTGTGGGCGTATGCTTCGGGGGCAACAAAGTGTCTTTCACGCAAGATGTGCGGCTGCAGAAGCCGAAAGGCGACCATAAGGTCGCCTCCCAGTTGTGTGTATGTGTGTCGTGGCTCTGCTGTTACATGCCAAGGTACGCTTTTTTTACGTCCTCGTTTGCCAGCAGGTTGGCGCCGGTGTCGCTCATGGTTATGCGGCCTGTTTCCATAACGTAGGCGCGATGTGCAATTTTCAGTGCCTGATTAGCGTTTTGTTCCACCAGAAAAACGGTTACGCCGTCCTGATTAACTTTTTCGATAATCTGGAAAATCTGCGCGATGATAATGGGCGCAAGTCCCAGCGAAGGCTCATCAAGCAGCAGCAGTCTGGGACGCCCCATCAGTGCGCGAGAGATGGCAAGCATCTGTTGCTCTCCGCCGGAAAGCGTTCCGCCCTGTTGTTTACGCCGTTCGGCAAGGATGGGAAACAGCGAAAAGACATAGTCCAGATCGCGCTTAATCCCTTCTTTGTCGTTACGCAGAAAAGCGCCGAGGTCGAGGTTTTCCATGACAGTCATGTCAGAGAAAATAAGACGGCCTTCAGGAACCTGATTGATGCCCAGCCGGACTATCTGGTTGGGCTTCATGGTATGTATGGGCTTGCCTTCAAAGGTAACTTCGCCCTTGCTTACGAGAACCCCGCCGCAGATAGACATAAGCGTGGTGGATTTGCCTGCGCCATTTGCACCGATAAGCGAAACGATTTCCCCTTCGTTAATGGTAAGGGAAACATCGCGCAGTGCCTGAATATTGCCGTAGTGGGTGTCGATATTACGCAACTCAAGCATGAGCGTCTTCTCCGAGGTAAGCCTTGATGACACGAGGGTCTTTACGAACTTCTTCAGGCGTGCCCTGCGAAATGAGGCAGCCGTATTCCATCACGTAGATGCGCTCGGAAAGCTTCATGACAAGGCTCATGTCATGCTCGATAAGCAGAATGGCCACGTTGAATTCTTTGCGGATGCGCAGAATCAGTTCCACCAGTTCTGCAGTTTCCTGCGGGTTCATACCGGCCGCAGGTTCATCCAGCAGCAACAGGCTGGGCTCTGTGGCCAGAGCGCGGGCAATTTCAAGTCTGCGCTGCGCACCGTAAGAAAGGTTGCTTGCCTGCTCGTCATATAATTTGTGCAGGCCGATGTATTTAAGCAGATCATAGCTTCGCTGCACTATTTCACGCTCTTCCTGCACTACGCTGGGTGGCCTCAGCAGTGCACCCAGAATACCGGCCTTTGTGCGGCAGTGCCTTGCGATCATAACGTTTTCCAGAACGGTCATGTTTTTGAACAGACGGATGTTCTGAAATGTACGCGCCATGCCCAGCTGGGTTACAAGGTTCGGCTTCATGCCGTTGACCAGAGTGCGCTCCTTACCCAGCGGGGTAAAGTTAACTGTTCCCTCGGTGGGGGTATAGATACTGGTAATGCAGTTGAAGAACGTGGTCTTGCCGGCGCCGTTAGGGCCGATAAGTGCAACGATTTCTCCCGCATCGATAGTCATATCCACTTCGTTAAGAGCGCGCAGCCCGCCGAAGTTTTTAGAAAGGGCTTTTACGTCAAGAACCGGCATCAGGCGTCCCCTCCCTTACCGGCATCAAGTTCCGGATCATTGATTTCGTATTTGCGTTTTTTGGGAGTGATAAGCCCCTGCGGACGGAATACCATCATCAGAACCATGGCGGATGCAAACATGATCATGCGGTATTCTGCAAATTCACGCAGGTATTCGGGCAACAGAATAAGGAATGCAGCGCCCAGAATAACACCGAAGTTCGACCCCATTCCGCCCAGAACAACAATGGACAGGATAATCGCCGACTCCATGAAGGTGAAGCTGGCGGGGTTGATGAACGTGGTCTTGGCAGCAAAGATAACACCGGCAAAACCGGCCCATGCAGTACCCACCCCGAACGCCATCAGTTTTACGTTCACGCGGTCAATGCCCATTGCCTGACAGGCTATTTCATCTTCGCGCAGAGCCTGCAGAGCACGCCCGACTCGTGAATCCTTGATGCGCTGTACCGCAGCTATGGTGACTACGGTCATTACCAGTACGATGTAGTAAATGTAGACGCCGGTTTCCGTTACTCCCAGTTCCATACCGAAAAATGACGGTCGGGGAATGTTTGAAATACCGCTGGGACCGTGTGTGAAATCGCTCCAGTTTTCCAGCACCAGACGAACTATTTCGCCAAAGCCAAGCGTGACGATGGCAAGGTAGTCGCCGCGCAGGCGAAGAACAGGAAAAGCCAGCGCAACACCCGCCATGGCAGCCAGAATACCGCCGACAGGCAGCACAGCCCAGAAGCCGAGCCCGAAGTGCAGGTTCAGCAGGGCATATGCGTATGCACCTATGGCGTAAAATGCGGCGTAGCCAAGAAACAGCAGACCGGAAAGCCCTACGACGATATTCAGGCCAAGGCCCAGAATAACGTAGAGCAGGAATGAAATCATAATGTTGGTCTGGTAGGTGGAAACCAGCCACGGCAGCAGCGCACAGAAGCCCAGAACAGCAGAGTAGGTTGTAATAGTAAAGCGCTTGTCGTGTCCAAGCCGCTGAAACATTTTGGTCACGGCGGAAGGCGTGGTGTTTTTCTGGGCTTTGAGCAGCTCTTTACGGGCCATTGCCCAGCGCCATACAAACGACAGCACAAAGCTGCCGATGCCCACATACACCATATTCATCCAGCGCCAGTCCACCGTATCATTGATGGTATCCACGCGGACAACCATCAGCGGAAAGGTCAGAAACATGAACCAGACGCTGATGATCAGTGATTGTTTTATTTTATCCATTCTATGCAATCCTGAAAGTGTTCGGCTGGTTATACCTTTTCAACGGGAGCTTTACCCATGATGCCGGAAGGTCTGAAAATAAGGAACAGCACCAGCAGCAAAAAGGCGAACACGTCTTCATAGTCACTGGAAATATAACCTGTTGCGTAGCTTTCGCTCAGGCCAAGGAACAGCCCGCCGGCCATGGCTCCGGGGATGGAACCGATACCGCCAAGTACTGCAGCTGTAAAAGCCTTGATACCGGCGATAAAGCCTACGTTAAAGCTGACCTGCCCGACATGCGAAGCAATCAGAACACCACCGAGCGCCGCCAGAGAAGAGCCGAGGATAAACGTGATGGAAATAATCCTGTCGGCATCAATGCCCAGCAACATGGCCATCTTGCGGTTCTGCGCAGTGGCGCGCATGGCCTTGCCCATTTTGGTGTACCGGATGAACAGCGTCAGTCCGGCCATGGAAAGGGCGCTGGCAACAACGATCATCAGGTCGGAAGATGCGAAGATGTGCGCAATGGGTTCCATGAAGTCAAAGTCAGGTACCAGTGCCGGAAACGGCAGAAAGTCGGAAGTCTGAGCAAGAATAACGTAGTTCTGCAAAAACAACGACATACCGATGGCAGAGATGAGAGGTGCCAGCCGCATGGAGCCACGTAACGGCTTGTAGGCTATTTTTTCGATAGTCAGGCCGTACGCTGCCGAATAAATGATGGCTACAACAACTGCAATGGCCAGAATCGCCAGCAGCGGAAAGCCGTAAATTCCCAACACACCGGCTGTGATAAGACCGGTGAAAGCGCCGATCATGTAAATTTCGCCGTGCGCAAAGTTGATAAGCTCGATGATGCCGTACACCATGGTGTAGCCGATGGCGATCAGAGCGTAGATGCTGCCACGGGTCAGTCCGCCCAGAAACAGTTCCCAGAAATAAGTCCAATCCATGAATGCCTTCCGTTAACGGTATCCCGCGCTCTTCTACGGGAAGTAACCGGTGTTAACCGTGAGGGTTTATCGTGTGCAAAATATAGGGGACAGGCTGATAGACTGCCTGCCCCCTGCAGATTACGTTATGTTGTGCAGTTATTACTGCAGTTCTACGTACTGGCCGTTCTGCACCTGATACATGGAGAAGCCGATGCCTTCGGCGTCACCGATGCTGTCAAACTTGATGCTGCCGATGGGGGTCTCGGCATAGTTGTTGCGCAGCGCTTCCTTGATTTTGTCGGAATCAGTGCTGCCTGCTTTTTCAACAGCATTCAGCAGCGCGGTAGCGGCAGCGTAGGCTTCTTTGTAGAATGCGCCGGGATCGGTGCCGAACTCGGCCTTATGATGGGCAATGGCTTCCTGATACATGGGCAGCTTGCTTACGTCTTTGGAGCTGGTTGCGTAAACGCCTTCTGCGTTTTCACCGGCAACTTTGATGAAGGTGTCATCTTTTACACCGTCAGCAGCGATGAAAGGCATATCCATGCGTTTTTTACGCATCTGAGAAACCAGCTTGGAAGCTTCAGGATGGTAGCCGCCGTACATTACGCCGTCAGCCTTCGACCGGCGAAGCTTCTGGACAACTGCGGAGTAGTCCATGGCACCGGGGGTAACGCCTTCAAACAGAACAACTTCAGCCTTGCCGCTTTCTTCGATGAAGGTTTTTGCAAATTCGGCATAGCCTTTGCCGTAGTCACCCTTGTCGTGCAGAACTGCAATTTTCTTCAGGCCCAGCTTGTCGATGGCGTAGGAAACACCAAGTTTCGCCTGCTGGTCGTCAGAGGCAATGGTACGGAAGAAAATGGGGTACTCTTTACTCTGGGTCAGAGCGGGAGTGGTTGCGGAAGGCGACATGACAACGATGTTGGCTTCCTTGTAAATGGGCAGGGCAGCCTTGGTTGCGCCGGAGCAGATATGGCCCAGAACAACGGTAGCTTTGTCAGAAACAAGCTTTGTTGCGGCGTTTGTTGCCAGTTCAGGCTTGCACTGGTCGTCCTGCGGCAGAACTTCTACCTGCATGCCCAGAATGCCACCTTTTTCATTGTAGAGTTTTGCAACAATTTTTGCAGCGTTAACGGTGGGCAGGCCATAAGAAGCCAGATCACCGCTGTGTGCGCCGGGTACACCCAGCTTGATGGTGTCAGCAAATGCGGGGCCAGCCAGCAGAGTGATGGCTACGCCGGCAACAAGAGATTTAAGCCAACCTTTACCCATGATGATTTCTCCTCCGTTAAAAAACAGACAACAAAATTGTGAACGTGTCTAAAATGCGCTGTTACAGCGAATTTGAGCAAATTAATCTGAGATAATTGCTTTTTGGTACATCCAGCGTTCATTGGTTAAGTGCCACGAAGGAGTGAAATCTGTCAAATCTGTAACGGTACAGTTTGGATTTTGTGTAGTTTTATCTTTAGATTACAATATATTATTGAGATTGCCAAAAATGGTATTGAAAATAAAAATGTTTTAAAAACAGCATGTTGCGTTTTTTGGCGATGGATGGTGAGCGTTGAAAAAATGGAAAAACAGCAGAATAATTTTGTGGAGTCCCAGCGGTGTACAAAATTATATTTTGTTTGTTTGTTCGGTTTGTTGTGATGGGGTACTCTTGGAGGTGATATTATGCACTGCTGCTGTATTTGGAGAGGGGAGCCGGCGCTGATGGACGTATATACACATGACAGGAAGGGGCAATCGCCGGTATCTCTATGTCATGTGCCTGTTCTGTGTTTGCAAAAGTGTACAAAGTGCTTTGGAAGAGGCGTTGACGACCGCTTTTTGTACCAGAAAAGACTGTGTAATGTTCGTGCCGGAGGCTAAACGAGGTGGTCTGCGTACTTTGATGCATAGTTCAGAAACAAAAAAGCCCGCATCTTTTTCAAGATGCGGGCTTGAGCGTCCGTGGCGTCCCCAAGGGGATTTGAACCCCTGTCGCCTGCGTGAAAGGCAGGTGTCCTAGGCCAGGCTAGACGATGGGGACACTCTAGAATAATGGCTGGGCTGCAAGGACTCGAACCTTGATTAACGGAGCCAGAACCCGTCGTCCTGCCAATTGAACGACAGCCCAGTAACGAGGTGTGGTTCTATAGACAGAGGGGGGCGTTGTCAACCATCAATTCCATCTTTTTTGATTTTTTTGGCACTGCCACATGAAGTTACTTTATTTTGAGTGATTATGTACTGCACCAGCGGAAATAGACATGGTCTGTCAGCTATCTGCATGAATGCATGGCAGCCCCGAGCCGTTGTATTGCCGTTGTAAGTATTTCTGCGGAATGCTGGCAGAAGTTGATACGCAGGTAATGGTTACCGTCATCCGGATCTGGAAAAAAAGCCCTGCCATCTGCAACGGAGACTCCGTGCTTACGCGCGGCCTTGTCTATTTTCTCGGCCGATAAATCGTCCGGCAGCTGCAGCCATGCGAAAAGCCCTCCGTCCGGCGGGGTAATGAATACATCGTCCGGCAGGTATAACTCCGCTGCTGTCAGCAGGGTATCGCGCCGGAGCCGGTAAGTGCGGCAAAGGCGGTTCAAGTGATTCCGGTAGCTGCCTACATCGACAAATCGTTCCAGCGTGCGTTGCACAATACCGGAAGTGGAAAGGTCCAGCATGCGTTTGTAGCGGATAAGATGTTCGCGCACCGGCCCTTCGGCAACAATATACCCCACGCGCAGCCCGGGCATGAGCATTTTTGAGAATGTACCTATATATATGGTTGTTCCGGCGGCAGAGAGGCTTTTTATGGCAGGTTGAGAATGTCCGTCATAGCGGATGTCGCCGGCGTAATCGTCTTCTACCACGGGAATGCCACTGGTTTCTGCGATTGCCGCAAGCTGTCGTCTGCGATGTCCATTCATGCAGATACCTGTGGGGTTATGGAACGTCGGCATGGTGATGATCAGCCCTTTGCCGTGTACAGCCAACTCTTTTTGCAGCTTTTCAATGATCATACCGCCTTCATCCATGGGAATGCTGACGATGTTCATACCCAGTGCGCGGAACAAGTTCATGCTTTCCGTATAGGTAGGAACCTCGGTGTATACAGTATCTCCTGCCTGCAGCACTACCTGCGCAATCAGATAAATTGCCTGTTGTGACCCGGTCGTCACGATAATGTTGTCAGGTGTCGTGGCAATTCCCTGATCAACGAGAATGCGCGCAATGGTCTGCCGCAGGGGCATATAGCCTGCATCCTCTTCATAACTTAATGCATCTGTACCATCGCGCAGCATGATATCGCGTAACGTTTTGCGGAATGCATCAATGGGAAAAAGACGCGGGTCACTGTTGCCGCCAGCAAGATGAATTATTTCGCCATCCATTCCACCTGTCCGTAAAGGCAGGCGGTTGCCGCGCCAGATACTATTGTACCGTTCCGCAGCGTCATATTGCCATCGCGGCCAAGCGGTATGTGCTTCCTCCTGCGCTTTTTCCTGAGGTGCAAAAGAAGGCAGAACAAATGTTCCGCTTCCCTGACGCGATGCTACCAGCCCGTCAGCTTCCAGCTCTGCAGATGCTGTTTCCACTGTGATGCGATTAAGCCCTTGAGTTCGGGCCAACTGCCGGATTGAAGGAAGCTTGGTTCCTGCCTCAAGTTCACCAAGCTCGATACGCATACGAAAGTATGCAGCAACCTGCTTATATAGCGGTATTTCACTGTGTCTGCTCAGGGCTATGCTCATGTGCGCAATCCTGTATGTCCGTATAGGGAATATATTTCTGCGGATTACGCAGAATTTATATTTTTTTTAAAAAAGATTTCGTTTCTTTTTTTCGGTTTGGGTTGAAGAATTGTTCGTGTTTTAAGCATATTGTTATTGATGTTGTGTACAGCATACGTCTCGGAATGATGTATGCGAGATAAATTGAAAGTGTCCCCATAGATACTGCCAAAAAGTGTCCCTTATCAAGGGGTCAATTCGGGAGTAGAGGCGTGCCTACATTTTGATTCCGAGGTGGGTCTTATGTCCTGCACTGTTTCTCTTTCTGCCCGTAACTTTCTGGGCTCATTACGACTTTCCGGAAACACCGGTGGGTATGTCGCCGCTTTCGCGTCTGCAATTGTCATGTCGCTTATTGGCGTCATCATCAAATATATAAGCGACGAATACGCCTTGGCGCTAGGCCGGAAAACTTTATTTGAGATTCTTGTTCGAATTATTTGAGACGCGCTCTAATTATTTGAGATTTCCAAGCTGCTCAGTCGCGAAACCTGCGCAGCACGAAAGAAAGCCAGCCTCCACAGCGTATTAGCACGAAAAACACCTTTCCTGACGCCGGATGGCCATGTGCCTCCATACAGCGCAGGAAATGCTTGTCAGCCCACCTCCTGTCCGCCTCGTTTTCTATCTGTTCATAGGCGAGGTCATGCT
>NZ_JBKEBF010000035.1:0-105812 GCF_047973035.1 Oleidesulfovibrio sp.
CAAGCGCAGACGGCCCGACGAGCGGGATTACCTGCGCGAGCTCTTCATCCGCATGCTGCTGCACAGCGAGGAGCGCGGCCCGCACGCCTCCGGTCTGGCCTGGCTCAAGACCGACGGCAGTCACCGCATCTTCAAGCGGCCGATGCGGGCGCACGAGCTTGTCTACGAGAAGCCGTTCCAGGAGCTGCTCGGGCAGGTCGGCAACGAGACCACCATCCTTATGGGCCACACCCGCTGGCGCACCCGGGGCAATGAGTTCAATAACCACAACAACCATCCCATCCGGCCCGGGATCGTCATCGGCACCCACAACGGCACCATCTACAACGCCGATTATCTGTTCCGCCGACTCGGGCTGCCGCGCTACGCCGAAGTGGACAGCGAGCTGATCTTCCGCCTGGCCGACCGCTTCGCGCCCGAAGGCCCCATCGACCAGGAGGGCCTGAAGAAGGCGCTCGCCCTCTGTCGCGGCCAGATGAGCGCCGTGCTGGCCTCTCGGCTCGACCCGGGCACCATCACCGTGCTCAAGGGCAACAAGCCGCTCTGCCTGCGCATCCACCGCCAGCACCGGGTGATTTTCTACGCCTCGGATGACGCCTTTATCGACTTTGCCGTGGACAACGAGAAGGGCTGGCGCGAGCTGGAGGTACCGCCCATGACCATGCTCACCATCCGCCACGAGGATGTGCGGGCCATCGAAAACAGCGAATTCCGCTTCATCCCCCAGGAGCGCAAAGGGACACTGCCCGAAGGAGTGAATGCATGAACATTGGAGACACCGCGAACCTGAACACAAACCCGGAAGACAGTCCCGAGTCCATTCTCCGGCTTTTCGTCTACGGCACACTGAAGCAGGGCTACTGGAACCATCAACGCTTCTGCGCCCAGGCCCGCAGCATCGAACCGGCTGTGGTCTGGGGCAGGCTCTACCATCTTCATGCCGGATTCCCGGCGCTCGAGGTGCCCGAAGGCCTGATTCTGGCCCCGGGCACCGCCGATCCACTGGCCGACGCCCGCAGGCAGCAGGAGATCGGCACACCACGCTTCGGCCGCCCGACCGGCGACTGGGACCTGATCCATGGGGAGCTGGTGACCTTCACCGACCCGCAGCGCGACCTGCCGCCCATCGACCGGCTGGAAGGCTTTCGGCCCGGCGGGCACAGCATGTACCAGCGGGTGATGGTGGCAGCAGCCAGGGGCTCAATCGCCTGTGCGGTATGGACTTACACCATGTATGCGCCTCAAAACGGACACCGGATCACCAACGACAATCAGGCCGTTTTTTGGAAAAGTCGGCACTAATCGGCACAAAACGCTTGATTTTGGCAATCCGCCAATGTAATTTGTGGAGGTTAATTTGCGGCACTGTGTCCGGATTTCGGGTTTCCCGGAGACCTTCGGGCTTTTACCGAAAACATGATGAACGAAGGACGAAGGCTATGGATGAGAGATGGCTGACGGTCGATGACATTTGCAAATATCTGAATGTAAGCAACGAGACGGTCTACAAGTGGATCGAACAACGGGCTATGCCCGGTCATCGCGTCGGCCGTCGCTGGATGTTCAAACAAGACGAAGTGGACGAATGGGTCCGCTCCGGCGGTGCGGCTGACAAAACCGATAAGCCGGACACCGAGCAGTAAGGAGCGACCATGGCAGAACCGATTCACGACAAAATAAAGCGATCCCTCCAGGCAGCCGAAGGGCTGTATCACCGCCTGGTATTGCTGGTGGGAGAGACCGGTTCCGGCAAGACCGGCGTTCTTCGGGACGTTGCCGAGGAGTTCGGTTCATCCGTCGTCAACGTCAATCTGGCGCTTTCCGGCGAGCTGCTTGAGTTGACGGCCAAGCAGCGGTCACTGCGGCTGCCGGGCATCCTCGACCAGATCGCGGACCAGGCTCAAGCACCGGTGGTGCTGGATAATCTCGAGATCCTCTTCGACAAGGATCTCCAGCAGGACCCCTTGCGCCTGCTGCAGTCCATTTCAAGAAACCGGGCCGTGGTGGCTTCATGGAACGGAATCATGAATTCCGGGAGGCTTTTGTACGCCGAAACCGGCCATCCCGAGTACCGCAGCTATGACTCGGTCGATGCGCTGATTGTGGGCATGGATGGCACGGCCACGGTCGATTCGGCAAAAAACAATAGAGAGGCAGGACAAGCATGAAATACGGAGACCTTATCCAATTCGACCCGATTGAGTCGGTCGTTCAGTTGCGTGACGCGGACAAATCGAGCGCCGCGCACACCCTCGTGAACACCTATGTCATTTCCGAGGAAATGGCCGAACGGCTCACCCAGCTTGTCATTCCTCAGATGCAGTTCGATCAGCCGGTCGACAACAAAGGCCTGCTGGTTGTCGGTAACTACGGCACCGGTAAGTCGCACTTGATGTCGGTGGTCTCCAGTCTTGCCGCAGACGCCTCCCTGCTGGAAGGGCTGAACCACGCCGGTGTCCGCGATGCGGCCTCTCAGATCGCCGGTCGGTTCAAGGTCATCCGTACCGAGATCGGAGCCACCACCATGTCCCTGCGCGACATCCTGGTGGCCGAACTGGAAGAGCATCTCGAAAAACTCGGCGTGGAGTATGTGTTCCCCGAAGCCGGAACTATCACCAGCCACAAACGAGCCTTCGAAGACATGATGGCCAAGTTCGGCGAGGTCTTCCCCGAGCAAGGCCTGCTGCTGGTGGTCGACGAACTGCTCGACTACCTGCGCACCCGCAAGGACCAGGAGCTGATCCTCGACCTCAACTTCCTCCGCGAGGTCGGCGAGGTCTGCAAGGATCTGCGCTTCCGCTTCATGGCCGGTGTCCAGGAAGCCATTTTCGACAGCCCGCGCTTCGCCTTTGTCGCCGACAGCATCCGCCGGGTGAAGGACCGCTTCGAGCAGATCCTCATTGCCCGTAGCGACGTCAAATTCGTTGTGGCCGAGCGTCTGCTCAAGAAGACCACCGAGCAACAGGCCAAGATCCGCGACTACCTGATGCCTTTTGCCAAATACTATGGCGGGCTCAATGAGCGCATGGACGAGTTTGTCCGGCTCTTCCCGGTGCATCCCGATTACATCGACACTTTCGAGCGGGTCACCGTGGTGGAAAAGCGCGAGGTGCTCAAGACCCTGTCCATGGGCATGAAGGGCATTCTCGGCAAGGATGTGCCGCAGGACGAACTCGGCCTGATCGCTTTCGACAGCTACTGGAACACGCTCAAACAGAACGCCTCGTTCCGCGCCATTCCCGAGATCCGGGCGGTCATCGATTGCAGCCAGGTGCTGGAATCCCGCATCGAGAACGCCATCACCCGCAAGCAATACAAGCCGATGGCGCTACGCCTGATCCATGCGCTGTCCGTCCACCGCCTCACCACCGGCGACATCTATGCTCCCATGGGCGCATCCGCCGAGGAACTGCGCGACCGTCTCTGCCTGTTCGATCCGCTGATCGCTGAGCTGGGCAGCGATGAGCCCGACAAGGACCTCCAGACCCATGTGGAAACGGTCCTGCGCGAGATCCACAAAACGGTCAGCGGCCAGTTCATCTCCTTCAATGCCGACAACCGCCAGTTCTATCTCGACCTGAAGAAGACCGATGACTTCGACGCCCTGATCGACAAGCGGGCCGAAAGCCTGGGCCAGGCTCAACTCGACCGCTTCTATTACGAGGCGCTCAAGCGGGTCATGGAGTGCCAGGACGCCACCTACGTCACCGGCTACAAGATCTGGCAGCACGAACTGGTCTGGCAGGAGCACAAGGCCGCCCGTACCGGCTACCTCTTTTTCGGGGCACCGAACGAGCGCTCCACCGCCGTGCCGCAGCGGGACTTTTACCTCTACTTCATCCAGCCCAACGATCCGCCGCGCTTCAAGGACGACAAGGTCAACGACGAGGTCTTCTTCCGCCTGAAAGGCACCGACGAGGAATTCCAGACTGCGCTGAAGAGCTACGCGGCCGCCCTGGACCTTGCCGCCACCTCCTCGGGCCATGCCAAGGCCACCTATGAATCGAAGGCCAACGGCTTCCTGAAGAAGCTGGTCCAGTGGCTGCAGAAGCACATGAGCGATGCCTTCGAGGTCACTTATCAGGGCCGCGCCAAGTCCATGACCGAATGGGCCAAGGGCAAATCGATCCGCGATTTGTCCGGCCTGTCGCCCCACGAGACCATCAACTTCCGCGACCTGGTCAACACTATCGCCGGTGTCTGCCTGGCTCCGAACTTCGAGAACCAGGCCCCGGACTATCCGTTCTTCTCGGTCCTGATCACCGGCAATAACCGCGCCCAGGCCGCGCAGGACGCCCTGCGGGCCATCGCTGGGCAGAACCGCACCAAGCAGGCCACGGCCGTGCTGGACGCCCTGGAGCTGCTCGACGGCGAGAAGATCGACCCCTACAAATCGAAGTACACCAAATTCATCCTCGATGCCATCAAGGCCAAGGGACACGGCCAGGTGGTCAACCGCAGCGAGATCATCCAGGACGACCATGGGCTGGAATACATGAACCCGGGCGGCTCGCGTCTGGAACCCGAATGGGTGAGCGTACTGGTGGCGGCTTTGGTCTACTCCGGCGACATCGTGCTCGCCATCCCGGGCAAGAAATTCGACGCCACCGGGCTGCAGCAGCTTGCCGCGACCGGCATGGACGAACTGGTCCGCTTCAAACACCTGGAGCAGCCCAAGGAATGGAACCTGCCCGCGCTCAAAGCGCTGTTCGAACTGCTCGGCATGACGCCGGGCATGGCCCAGCTCGTCACCCAGGGCAAGGACGAGCCGGTGCAGAACCTGCAGCAGGCAGTGGGCAAGATCGTCAAGCGCATCGTCATGACCCAGCAGACCCTGCGCGAAGGGCTCTCCTTCTGGGGTCTGGATCTGCTCGCGGGCACCGACCTGGCCAGCCAGGCCAGCGGGCTGGACGAGGCCAAGGGCTTCTTTGAATCGCTCCAGGCCTACTCCTCGCCGGGCAAACTGAAAAACTTCCGCTACAGCGCTCCCGAAGTGTTGGCCCACGAAAAGGCCGTGAAGGCGCTCGATGAGCTGGACGCCCTGCGCGAGTTCATCATGGATCACAGCCCGACGGCGTCCTGGCTCTCCACCGCCGAAGCGGTGCTGCCCGCCGAGCATGACTGGGTGGATCGCATGAAGACCACCCGGCAGGATGTGCTCGATGCCCTCAAGCAGGCCGACCTCACCGAGCTGGCCAGCCAGTCCCAGAGCATCGGGGCCAAGCTGCAAAAGCTGAAGAAGGATTACACCGTTGCCTACATCGGCTTGCACACCAAGGCCCGGCTGGGCGTGAACGACGACAAGCGCAAGGCTGGCCTGCTCAACGACCAGCGCCTGCAAACCCTGCTCAAGCTGGCCGGTATCGACCTGATGCCCCGGCAGCAGCTCACCGATTACCAGAACCGCCTGGCCGGACTGAAGAGCTGCTTCGCCCTGACCGAGCAAAATCTCGACACCTCGCCCATATGCCCCCATTGCGGGTTCCGGCCTTCAGTGGAAACCGGCACGACAGCAGGCTCTCAGATGATCGACCAGATGGACGCCCAGCTCGACGCCATGGTGACGGCCTGGACCTCCACCATCCTCAGCAACCTGGAGGACCCGATCACCCAGGCCAACATGGATCTGCTGAAGATCGACGACCGCGAACCCCTGGAGGCCTTCATCAAGTCGAAGGAGCTGCCTGTGCCGCTGGACAGCAACTTTGTCCACGCCCTGAAGGAGGTGCTCTCCGGTCTGGTCAAGGTCACCGTCAAGGCGCAGGAGCTGCAACAGGCCCTACAGGTTACCGACGGCCCGGCCACCCCGGCGGAGATGAAGAAACGCTTTGAGGAGTACATCGATCAGCTCACCAAGGGCAAGGACCCGGCCAAGGTGCGGATCGTCATGGAATAAGAGTGACTAAGCGAGTGACCAACTCCGCCGAGCTTGGTCACCCGCAAAGTGACCAAGCTGAGACACAAGACGAAAGCCAAGGATTATGAAGATGAAAGAAACCAGTTTGTTCGACTCGCTGCTTGAAGAGCCGCAGAAGCCCTCCGGCCCGGTGACTTGTCTCGGCATGACCTTCGAGAATGACGAAGACCGCCGCGCCTACTTTACCGAGGAATTGCGCAAGAAGCTGCAGGACCTGGAGTTCCGCAAGATCGAAGGCTTTCCTATCGGCAGCGACGAGGACATCCTGAATCTAAGCGATCCGCCGTACTACACCGCCTGCCCGAATCCCTGGATCGCCGACTTCATCGCCGAGTGGGAGGCGCAGAAGCCTGAACCTATTGGGCAATACCATTGTGAGCCGTTTGCAGCAGATGTGAGCGAAGGGAAAAACGACCCTATATACAACGCCCACACATACCACACAAAGGTCCCACATAAAGCCATCATGCGTTACATCCTCCACTACACAAAGCCGGGGGATATTGTGTTTGACGGTTTCTGCGGAACTGGTATGGCAGGTGTTGCCGCACAGATGTGTGGTGACAAAAGCGAAATATCGTCCCTCGGTTATCAAATCAAGCCCGATGGAACTGTTATGCAGGAAGATATTGATAGCGAAGGGAAAAAGGTATGGGTACCGTTCTCTGCTATAGGGGAGAGGAAAGCCTTTTTAAATGACCTTTCAACAGCTGCGACGTTTATTTCAAGTAATTACTCGGATCTTTCCGCCCTCTCTTCTTTTGCAATGGAAGCACTAAAGGTTATCGAGGGTGCCGAAAAAGAACTCAAATGGCTCTATCAGGGACAGCAAAAAGGTACAGTGCTTAGTGCCGTCTGGTCAGATGTTTTCCTTTGCCCAAACTGTTCGCATGAGTTCATTTTCTGGGAAGCTGCATTAAAAGATGGAAAGATGGAAGGATCGTTCCCATGTCCTGATTGCGGAACGATAGTAGGGAAAGCAGCGTCGAAATCTTCCGGCGCGGTAAAATTGGAAAGGCCATTTACATCTGAGTTCGACCCCGTGCTTGGAAAAATGGTAAGCACTCCCAAGTTTGCTCTAGTCGAACAGACAATAAAGCAGGGAACGGCAAGAAAGACGTTCTCAGTTACGCCCGAGGAACGAAAAGAATTTGATCTAAGGTTTGAAGGACGTCACTGGCCAAGCATTCCTTCAGATGAGTTTTTCCCAGGTCGTCAGACCAATAAACTCATAAATGGATCTGGTCTATCGCATGTCGCGCATATGTACACAAAGCGATCCTTATTTGTTTATGGATACTTGTGGGGGAAGACGCTCTCTACACACAGAAGAACGGCCTTTTTCAGATTCTGCTTAACCGCAATCAATAACTACATTTCGAGAAAACAAGGCTATTTCGGTGGTGGTGGTGGCGTTTCGGGCACTCTTTTTACGCCGTCTCTTCACCTTGAGCGAAATGTATTTGATGTTCTTAAGAGAAAGATCAAAAAGCTGAAGTCGCTTTCAGTTGAGACTCACCGGGCTGCGACCGTATCCACCCAAAGTGTTGTCGATCTCAGGAATTACCCAGATGGTTCAATTGACTACATATTTACAGATCCGCCTTTTGGAGAATCACTGCAATATGCGGAGCTGAACATGTTTGTAGAGGCATGGCTTAAGACGCGGACTTCTGTCGATAGCGATTGCGTTCTGAACTATGTTCACAAGAAGGATTTAGCATTCTATTCGAATATGATGCTGGGAGCCTTTAGAACTTACTCTCGTGTTCTGAAGCCTGGGAGATGGATCACCATCGAATTTCATAACAGCCAGAATGCAGTTTGGAGCGCGATACAGCAGGCAATAGAGTCTTCTGGGCTTGTTGTAGCAGATGTTCGCGTGCTCAATAAACAGCAGCGGTCTTTCAATGCAGTAAATAGAGCTGGGGCCATTGATCAAGACCTTGTTATATCCGCATATAAACCGACAGATGGATTAGAACAAAAGTTTGAGATTGGAGCGGGAACCGAAGATGTAGTTTGGGATTTCATCAGAACGCACCTCAACCAGCTTCCCGTTTTTGTTTCCAAAGATGGGAAAGTTGAAATCATTTCGGAGAGGCAAAACTTTCTGTTGTTTGACCGAATGGTCGCATTTCACGTCCAAAGGGGGGTAGCCGTTCCCTTGTCTGCAGCGGAGTTTTATCAAGGCCTTAATCAGCGCTTCTCTGAGCGTGATGGCATGTACTTCCTCCCAGATCAAATTGCAGAATACGATAGAAAGAGAATGACTGTACGCGAGGTTCTCCAGCTACAGTTATTTATAACTGACGAAAATACCGCTATTCAATGGATGAGGCAGCAACTGCTCAAGAAGCCTCAAACATCAGGTGAACTCAAACCTCTGTTCATGCAAGAAATTGGTGGGTGGCTAAAGACAGAAAAGCTCCTCGAATTGGACGAGTTGCTAGAGCAAAACTTTATCAAATTCGACGGCAAAGGCCCGGTACCCGAGCAGGTCCACGCCTACCTCTCCACCAACTGGAAAGAGCTGCGCAATCTGCCCAAGGATGATCCGACCCTCGTCGCCAAGGCCCGCGACCGCTGGTACGTGCCCGATCCCAACAAGGCGGGCGACCTGGAGAAGCTGCGCGAGAAGGCGCTGCTCAAGGAGTTCGAGGAATACAAAGAGGTCAAAAAGAAACTCAAGGTCTTCCGCCTGGAAGCTGTCCGCGCCGGATTCAAGAAAGCCTGGCAGGAACGCGACTACGCCGTCATCGTCGCCGTGGCCGACAAGATCCCCAACAACGTCCTGGAAGAAGATCCCAAGCTGCTCATGTGGTACGACCAGGCGGTAACACGGATGGGAGGGGAATGAGTATGTCTGCCGCTTGGGATTGGGCCAGCGCCAAATGGTGGAAGTTCGACTTCCACAATCACACTCCGGCATCGGACGATTATGGGAAAGGCCCCGACCAGGCCCAGCATAAACAGATCTCCCATAAGGATTGGCTGCTCAACTACATGCGGCAAGGCATCGATTGTGTCGCGGTGACGGATCACAATTCTGGTGCCTGGATTGATCCACTCAAGCAGGCACTCCAGGAGCTGGCATCCGAAGGTCATCCGGATTATCGACCCCTCTACCTCTTCCCCGGCGTTGAGATTACCGTTCAGGGAAATATCCATATCCTGGCCATTTTCGGCCCAAACAAGACCACCTCGGATATCGATTCGCTGCTCGGTGCGGTGAGGTATCGCGCCACCAAGGGAAAGAGCGACGGCTGTTCTGAATGCTCCGCTGTTGAAGTGATTGACGAAATTGCAAGGTCAGGAGGGCTTGCAATACCTGCTCATGTCGATCAGGCCAACGGACTTTTTACGGTTTGTACCGGCAACACACTGGAGCAGGTGCTCGACAACAAGTGTGTATTTGCCATGGAGGTCACGGACCTTGCTCAGGCAAAACCGCAGCTTTACATCGGCAAGAATTTGAATTGGGCGGAGGTTCTTGGAACCGATTCCCATCATCCGTCCGGTACCGGCGGTCAACGCTACCCTGGGAGCCATTTCACCTGGGTAAAAATGTCGGAGCCATCCTATGACGGATTACGGCTGGCGCTCATTGATGGGGCTCTCTCCCTAAAGCGGTCGGACCGCTTCACTGGTGACCCCAATACCCATGGACAACTCGCCATCGAAAGCATCGTGGTTGACGATGCGAAGTACCTGGGCCGAGGGCAATCCTTTTCCTGCCAACTGAACCCCTGGCTCAACACCATCATTGGTGGACGAGGCACAGGGAAATCGACTTCGTTGGAGTTCCTGCGGATTGCTCTCAAACGGAAGGGAGAAATCCCCAAGAGCCTTGAAAAGGAATTTACCAAATACAGTCAAACGTCGAGCGACCGCCAGGATGAAGGGCTGCTAAAAGATGCCACGAAAATCACTGTCGGCTTCCGAAAAGACGGTGGCCGCTTTCGAATCACCTGGTCTAACGCCGACAACAGGCACGCCATAGAGGAAGAGACCGCTCCCGGAACCTGGAGCGCTTCCGAGGGAGACATAGCACAACGATTTCCTGTCAGGATTTACAGCCAGAAGCAGATTTTCGAGCTGGCGAAGCATCCCCAGGCGCTCTTGCAGGTTGTCGATGATGCCCCGGCGGTCAATCATCGTGATTGGCAACTTGAGTGGGAGGAACTGGTTTCCAAATATCTCTCGATTCGCGCCCAGGAGCGTGAAGTTCAGGCCGGACTTCAGGAAGAATCGGTAATCAAAGGTCAGCTTGAGGACGTCAAACGCAAGCTTGAGGTTTTTGAAAAGGCGGGCCACGCGGATGTCCTTAAGGCTTACCAGCTCAGACAGAACCAGAGCAAGGCTATCGACTCCTGGGAAAAGAACTGGGAAGGTTCCGCCGAACAGGTCCGGGATGTTTCAGGAAGCCTGTTGCCACCAGAATTGGATTCACAGCATTTCGACGTTGGGAATGCGGATGATAAAGAGCTGATCGACGCTGCAGCGGGCATTCGTGCGACGTTTGAAAAACTCCAGAATGAGATGAATTCAATCGCGCAGCGGATTGATGATGCGAAGAGCGCGTGGAATCAAGCGCGGCCCAGTCTGGAAATATCGAAGAAAATCACAACGGCGAACCAGGAATACACCGACCTCCTTGGTCAGCTCAGCGCAGCAGGTGCGGGCGATCCTTCCGCATATGGTGTTCTGGTTAAGCAGCGGCAAGATCTCGAGGAGAAGCTCAAGGGGTTCAACAAAAAGAGAGAAACTCTTGCGCAGCATCAGAAGAGCGCGGAAGAGTGCTTGGCCAAGCTCCATGAGCATCGGGCCAAGATAACCAAGCTTCGCGAGGACTTTCTCAAGGATACTCTCGTCGGCAATTCATATGTACAGATCAATGTCATTCCGTTTGGAAACAAGATCACGGTTGAGGAAGAGTTCCGTAACCTGATCGACCGGGGCAATGGCGGCTTTGACCGCGACATCGGCGTGGTCGATGGGGATGAGGGCCTGCTGGCTACACTGACGCAGAATTCTTCCAAAACCATGGAAGAAAAAATTGCGGCATTGAAATCATCGCTGCTTGCCATCCATGCGAACGATACAACGGCCGTGACGGCAGCCAAAGATCGACGTTTTGTCTCCCATATCCAGGGACTGACTCCCGAGCAAATAGATCGAATTCGCTGCTGGTTTCCCGATGACTCCCTGGACGTCAGATACAGCCTCAAAGACGGTGAGAGCTTCAAACCCGTAGCGCAAGGATCGCCGGGGCAAAAAACGGCCGCGCTCCTGGCCTTTATCCTTTCGTATGGCAATGAGCCTCTCGTGCTTGATCAGCCAGAAGACGATCTCGACAACCACTTGATCTATGACCTGATCGTGACGCAACTGCGGGAGATTAAACAGAAACGACAGGTGCTGGTGGTTACGCATAACGCCAACATCGTCGTGAATGGTGATGCGGAAAACGTCATCGCCCTGGATGTGAGGTCTGGGCAGACCCGAATCGTGACACAGGGTGGACTCCAGGAGCCTTCCATCCGGGATGAGATATGCCGTGTGATGGAAGGCGGCAAAGAGGCCTTTGATCAGCGATACAAACGAATCAATGCAGGACGATAAGGACTTTGGCTGGAATGGCATCGAGCGAAAACATATGGCAATACAGCACCGTTCATAACAGCGCCTGCAAGGTCATCGAAGAACAGACCTTGTGGGGGCAGACGGTGTGCCGCATCTGGTTGCCGAATCAGGACGCGGTGGTGCGCGTGCCCCGCTCCGCTTTGCGGCCGCTGAGTGCCGACCTGCGGCCAGAGATTGAAGCCGGACGCATTGCCTATGTGGCCGCCGCAGCCAAGGTGGCCGAGGTGCTCGAAGGCTCTACCAGCGCCACCGACGGCCATGTATTGCTGGCTCCCATGGAGTCCAACGTCATTCCACTGCCGCACCAGATCCACGCCTTGTCACGGGCCATCTCCGGCGACCGCGTGCGCTACCTGCTGGCCGACGAGGTGGGCCTCGGTAAGACCATCGAGGCCGGTCTGGTCATGCGCGAGCTCAAGCTGCGCGGGCTGGTTCGGCGAATTCTGGTCGTCTCTCCCAAAGGCATCGCCACCCAGTGGGTGGCGGAAATGCAGACGCACTTCAACGAGCAGTTCCAGCTCGTGCTGGGAGACGACACCGGCACCTTGCAGCGCCTGGCTACAGGCGCGGACCACCGGAACTCAGCCTGGTCGATGTTCGATCAGGTCATCGTCTCCCTGGATTCGGTCAAGCCCATGGACAAACGGCGCGGTTGGACCGCTGAGCGCGTTGCAGAATACAACCGCAGCCGGTTCGAAGATCTGATCACCGCTGGTTGGGATCTGGTGGTGGTGGACGAAGCGCACCGCTTGGGCGGCAGCACCGATCAGGTCGCCCGCTACAAACTCGGCAAGGGGCTGGCGGAGGCCGCGCCCTATGTGCTGCTCCTTTCGGCTACGCCCCACCAGGGGAAGACCGATGCCTTCCATCGCCTGATGAACCTGCTGGATGACGACGCCTTTCCAGACATGGATAGCGTCTCCCGCGAGCGGGTGGCTCCGTATGTCATCCGTACCGAGAAGCGCAAGGCCATCGATGCCGACGGCAAGCCGCTCTTCAAACCCCGGCGGACGCAGATGGCCCCGGTGGCCTGGGAGAGCCGTCATCACCTGCAGCAGCTCCTCTACGAGGCAGTGACCGACTATGTGCGCGAGGGCTACAACCAGGCCCTGCGCGAGAAGAAGCGCCATATCGGCTTTTTGATGATCCTGATGCAGCGTCTGGTGGTCTCCAGCACCCGGGCGATCCGCACCACGCTGGAACGGCGACTCGCCGCACTCAAGGAAGGCGAACAGCAGGCCAGCCTGCGGCTGGCGGAGCTGGAAAACGGTACGGAGGGATCGGAAAGCCCAGACGATGAAATGGCCGAACTCTACGACATGGACGGCCAGGAGCTGCTCGATGAGCTGCTGAAATCTCATGTGTCGGCTCTGCAGAGCGAAGGCAGCCATGTAGAGACCCTGCTCGATGCGGCGGTTCGCTGCGAACAAGCGGGTCCGGACGCCAAGGCCGAGGCGTTGATCGAGTGGGTCTACGAACTGCAAGCCGAGGAAAACGAACCGGACCTTAAGGTGTTGATCTTCACCGAGTTCGTGCCGACCCAGCAGATGCTGAAAGAGTTTCTGGAAGCCCGTGGCATCTCGGTCGTCACCCTGAACGGCTCCATGGATATGGAGGAACGCAAGCAGGCTCAGGACGCCTTCCGCAAATCGCACCGCGTGCTGGTTTCCACCGATGCGGGCGGTGAGGGTCTGAACCTGCAGTTTGCCCATGTCATCATCAACTACGACATCCCCTGGAACCCGATGCGGCTGGAACAGCGGATCGGCCGCGTGGATCGTATCGGGCAGCCCAAGAAGGTACGGGCAATCAACTTCGTGTTTGAGGACTCGGTCGAGTTCCGCGTCCGCGAAGTGTTGGAGCAGAAGCTCTCGGTAATCTTCGACGAGTTCGGCATCGACAAGACTGGCGACGTGCTCGACTCCGCCCAGGCCGGTGAGCTGTTTGAGGATGTGTTCGCCTCGGCCATCCTCAATCCTGACGGCATCGAAACCTCCGTCGATCACACGGTGGCCCGGCTTCGCGATGAGATTCAGCAGGTGCGCGAGGCCTCCGCCATCTATGGCATCTCCGAAGAGCCGGACGTGCAGGCGGCTGAGCGTCTGCGTTCTCATCCGCTGCCCCACTGGGTGGAACGGATGACGGTGGGCTATCTCAACTCTCACGGCGGCGCGGCCAGCCGCAAGCGCTCCTGGTGGGATCTGAATTGGCCAGACGGCCAGGAACATCGCAAGGCCGTGTTCAACGCCCGGGAAGCGGATCGTCTGACCGACGCGACCCTGCTCAATCTTGAAAACAGCCGTGTCCGTGGGCTCGCTTTGAACCTGCCGCAGATCGCGGCTGGCCAGCCATTGCCTTGCGTAAGCGTGAGTGGGTTGCCAGCCAGCATCTCCGGACTCTGGGGGCTCTTTGAGATACGCCTTCAGGCCGGGATGCACCAGAAGACACAGCTCCTGCGCATTCCCATGGTGCGGCGTGGCTATGTCAGTGTGTTCCTGAGCGAGGAAGGCAAACTGTTTCTGCCCACGGCCCGGCATATCTGGGATGCGCTGCAGACAGCGGAAGCCCAGGTGCAGGCCACCCTCGGCCAGGACGAATCCATCATCGCCCATGAACGGTTGCAGGAAGCGGCCGAGCAGGCCGGACAGGAGCTGTTCGACGCATTACAGCAGGCGCATCTCGCCTCTGTGGCTCGCGAGGAGGAACGTGGCATCGTTTCCTTTGCCTCGCGCCGCAAGGCCATCGAGCGGGTTGGATTGCCGGAGGTACGGCAATTCAGGTTGTCCCGTTGCGATGCGGACGAATCCGAGTGGCGGCATGAACTGCAATCGGCGCGGCAGATCGTGCCGGAAATCCGGCCGCTGCTGATGCTGCGGATTATCAAAGGAGGCGCTCAATGAGTAGTTGGCGAGACGCCATCCTGAACGACTTTGTACCCAACGTCAGCAAGCTGACCCTGGTCGCGGACCCGGATTGCCTGCTGACCGAGGAGAAACTGGCATTGGAGCTTCGCGGGCGCGGTTTCGACCTGATCGAGTTCAGTGACCCGGTCGAATTCAGATACGCCTATGAATCCAAGTACCGCTCGATCTGGGACCGGGGGGAGCACACCGATCTGGTGGTGGTCCTTCGCTTGCAGAATGCGGAGCTGGAGTCCCTGCCATACGATCTGCTCCAGGCGGGCCGCAAGCTTTCATTCAACCTGGGGGATCTCTTTCCCCATCTGAGCTACCCGGTCATCGAGAAGCTCGACCGGAGCCTGCTGGACGCGCTATTCGAGGCCCAGCGCAAGTCGCCGCCGGATCGCATGGGCGACAACGCCACCAAGGATTTCATTCTCCGTCATGTGTTCGGCATTGCGGCGGAACTGATCGCCAACGAGGTGGAGCTGCTTCGCGCCTTGCTCCGTCTGCACTACGGCAAGCTCCAAATCCCGCTGATGCTGGCCGAGCGGCTCATCCAGGTTCTCAAAGGGCATGATGGATTCAAGGCTTGGCCGCTCTCTGAAATCGTTCCGGACGATGAGGCCTTTTTCGCCTTTTTGCAGGAACGCTGGCCGCTCTTTCTTTCCCGGCTCGGTGGCACAAATCAGGTGCGGGAAGATTCTCCGGAATACGGCCTCAAGTATCCCGGCCCTGACCGCCTGCCGTTCGACCATCAGGACATCAAGGTCTACATCGACAACCTGTTCCTGGAGGGGAAACTCACCCCGGTCGAGGCCACAGATATTGAAGTGGATGCCGGGTCCTGGGTCCGTAGCGGCATCGCCACCTCCGGCACGGACAATGACGCGCTTCGGATTTCCCGCCTGTTTGACCTTGTCGAAAAGGAGCTGCCCACTGCGGAAGCACGTTACTCGGACTGGACCGCCTTTGCATTGAAATGGGCCGAACTTTCTTCGCTGGTTCACTGCGGCAACAGCACCGAGTATCAGACCCGGCTCAGGGAAATCGGCGATGCACTGAACTCGACCTTCGCCGGTTGGCTGACGGACCACTACTCCAGTCTGATCAACCTGCCGCCGACCAATCCAGCCATGCTGCACCATGTGCCGCGCCGCCTGGCAAGGGACATTGAGGACTCCGGTAGCAGCCGTGCCGCGCTGATCGTAGTTGACGGCCTGGCCTTGGACCAGTGGGTGACCATTCGCCAGCTTCTGCAAAAGCAAGATGCCAATCTTGTCATGCGGGAATCCGCGACCTTCGCCTGGATTCCGACGCTGACCTCGGTATCGCGGCAGTCGATCTTCTCGGGCAAGCCGCCGCTCTATTTCCCGTCATCCATTAACTCGACCAACAGCGAAGAGAAGCTCTGGAAGCAGTTCTGGGAAGGCCATGGTCTGTCTCGGCTCGATGTCGCCTACCAGCGTGGCCTTGGCGACGGTGATGCTGCGGGCGTCCTCGACTCCGCAATCCACCCCGGGAAAACCAAGGTGGTGGGGCTGGTCGTGGATAAAGTGGACAAGATCATGCACGGTATGCAACTCGGTTCGGCCGGGATGCACAACCAGATCAAGCAGTGGTGCCATGCCGGATTTCTTTCAGTGATGGTCGGCCAACTGCTGGATTACGGCTATGAGGTCTGGCTGACGGCCGATCACGGCAACATCCAATGCGACGGTAAAGGCCGCCCATCTGAAGGGGTGATTGCCGAAACTCGCGGCGAGCGTGTTCGTGTCTATCCCACGCCGGAACTCCGCGCTCAGGTGGCTGGGGCCTTTCCGTTTGCCCACGAGTGGCAGCCGGTCGGGTTGCCCGCAGATTATTTCCCCCTGGTGGCCGGTGGCCGCGACGCATTCGTAAACCCGGGAGATGCCATCGTAGGTCACGGCGGTGTAGCCATCGAAGAAGTCATCGTGCCCCTTGTGAAGTTTGAAAGGAGAACACGGTGATGGGCAAAAGACATGAAGCCATCGGCATCAAGCAGGCGATCCGTTTCGAGTGGATGCAGAAGGCAGCCAATCTGCTGCTGGCAGGACTCGACGCCAAAACCATCCGCCAGGAGCTGCACGAGTTCCTCGCGGACAGAAAAGGCAATGGCTCAGAGGGCGAACGAAGCGATCAGACCCGGACCTTTGTCGTCAACAACCTGATGAAGATCTGGGTCTCTCCTGACCCCGAGCTGATTCCATTCCGGGATGCCTCGCTGGCGTTTCTGCGGGAAAACCCGTCCATGGCCCTGGCGGTTCACTGGGGGATGATCTCGGCGGTCTATCCGTTCTGGTTCAACGTGGCCCGCCAGACCGGCCGTTTGCTGGCCTTGCAGGATCAGGTGACTCAGACCCAGATCATCAACCGCCTGAAGGAACAGTACGGCGACCGGCAAACCGTCAGCCGCTATGCCCGGTTCGTCATCCGCTCCTTTGTCGCCTGGGGAGCCCTGAAGGATTCCGAGGCCAAAGGCTGCTATGAGAAAGCCGCTCCGGTGAGCATTGCCGAGCCAAACCTGGCCATCCTGATGTTCGAATCCGCACTCCTGGCCACCCCGGAGGCCAAGGGCGCATTGGGGCTGCTCCTGAACAACCCGGCATTCTTCCCATTTCAGCTCCCCGTGATGACCGGTGATTTTGTATCCCAACGCAGCGACCGGATCGACGTGGTTCGCTATGGACTGGACGATGAGCTGTTGAAATTGAAGGGCAACTAAATCAGGGATGGGACGTGAATGCCTTGGACTTCGGAACACACTAAATGGCTGGTTGACACCGGCGAACGACTGAAGACCGCCGACGGCAAGGAGGTCGAGGTCTGGGAGTTTCGTCATGAGAACGACGAGGCAGTGCTCTCGGCCTGGGCGAAACACTTCCGGAATCATTACTGCTTTGACAGCGAGATTGATTATTGGCGCAGAGGGTACAAGTGCTCTCGTGGAGAGTATCTCAACACCATAAAGTTCCCGGACCCAAAAGATGCGCCAGGACCCAGTATCCGCGCTGGCGATTTTGGAGAAGTGCTGGTTGCCGATTTTCTTGAATACCTGCTTGGCTACTGGGTTCCACGCACTCGCTATGGTGACAAACCATCCGGAACGAGTCGACAAAAGGCAGTGACATCATCGGCTTCCATATCGTCAAGGATGGCAAAGCCTCTTCGAAGGATAGACTGGCGATCTTTGAAGCGAAGGCGCAATTCTCAGGGAAAAAGGCGAAGGCGAGACTTCAAGATGCTGTGGATGGCTCAGCAAAAGACATCGCACGGAAGGCGGAGTCTTTGAATGCGATCAAGCAAAGGCTGCACGGTCGGAATGAGCTCGATGATGCCGAAAAAATTGAGCGCTTCCAGAACGAAGTGGATCACCCATACAAGGAGGTTTATGGAGCTGTCGCGCTCTTTGAGAATCCGCTTTTTGACGGCCACCTGACATCCTCGACCGATGCCTCCTCTCATCCGCATTCAGGTGACCTTGCGTTAGTGGTCATCAAAGGGGATCAGATGATGGCACTCGTCCACGAGCTCTACAGGAGGGCTGCGGATGAGGCCTGAACAGAAATCCCAACTCCTGCTGGGCGTCACACGGTCAAAGGCCAAGATGCTCGAGTACAGTGTTCCTGAAGAGCATCACATCAAGATCACTCAAGATCCGGCCAAGCTCTTCACTATCTCGATTGGTTTGCTGGGCGATCTTGCCGCCGCTATCAACCGGGACGAGCCAGATCCCGATTCCCTCTCGGAGCTGAGAACCAATCTGCTGTTTTCCGCCCGCTTTTTCGACTCCTACCTCCAATCAAAGCTGAACGAGACACTTGATCCATACCTCGTGCTTCTGGGCTCCGCCTCCTATTACCTATGCGATCTTCCCGGAAGCGCGTCGGTATTGGCGAAGCGTATCGATGGCGACTGCCCGGATCTGGATGGCGATGGTTTAGAAGATCTGTTGCTCTGGTTGCTGCAGGCCGATCTGGGGACCTATTTTGATGGAGCCGAGGGACCATTCGGCGAATTCATCGACGGGATTTCAAAATGGATTCTCCAGTTTTTCGAGGATGGGAATGGCGAAGAAAATCTTCTCGATTTGGCCACGAAGCTGAGGGACGCCGTCTATGAGTTCGGCACCCCAAGGCAGCTTCTATTTGGTGATGTGATCGTGGCCGTTCTGAGGAAAAAGCTGGAGAATTCCGCCTGGAAGGCTTTGCCGTCATATTCCGGGTTGCCTCGCGACAAATGGCTCCATGCGCTGCAAAAGGATTCGTTCATCAAGGAACTCTGGCCTGCGCAACACCTTTTGGGCAAGGCTGATGTTCTCAAAGGCGAGTCTGCCATCGTTCAAATGCCCACCAGCGCTGGCAAAACGAAGGCAACGGAGCTGATCCTCCGAAGTGCGTTTCTGGCCGACCGCGTGTCACTGGCCATCATCATCGCCCCGTTCCGGGCGCTGTGCCATGAGATCAAGAACAGCCTCGTCGAGGCGTTCCACAACGAAACCACCAAGGTGGATGAATTATCCGATGCCCTACAGACCGACTTCGAGATTGCCGAACTCTTGGGACACCAACAGATCCTGGTCGTAACCCCCGAGAAGCTGCTCTATGTCCTTCGGCATGCTCCGGAGCTGGCTGCCCACGTTGGCCTGCTGGTTTTTGATGAGGGCCACCAGTTCGACAGCGGCACCCGAGGCATCACATACGAGCTGCTTCTGACGTCGCTCCGCTCCATGATTCCTGAAGGAACCCAGAAGGTCCTGATCTCAGCGGTCATCAGCAACGCCGAGGCTGTTGGAGAATGGCTGAACGGGGAACCCAATGTCGTCGAAGGCACAACCCTGATTCCGACTTTCAGGTCGGTCGGGTTCGCGAGCTGGCTCGATCAGTTGGGAAGGATCGAGTACGTCGACAGCCGTGACGCCGAACAAGGTGAGTTTTTCGTTCCGAGGGTGATTGAAAGATTCAATCTCGGAAGGAAGAAGCGGGAAAGGACGGACCGTTTTTTCCCTGAAAAGACAGACGGGCAGGCTATCGCACTTTACCTCGGTCTAAAATTGGTCCCGAATGGCAGTATCGCTGTTTTCTGCGGAAGAAAGTCGACAGCGGCCAGCGTCTGCGAGAAGGCCGTCGATATTATCGAGCGTGGCGCACCCCTGGCCCTGCCGTCAGACTTTTCAGACGCCCAGGAAGTTGCGCGGCTGACACATCTGCATGTCGAGAATCTTGGCGCTGACGCCCCGGCGTCCCAGAGTGCGGCACACGGCATTTTCTCCCATCATGGCAATACGCCGCATGGTATCCGGCTGGCGGTGGAGCATGCCATGCGCGACGACCTTGTGCGATTCGTTGTTTGCACATCCACCTTGGCGCAGGGCGTAAACCTTCCGATTCGATACCTCATCGTGACCAGTGTCTACCAGGGCATGGAGCGCATCAAGGTTCGCGATTTCCACAACCTCATTGGCCGAGCGGGTCGAGCCGGGATGCATACCGAAGGCAGCATCCTGTTTGCAGACCCGGTGATCTATGACAAGCGAAAGGCTCGTAACGACAAATGGCGCTGGGATCAGGTGAAAGAACTTCTGGAGCCACGCAATTCTGAGCCATGCATCAGCAATCTTCTATCGATCTTCGATCCCATCAAGAGCGATGACGAGAAATACACCATCACCATGGAGGCACTGGATTTTGCCAAGGCCTATATCGACGATCCTGATGAAATTGCCAAGCTGGCTGCCGGGATAGCCGCACGACATGGAGACAAAAATTTCTCCCGAGACGGTGTCGAGCGGCAAATCGCCTGGAGAATCAGCCTGATCTGTGCCGTCGAGAACTTCCTGCTATCTCATTGGGATGAATCTGAAAATGGTCTTTCGGAAGCTGATGTGATCCGCCTGGCCGAAGGGACGCTGGCTTTTTTCCTGGCTGATGATCAGAAAAAGGAGCATATCCGCGAGTTGTTTCAGCTTCTCGCTGGGAACATCTCTGCAAACATCACAGATCCGGCTCGCCGTAAAATCTATGGCCGGACGCTTTACGGTATTCAAGATGCCCAAGCCATCGAGGGATGGGTCCAAACCAACGCCGACAGTCTGCTTACGATTGTTGATGAAACAGACGCGCTCGATCTTGCCTGGCCATTGCTTACCCGGCATATCAACAGTGGCGTATTCACCAAGTTCGATAAGCCGGAGGTGCTAAAAGAAATCGCACATGGGTGGATCAGTGGAAAGCCCTTCAGCGATCTCCTGAAAATCATCCGTAAGCGAAAAGCCAAGATGATATGGGGCACCCGCCGGAGGGAGTTCAAAATCGATCATGTCGTCGATGTCTGCGAAGGGACGCTCGCTTATGACGGAGCGCTCGTTGTAGGCGCTGTGTGTGAATTCATCGAAACCCTCGACCAAGATGGCACTGGAGACCTGATCAATCGTCTGCAGCTTTTTCAAAAGCGCCTGAAATATGGTCTGCCGACCGAAACCACCATTGCCCTTTACGAGCTTGGCTTTTCGGACCGCGTCATTGCTCAGGACCTCGCCGCATCCTTGAACCTGGCAGCGACCCAGAAGAAGGATCTCGTGAAGGCGCTGAAAAAGGATCAGGACGGAGCCAGGGCGGTGATGGAGAAATACCCAAGCTATTTCCAGGAGCGAATGAATGAACTCCTGCAATAGAAATCCAGATCATCGACCCAGGCTATCTCGCGCTCTACTGTTGGCCATATTGTTGGCGGACCGCAGAGCCCACGGCAGTTCTCTGGGAAAGCTCGCATTTCCCCAGGAGTGGGCATGAATCAGCAGACGCAGCCATCACCAAGAGAGCATCATTTCTACGTTGCGATAGCCAAGTTCCTTTTCCACCATCCGGAGCATGGCATGGTGTCGGTGGGGGACCCGATCAAGATCAAGGATGCAGAGCGGTACGGGCTCAGCCCGCTCATACTTTATGGATTGACCGTTGCCGGGTTGCCCATCCGGTGGATGACCTTCTCTCCAGTCGCTCAGCCCAGGCCCCTCCGGGATGTCCTTATGGATGCGTGGCGAAACGCCGAGGGCTTGCGTGGCCGACCGGACATCCTGCGGATAAACCGCCACATCGCGACGGCCAGCCCTGAACTGGTAGGGGAAATGGCAAAAATCGGTGTCCGGGTCGAGGTCGCCGATGCCAAGGAGAAATCCCTTCCAGCTTCCCTGCGCTCAGCCCAGGACTCCAGCCGGTGGTTGCTGAGGAAGCACGATGGAAATGACCGATCTCTTACCGGGTCCATACAGGCCCTTTGCCGGTACGCTCAAGTTGACCACGATTTTCGTGTCAGGGATGGCCACAGGGGCGTGAATAGCCGCGAGGTTGAAGACAGAATCCAGCAGTGGTTGACCTTACCGACACAATTGCCGGTGTTAACGGTGACCGGTGGACTTGATTGGGAACCCGGTCCATGGCTGTCATCCTGGGAGACATCTCTGCCGCCAGACCAGCCCCGTTATTTCAACCACGATGGGTTTGATGGCAGTACCTGGCTGCTGACGGGAGAGAAAGCACCGGAGGAAATCGTCGAGGATGATGATTTCTGGGCCGACAGTGACTATGACAACGCGGCCGGGATCGCCAAGAACCTCGTGGCGTGCTGGCCCAATTCACCTGCAGAAATTGCCACGTGTGCCGGGATCACCCTGCGGGAACTTCAATGGTTCACTTCGGGGAAGGCGTCCCTTGACCGGCATGCGCGTTTTGACCTGGAAGCCTTGCTCGGCATCGAATACGACGAAAGCATGGGCAGATATGTAGAGGCCGGGCCTTATGTCCTGGTGGCCCACAAACCACTGGCCCTCAAGGAAGTCTATGAAGGCATTTCCGGCGGTGGAGATGCATGCCCCTGTGAGATTGTCCCTCGTCAGGGAGTCGCCGATCCAAGCTGGCGATACGTGTTGATCAACACTTATGGAGAGCCCCCGAGCATTGTGATGGCACCTCGCGGAGCAAAAATCACGGAGCGCCTTCCTGAGCTGCTTATGAATTATGGAGGTATCAAGACTGTCGCCCCGGAGTTCTACCGGGATGTCGTTTCTACCTGCGCCCGGGCCTGCCGCGAACCTGCCTCCAACATCCCGGAGATGAAGGACTTCGTGAAACGCTACGAAGCGCAGTGGGCAGATTGCGCCTGGCAGCCGGAGTGAACCTGTCTGGTTGAGTCACAGCGCGGAGATTGATCAATGGAAACGGCAGATACGCCATTCGAGCAGAAAAAATTGGGTCGCAAGCATATCAATAGCTTCGCCAGCGGCATCGCTCATATGTTTGCCTGCTCGGCTCAGCATTATGCCTGGCTGGCATACCACCACCGGTTACCGATGGTGACAATTGACCTCCTGGAACTGCGAATTGAACCCGCTGATTTCGACATTGAGAGGAACCGGATTCTTGCCGGGATGTGTCAGAGAACGCTCTTCAGAAACTTCGAGCAATTGGCACCACCTGGAGCTGTAGCCACGGCCGTTCTTTCTGCCCACTTCGGGATCGATGACTATTCAGAGGACGGCCGTTCTGCCTCGATTGGCAGATCCGTTTTCACCGTGATCCTGACCGATGACCGAGGCAAGGAGTGGCGTGTTGACCATGCTGAGGAGCGGATGCTGATCCAATCTTAGCAAGGCAGGTCTGGCCAATTCGATTCCCGTTTTGGGAACCGAACCGGCGTCCGAAAACCGGATTCGAAGTTGTTGCGGCTCAGCGCCAGGTATCCGGTTTTACTGCAAACCCGTCACCCTCGTCCGGTGACGGGAAATCAGGGGAGAAATTCGTTTCTCTGGTCGGGTTGTCGGGAAGTGGTTGCGTGAGATGACTTCGGCGTTTATTATCAAGGAGTTACGAGGGGCGCGGGCTTTGAGACTGTTTTGTTGTAGGTCGTCGTTCCCTCCACCAATACCCTGTTTCTAGAAGTCCCCCGACATATCACGATGTGTCGGGGGACTTTGGTTTTCAAGGGTTTCCTGTCTCAACTTGTCTCTTGTAGTGTCCCTGTGTATCATACCAGCTCAGGCAAAACGGGGGGACATTGGGGGGACAAAAAAGTCCCCCTAGCAAAAAGTCCCCCCAGACAAATAGCACGGGGGCTGCCATGCTGACAGAAATAAAAATTAAGCAGCTTAAACCAGAAGAAAAGCGGAAACGATACTTTGATGGTCATGGTCTCTATTTAGAGGTGCATCCAAATGGAAAAAGGTATTGGCGGTTAAAATATCGCTTTGATGGAAAAGAGAAGCAGCTTTCAATAGGTGTTTACCCTGCGATCTCTCTAAAGCAGGCCAGAAGTGCCCGTGGCAGTGCTTTAGACCTGCTTGCAGAAGGTAAAGACCCAAGTGTTGAAAAGAAGAAAAAAAGCCCTTTGGCAATGACCATTGATGCCGGGCCAACTTTTCAAAAAATTGCACATAACTGGCTGGAACTGAATAAAGAGAAGTGGGCACACTCCCACTACAGAACCGTAATTCAGCGTCTTGAAGGTAATGTTTTCCCATACATTGGGAATCGTTCTATTGCCGAACTAGCACCCGTGGATATTCTGGATACTATCAAAATTATGGAAGCACGTGGTGTACGCGAGTCTGCACATAAAACCATGAGCATTTGTTCTCAGGTTTTTCGGTATGCAGTAGCGTCTTGCATCATTGAAAGTGACCCAACCAGAGACTTGCGGGGGGCACTGGCTCCAGTCATTCGGGGGAACTTTGCCGCTATCACAACTCCCAAAGAAGCTGCCGCACTCATGCGGGCAATATCAGATTATGCCGGTGCGGCAATCACCCAATACGCCCTTTTTATGCACGCCTACACGTTCTGCCGTCCCGGCGAAATAAGACAAGCAGAATGGTCAGAGATTGATTTTGATGAGGCAATGTGGGCTATTCCCGCTGAAAAAATGAAAATGAAGCGGGAGCATATTGTCCCGTTATCAAAACAGTCCATAGGAATATTGAAAAACGTGCACCTCATATCAGGCCGTGGGCGATACATTTTTCCTTCACAACGTACTGCTGATCGCCCCATGAGCAGCAACACCGTTAACGCGGCCCTGCGACGGCTGGGTTACATGCTCATCGCTGGGGCGTTCTGTCTCCATACGGATTAGGTCTGTCCTCCTTCGTGCTTGTGAGGCAGACATCTCATATTGCGCTGATTGTCCTACTATTGCATATACTGGCATCTTAATACCCCCTAGTTACAATGACTTTACACCTTCCGGTGGTCAAATCAGATGCGGCTGGGCCTGCAAGGTTACCTGCAACAGCATAATCTCCCATAATCCGACTAACGGCTGTCTGTACTACGATGTTATCACCAATTCGACCACTGTTAGTACCTTGGGCACTTCCAGCAGTAGAGACATAAATCCAATTAGGTTTTGTCCAATCCGATATACGTGGTGAATACAGACGCACATGCGCATCCGTTGCCTCAGATACAGGATAAGGTGTCGGCTGAGTATAATAAGAGTTAACACTAACCTCACTACCATTGCGGACAGGAAGTATTGCGGTATGATACAGACTGTAGCAATGCACATCAGTAATTACGCCGCCGTACTTTTCCACCCAACCAAGATATACACGCCGTATCGGGGTGTCTGTGCTGTCATAATGAGTTAGATCAGAAGGATTGTATAAATCCCCTGCTGTAAGGTCAGTTACTTGAATATCTGTAATCGTCCATCTGGTGCCGCTGTCTTATCAAGCACTGAATGTGTTGAAAGCCGCTCAACCTATTTCGGGGCATGGTCGCCTTGTTTTTCCGTCCCTCCGCTCTGCTGCCCGCCCTATGTCGAACAATACGGCAAATGCTGCTATCCGGCGTATGGCAAAGACGAAATGACGGTCCACGGCTTTCGGGCCATGGCCTCTACGCTGCTGAATGAACAGGGGTACGACCCTGACATTATAGAAAGACAGCTTGCCCACGTCGAGACAAACAAAGTTCGAGCGGCTTATCACAGAACGCAATATCTGGATGAACGCCGCAAGGTGATGCAAGAATGGGCTGACCTGCTGGATAGCCTAGCCGAATCATAGCAGCGCCATACCAGTGCAAAGCAAAGCCTTTCACTCGCGTACAAGCAACTCCCCGCCATTCTAGCTAAAAACACCCCTCAACAAGCCGAAGCAGCGATGCATTTTTCATCACTGGTCGTTGGCTTTGCACTAAAAAAGTATGTAGTCTCCGCACGCCCTCTTGCTTTCCGCCTTTTTCGCTCCACATCAGCGTTCTGCATTCTTTGCAATATTTTGCAAAAGCTTGCACAGAGTGCAAAAGCCCCTACTCTGCATTAACCCGCGCCATGCCTTATCTCCGGCCCTGTTTGCATGCCCTTCTTTATTGCACAAAAATGATCCAAAAACCGGCAAGGCGGGGGAAGGAGAGTTCGGATTTTTCTGGTGGGTGTGGAGA
Organism: Oleidesulfovibrio sp.; assembly: GCF_047973035.1. Lineage (NCBI taxonomy): Bacteria > Pseudomonadati > Thermodesulfobacteriota > Desulfovibrionia > Desulfovibrionales > Desulfovibrionaceae > Oleidesulfovibrio > Oleidesulfovibrio sp. Next base: position 25,923 of record NZ_JBKEBF010000035.1, read on the forward strand.
TGCAGGAACGTGGCTAGCAGGAAGCTTCATTGCTTTTTGTGGCTGTGGGTATTATGATATTTAGTATGAACACCACGACACCTAATCAGTGCACTATGAAGAAACGGCCCACAACGCAGCGTGAACAAATGCTGCGCCGCTACAAATTTGCCAAAGCTTCATTTGCTATTGAAGGTCTTCACCTGTCGCCCGAGATGGCCGCAGCATTTGAACTGTGCATCCAGCTAGAGTGCGATGTCGAGCAAATGACTGCCATGCTGCAGCATACCTTACCCACCAATGTCACAACGGTACGCGGATAACGACCACTACACGTATCCGGACTCTTCTGTTCTGGTTAATAAGCTTGGCATTCGTAATGCTGATGAGCTTAAACGGACTGAGCTTGTTTTTGGTGTTATCCGTTCTACCCAGCCCGCCCCAGAAGGCAACTTTGATACCGCACACCTTTTAGCTTTGCACCGTCATCTTTTTCAGGACGTGTACACATGGGCAGGCACCATACGTGATGTTCATATAAGTCTGGGAAACTCTCCTTTTTGCGCGCCTCAGTTTATTGAGTGGTCATTAGCTACACAGCTTGGCGCGTTAGCAAATGAAGGATGCCTTGCGGAGACTGATCCGGACACCTTTGCAGAACGAGCAGCTTTTCATTTAAGTGAACTCAACGCCATCCATCCTTTCAGAGAAGGAAACGGAAGAACCATCCGGTTGTTTTTGTTTCTGCTTGCCGAAAATGCCGGATATGATCTGAACTCTGATATACTAGAGGGTGGTTGGCTACCATGCCCCTGTATTCGCCAAAAAAGCGCGCCTTGCCGCCGCTGTTGGGGCGTGGCTTTATCAGGCGCTGCCAGAACACCTTGCGGTCGGGATCAAGGTAAAAGCGCACCGTGGGCGTAAAGTCGTTTGAATTCGGGTACACGCCTATGTGGTGGTGAACTGCCTCAAAGCACGTAAGGCGGTAGTGTCGAAGGCGGCGAGTGCACTATAAGAATGAAACCCTACCTCGAAGACATCATGAATGCAGGCCCTAGTGCGTCGCTCAGGACCATCGCTGCCGCCCTGAATAACTAAAGGTAGCTTATGGACTGCTGCATCAGTGCGTAGGGGTTTGGAAAGATTGAAAACGGATTGGTATTTTTTATAACTAAAGCCGCCCTGTTCGGGGCAGCTTTAGCTTTTCTCTTTTGCGGACTTGGCTAGCGGGAGGCGTAGAGGATGGGGGCGTTAATCATAATAGTAATGTGGCGCCATGTCCTGCTGCAGGGCAGTGTAGCTTGTTGACAGCGGCTGGCTGAAGGTTACACCAAATTCATTTCCATACTGCCATGCAACGTTGTAGCTGACATTTTTCATGTAATACGGTGAGTTCTCAGCCATGCGCATTATTGTTCCCTGGCTGTACTGATACGCGGGCATCTGACCGTATTCCATGTAGAACCGCGCTCCTCCCTGACTGATGTCAAGCAGTTTGACTGAGTACTCTGCATCGCCATACTGAATGTAGCATGGGTAGTCGTAATCGTACTCACTCAGATACACTCTGTCGTACTTTCTGCGATCTTCCATAACAACCTCCCCTCGCCTTTTTTGGGGTTTGGCAATTTAAGATAGCCTGACGCTCAGGCCAATATTCTACTATTAAGATAGGTGCGGTCCGGCTACTTTTCAATTGCTATAAACTAAAAAATAATGCGGGCTGACGTTATTGAGTACAGGAAGCAGCACATAGACCCGAGTTTTGAAAAAGGTGAGTGAGGGTTATGAATGCAGGTGTGACGAAGGTTGTTGAGAAAAAATTTGAGTGAAGGCCTTGAAAATAGAAAAACGCCTCGATTGAGGCGTTTAGCTTATGAGTTTTTTGAGGAGTCAGGGGAAATATCTATCGTATCATCGCCACTCTGCTTGGGTTCGGAAGACGTACCCTGAGGCAGACTTTTACGAGATGCCCCCAACGCTGTGACAGGGGTAATTTCTGTCGCGGTGTGCTCGCTGCCTAGCGCTTTTATCAGTTTGCCGTCCGCAGTTAACGCGGTTTTATCATCGATAATGGCAATTCCTGTTTTTTCAAGAACTTCACGGCGGAAGGCGTATTCTTCCTGCAATTTTCTTGTCTTATACATCAGAAAAAGCTTAGCAAAATAACTGGCCAGCCATGCTACAAACACAGCTATTCCAACCCACATTGCTATTTTCATTGCAGCCGTGCCAAAGCTCACAAGAGCAGCCATGATAGAGTCAAGCTTGTACAGCAAACCTCCTAGCAGCAGTAAACCGCCCAGAAGGATCAGAGTGGGTAACCCTTGAGCCATAGTCAGCCAGCGCCGCAGACGTTTCGGCAGCTGCTCCTTTACCTGCTCTGTCGAGTCTCCACCCATAAGTCTGGAAAAACAGACTCCTACCATTTGCGTAATGAACATGACCGCAACTGGCGCGATAAACAAACCGATTATATAGGCTTTCCAGGGGAATTCGTAACTTACTGTGCCATCAGGCATTTTTTGGATGTTTGTGACACCGTGCAGTATAGCGACCACTGTCACTACAAATTCCACAAGAATGATTCCTATTGCAATATAAGCGAGCAGCGATTTCTTTTCCCTATCGCTAAGCAGGGTGCCGACCATGGAGCGACGTTTGTCGTTTCCGGTATCGGCGCTGTTTTCTTGCATTCAGTCCTCCTTAGTGTGGATGCCAAGCTTTAGAGGTTGTGCTGCGAAATGTGAAAGTAGTTGAAAATGCAGCAATCTGTGCGTGTGGATACTTCTCTACTCTTCTAGCTTGCAAAACTCAAACTAAAAGCGGCGTTGACAAGATATAATACTGCCTCGGCATCTGGCTAGACCTGCAACGTTGTGCAAAGATTATTTTGTCAAAAATGACAACATTTGCTCCTCCCCAAAAAAAAGGGCCTCAACTGAGGCCCTTAGCTGGTTCATGGTTCTTTGTGTCTATTTGTTCTTCATGTTAGCAAAAAACTTTTTTGTTTCAGATGCAATAACGGGCGACAGCATAATCAGACCAACAAGGTTGGGGAACGCCATCAAACCGTTAAATATGTCAGAAATTGTCCATACCATATCCAGCTTGAGAACAGCACCTAAGCCTACAGAGACCACAAACAGCCAGCGATAAGGCTTAACAGCCCAGCTGCCCAGCAGGTAGCCGATGGACTTTTCGCCGTAGTAGCTCCAGCCAAGGATTGTGGAGTAAGCAAAAAGGATAATGCCAATGGTAACAATCAGGCCGCCCATACTTCCGGGAAGTCCCAGAGAGTAAGCGTAGGATGTCAGGGACGCACCGTTTTCTCCAGATGTCCACGCGCCGGTGACCAGAATTACCAGACCGGTCATGGAGCAAACAATAATCGTGTCGATAAAGGTCTGAGTCATAGACACGAGAGCCTGAAGCACAGGCGAGTTGGTCTGGGCTGCTGCCGCAGCGATAGGAGCGGAACCAAGGCCGGATTCGTTAGAGAACAGGCCACGGGCAACACCCATCCGGATAGCAAGCATCACAGCAGCACCGGCAAAGCCGCCGCTGGCAGCAACGGGCGAGAATGCATATTCGATGACCATGGCGATTGCGCCGGGAATCTTGTCGGCGTGCAGTGCAAGGATAACCATCGAACCGGCCATGTAAAGGACGATCATGACGGGCACGAGAACAGAAGTCACACGGCCGATACTTTTGATACCGCCGATGATAACGAAAGCGGTGAATACCATCAGCGTGATACCGGTAATTTCAGGAGCAATGCCGAAGCTATGGTCAATGGCGTCTGCTACAGAGTTGGACTGTACCATACTGCCGATACCAAACGCTGCAACAGCTGCAAAAAAGGCAAAAAGCGAGCCCAGCCATTTCCATCCGAGTCCGTTGGAAATGTAGTACATAGGGCCACCACTCATGGTGCCGTCTTCGTCCTGAATACGATACTTAACAGCCAGAACAGCCTCACCGTATTTGGTTGCCATACCCACAAGGCCGGTCATCCACATCCAGAACAGAGCACCGGGGCCACCGATGAAGATAGCTGTGGCAACCCCGGCAATGTTACCGGTACCGACAGTAGCAGAAAGCGCGGTCATCAGAGCCTGGAAATGGGAAATATCCCCTTCGCCTTCTTCTTCTTTCCGTTTGATAAGGGCCAGATGCAGCGCATAACCCAGCTTGGTGAACTGAAGGCCTTTGAGCAGCAAGGTCAGCCACACCCCTGTGCCGACCAAAAGTACCATAAGGGGCCAACCCCATACGTAGCCGCCGATCAAGTTAAGAAAATCTTGCATACCGGTAGTCTCCTCCTATTCAAGGTACACATAGAGCAATGATGCATCCCCCGACAGGATGCGGCGTCATAAGTAGTAGCGCACTATAACTAAAGTGTCGTGCCACTTCATGCGGTAATGCCTCATGGGTGACGTTTTTGCAAGATATGATTGGTATGTCGTTATAAGAAAACACTAAAGTGGGTCGCTCTCAGTACTTCTTTTTGCCAAAAATGCTAATTTTTGTCATCAAAAAGATGAGGTTACAGGCCATGATATAAGGTGGTTGCCAGACTTGGCACAGGTAACTACTGGAAAAGAATAAGCCGGAGGCTTTTTGCCTCCGGCTTATATTGGTTTTTTGTGGCTACTCAACCAGCAGGACAAGTAACTCTTTGGGGCCATGCACTCCGAATTGCAGAATTAATTCAATGTCTGCAGTTTTTGACGGGCCGGAAATCAAAAGAGCATTTGTGGGCATGCTTTCCGGCCACTTCTGCATTTCGATAACTTCTGAAAATGAAGAGTATATCTGGCTTTTTTCTACGATAACGATATGCAAGGGGGGCACCAGAGAAAGGAGGCGCGGTTCATGCTTGTCCGGCCAGACTATAATGGCTCCCGTATCTGCAATGCCACCGAGTGAAGATGTGATGCCCGCATTAATACCAAAAAGCTCATCCCTGAATTCTTCGGCAGAGCCTACGATGGGTACAAGCTCTGTCTCGGCTTTGTTTTGCCGCCACGAGGCTTCCAGCTGTTTGGCAAGCTTTGAGCCCGCGCCATAGGCTAGTCTGCTGACATTTTTTTCCTGCAACAGGGCTCGTAACGAAGAAAGCATTTCTTTTTTCTTAACCGGAACAACCTGCGCTTTCATTGTTTCCAGCAACTTGACAAAGCGCTCTGCCCTTTCCTTAGGTGTGAATACAGGAGGCTTCCAGTCATACCTTTGGGGGTAATAAACGCCCACGTCTGCAGAGGCAGCCTTTAATCTGTCTAAAATGTGTTCTTTTGCCTGACTAGTCATTGCGAATGCCCTCCTCTTTTACGAGGTCATGCAAGCTCTTTGGTGCGAATTTGGGAGCGGTCCTCACGCTGGTCCATGCCTTGAGAGGACCTACTTTCGGCAGCTTGTTTCCGAATTTGCCAAGCATGCGCAGTGCAAAGCGGTTCAGGAATGGCAACTGGTATACGGCAGCCCAACCTTTCCAGACTATTGCTTCGATAATATTCTTTTTATATCCGTGTCCCTTGATGATGCCTTCTGCATGGTTTTCAGGCGAGTTGTCGTAACTTTCATCTCTCATTCTCCGGATAATTGCCGGAATGGGAATCATAACCGGACAGACGTCCTGACAGGCATTGCACAAGCTTGATGCCGTGGGCAGCGCGCCTTTTATATCAAGGCCGTCAATCTGCGGCGTAAGAATTTTGCCGATAGGGCCTGGATACACAGAGCCGTAAGCATGGCCGCCGATACGGGTGTACACGGGGCAATGGTTAAGGCAGGTTCCGCAGCGGATGCACTGGAGAGTCTGGCGCAATTGCTTATCTGCCAGCATTTTTGACCGGCCGTTATCAAGAATCACAAGGTGGGTTTCTTTCGGACCGTCTTTTTCTCCCTCTTTTCTGGGAGAAGTGATCATGTTGACGTACGTCGTGACAATCTGGCCGGTTGCAGAGCCGGTCAGCAAGCGAAGCAGCGGCGGAACATCTTCCATTTTTTCTACCACCTTTTCCAACCCCATCAGGGCGATGTGAACAGGTGGTACCGTAGTACACATGCGGCCGTTCCCTTCGTTTTCTACAAGGACAAGAGTGCCTGTTTCTGCCACGGCAAAGTTAACGCCTGAAAGCCCTACCTGACCGTTTCGAAACTTTTCACGTAGTGTTTTTCTGGCAATGGCGTTCAGCTTTTCCACTTCTTCCACGTAAGGTGTATCGGGCAACTTTTCATGGAAAATCTGAGCAACCTGCTTTCTGTTTTTGTGAATGGCAGGAACAATAATGTGTGAAGGCGGCTCATTATTCAGCTGGATAATAAACTCACCAAGGTCTGTTTCAAGAGCCTCTATGCCGCGTTCTTCAAGGAAGTGGTTCAGGTGCATTTCTTCTGAAACCATTGACTTGCCTTTAACCAGCTTTGTTGCGTCATGACTGCGCATGATATCCAGAACAATGCTATTGGCTTCGTCCGTTGTTTCTGCCCAATGCACCTTTATGCCGTTTGCTTTGCACTTTGCTTCCAGTTGCTCCAGAAGTTCAGGCAGCTTTGTAAGGCACCTGCGCTTGATGGTATTGCCGGCTTTGCGTAAAGCCGCGGTTTCTTCGGGGTCGGCAAAAACAGCCTTACGCTTTTGAATCATGGTGCCCATGGCAAACTTGAAGTTGCTTCTGAGCTGCTGATCATTAAGCGCTTCATGAATTTGGGCGGCAAAATCGAAGTTTTTTTGGCTAGCCATGGATGCGCTCCCAGATAAACTCAGCAAGATGCTGACCCTTGATGTCCATATTTTTCTTTTCCATCGCGCCTACGATATTCATCATACAGCCACAGTCACCTGTGATGACGCGGGAAGCTCCTGTTTTCAAGATGTCATCAATTTTATCCTGAACCATCGCTCCCGACAGTTCAGGCTGCTTGATGGAAAAAGTACCGCCAAAACCACAGCATTCATGTTCATTTTCCAATTCTACTAACTCTACATTACTAAACTGGCGTAAAAGCGTTTTCGCGTGTTCTGTAACACGCATCTCTGTTTTGGCATGACAGGACGAATGCCACGTAACTTTGATGGAGCTGCCTTTATCTTCGTACTGCACGTTAAGCGCATTCAGTAAAAAATCACCAAGCTCAAATATTCTGTTAGAGAACTTTTTTACTTCATAGTAATCTGGATGATTTGCAAATAGTTCAGGATAGTGAAGCTTCATCATGCCTGCACAAGAACCGGAAGGAACAATGATAGGATAGTCATGCTTGGAGAAAGCTTCGATCTGCTTTAAGGCAACAGCCATCGCTTCTTTGGGAAATCCGGAGTTATACGCCGGTTGTCCGCAGCATGATTGTGCCGAAGGAAAAATGACATCAACATTTTGTTTTTGTAAAAGTTTAATGCCTGCCATACCTGCTTGTGGGTACGCCATATCAACTAGGCAGGTACCAAAATAATACACTGTTTTAATCTGATCAGGGTAAGTGCTCATAATCTTCCCTTTGCATTTTGGTGGCTAAACCTTTAATTGCAGATGGTTGCAATACGTGATTGAAGCCTGATTGAACTTGCTTGTAAAATTACCATAGTTGGCACCCTGTGTCGATATCCCCGCAAAATGGCTTGTTATCTATAAATCTTGCTCCTTGACCTAGGGCATAGTATTACCCTGCGGCTAGTTGTATTAAGCTGACTTTTGATTGTTTCGAGAATGGAGGCAGTATGAGAAAAATAGCATTTATTACGGGCGCGACTTCTGGATTTGGCACTGCATGCGCCAAAAAATTCCATTCTCTCGGGTGGAACATTGTATTGACGGGGCGTCGTGCGGATCGCCTTGCATCCCTTGCCGAAGAGTACGGGCAAGAACGGGTTCATACACTTTGTTTTGACATGCGGGATAAAGAGGCACTTGAGCGTGCTGTGGATTCGTTACCTGAAGGCTTTCGGGAAGTTGACGTCCTCGTAAACAACGCAGGACTGGCTCTTGGACTTGAGCCGGCACAGTCCTGTGATACCGAAGACTGGGACGCTATGGTTGATACCAATATTAAAGGGTTGATTCATTGTACGCGTGCAATTTTGCCCGGCATGGTTGCGCGTAAAAGCGGTCATGTAATAAACCTTGGCTCAGTTGCAGGCAGCTGGCCCTATGTTGGTGGAAACGTGTATGGTGCCACCAAGGCTTTCGTTCAGCAGTTTTCCCGCAATCTTCGTTGTGACCTTCATGGTACCGGAGTGCGCGTTACGAATATTGAACCAGGCCTTGCAGAGAGCGAATTTTCTGTTGTGCGGTTTGGTGGTGATGCTGAAAAAGCTGCAAAGGTATATGAAGGCACAGCACCGTTGACTCCGGAAGATATCGCGGAGTCGATTTGGTGGGTTGCTAGTTTGCCTGTGCATGTTAATATAAACGCACTTGAAATCATGCCTACGTGTCAATCGTGGGCGCCGCTTTCGGTGTTTCGGGAATAACCGTTATACTTTTTTGGACTAAAAAGCTGCGGTTTCCCCCGCAGCTTTTTTTTGGGGGAGTTTTATGGACGCTACAAACTTATTTGTATCAACGGCAATTAAATTTTTCTTTTTGCTGACACCTTTCTTTGGATTAACCATGTTTCTTGCCTTTACCGAGAACATGGAACGGAGCCAGCAACGCAGACTTGCGCTGCGCTGTATCGCCGCAGTGGTTATTATTTCAATGGTTTTGTTTCATTTTGGCGAAATCATTTTTTCACTGTTCGGCATAACTCTGGATGCATTCAGAATAGGTGCCGGTGCGCTCCTCTTTTTATCTGCGGTTAACCTTATCCGCGGACCGGGAGCCGGTGTTTCCACTGCCAGTGATGGTGATATCAGCGTGGTTCCGCTTGCGATGCCGATTATAGTCGGCCCTGCGACTATTGGTACTCTGCTTGTTATGGGAGCGACAATGCAAGGCACAACTACACGGTTGATTGGCAGCCTTGCGCTTGTTACTGCCATTATGGGGCTGGGCATCCTTTTTTATCTGGCTCCTGCCATAGAGCGGCTTCTGGGCAGAACCGGGCTTGCCATTCTTACTAAAATTACAGGTCTGATTCTTGCGGCTTTGTCTGCACAGATAGTTTTTACAGGGATACGAAACTTTATGAATCAATGATAAAAAAGCCCGCCAGTTTGTTCTGGCGGGCTTTTTTATCACCTTCTTCAGTTCTCAGGGCCGTGCATCAGAGGTGCCTCTCCCGCACAGGAGGTCTATGTCTCCGAGCCACTGTTTTTTCTTCATGACATCTTTGGCTGCAGAACAATCAAGCCACTGTTTTTTTTTGCCCAGAAGATAGTCCAGTCGTTCATAAAAAAGTGAATACAGAGCTTCGCTGGCAATGATGTCTTTTTCAAGAATAGAGTTGTCAGCAACTGGTCTGCTGCCTGACTCGGGACCTAATACATAAGCTTGTTCCGCCGTTGCGGCCACTTGTACTGCAATGCCGGAAGTTGTCTGTTTTGCGGCTACAGTCCAGTAGTCTGTACCTGTAGAGGCAGAAAGAATGAGATATCTGAAAAATTCGCGTTTGGCTGAAATTCCATCCCGCCTTTGACTGACAATAGTGTCTTCCGGATCAGCCAGCAGCAGTATTTTTTCAGCAGCCTGAAGCACCTGCTCCTGCGTAACATCCGTGTATACTTTCTGAGATGCTCCCAGAGCCTTTTGCGTATACAACTCTTCCTGACCGTTGGGAATATTGCCTCCTGCTGCGCAGCCGGACAGCAGAAGGAGTAAAGTGAGCAGTAGCATTTTTTTCATCAGATTCTCCGGTGGAATGGTATCGGGAAATGGATTGAGTGAGGAATTCTAGCCAGCCTGAGTGTTCTTTGCAAAGATTTTGTTCCATAAAAAAAGCCGCCTGAAGGCGGCTTTAGTTTATAGACTGGCAAAAGCGGGTTTTCCAAGTTCTCGTTTGATAAACTGCTTTATCAAAACGCTTACTCTTTGCTCCGGAGTCAGCGTGCTGGCGTAGCTGCCGCCCTTCAGCACATCCTGAAAATCAGAACGCTTGAGAATATCGTCTTCTTTTGAAATAGCCTCCAGCTTTGCGCTGTACTCTGCAAGGCTGGCAATCTGGGCGTTGTCGTCCTGAGATCGGACATCTTTGATGTATGCCTCCAGCTGCCCGGCAGAAGGAAGTTCCGGCGATTCGATTACACCCTTGAATCCATTGAGGAAGCGTTCAGTGCCTGAAATTATGTGGCTTTTTTTAACCACGTTTAAACCAGCCCAACCGGCTTTAAGCCATTTGAACATGGCATAGTGGGTAGCTGAACCTGATTCGTCATCAAAGAAGAAAGCGACGCTTGCGGAATCATACATATATGTATCCATCCAGCCGATAGAACGGGCTGTGCCTCCTTCCTCTGTCGTATACACATATTCCCAGTCGGTATCTTCGCCGACAATTGCCCCTTTCATGCCGATTGTAGAGGGTGCTGCCTGTCTTGAGATGCTGATAAGCACTCTTCTGTTATTCCAGGGCATCAGGATTACGAGCCTGTTGAGGTCGTACCCGTAATAACAGCCGCTGAAATGGTCCGGAGTGATTTCTTCGTATTCCGAGCCTCGCAGTACCACCATGGAATCAAGGTTTTCTGCTTTTTCCCATAGCTTAACGCCCTTCAGAATATCACTTCCATCTTTCCAGTAGCCCAGTCTGACGCTGGCCGGAAAAAGTGCAGCGGGGGAAATTGCAGGATTGTAACAATATTCCAAAAACTTATCGAAAGGAACATTGATAGTGGAACGCATGAAAATGCCGGAGCCTGCATCGCGTTTTTCCGGCTGGGGCAAATTGTTAGGCGTATTGACGTTGCCGACAACAAGTTCGAGCAATGGTTTAATGTTTTCTGCAGAAATAGAGGCTGAGGGAGCGGAGACCGCATTTAGCAACACGGTAAGGACTTGTTCGGAATCTTGCGGAACGAGTTGTTTTTCTGTTTTGTTAGCGGCTACCGCCTGTGATGTGACGAGAAAAGTCAGAAAGCTAAAGGCGATAAAGCACAGGGCACACCGTGCAACCGAAGCTGCAATTGCCCGGAACGTTAACTGCATAATATTATTTCCTGTACGTTGGAATACATGCTGCGGGGAAAGCTTCCGGCAACACTCTTGTTGCTCAGTACATAATGGGCTATTGTGCGGTGGTCAAGTTTGAGGCACTACTCTAACCCTTTTTAATCACTGAAAGGTCTGCTTTGCATTTTTGTGGGCCTTAGTTAACCGTGCGGCAAATCATGAGTCTTTCCACAACGCAAATCTGGCAATCCATCATTTCATTTTCAGGCACTTCAAAGTCAGTCTCCAGCACCATCCAGCGCGCTCTCGGGCAAAAGCATTTTGAACTGGAAACATCAGGGCTTTCCTCCATGCCGGCACCGGCACAACCTGCTGATGTGTCTGCCGTGCCTGAAGGTACGACGGGCAAGGTCATATCAACATCTTCTTAAGTTTTTTATGCTCTGGCTTATCACCTGCTTTATTCTGCTTGTACTGGGCATATCCGTTGCAGTGAGTACAGCTTCGCATCTTCTCTACTCCTATGAAGCTGTAAATGCCCGGAGTGCTTCAAAGCAAAAACTTCTGATACCGGCGTTGATCTTCCGCGGCGTTATCATGAGTATGGCAGGACAGTTGCTTGTTCTTATTTCTTACCCGTTAGCATACTTCAGGCGGCTTTGGCTTCCTCGTGGTGCAAATGCTGCAGTCAACCCGGATAATCCTCCGATTTTGCTTGTGCACGGCCTGTATCATAACGCCTCGGCATGGTTGTTTATTAAGGCAAGGCTTCGTGCTGCTGGGTATGACAATGTTTTTGCTTTTTCATATTCAAGCTGGAGAACGGACTATAGCACCCTGCTTGCGCAGTTTGACAAGCATGTAAGAGAGCTTGAACGGTTGTATCCTAAAACCCCGCCGGTTTTCATTGGTCACTCTTTAGGAGGATTAATTATCCGCGGGTGGTTGAAAATGAACCCGCATAGTCCGGTTCGCGGTGTAATAACGTTCGGTACGCCTCATCAAGGCAGCAAGCTGGCCAGACTGGGATTTGGCCGCTTGTGTCACAGCTTGGCATTCAGAGGAGCGCTTATCCGCAAGCTGGAAGCGGATGAGCCGTCAATAACAGTGCCTGCTGTCGCTTTGTTTTCTCGAATGGATAATATGGTGCTTCCTATGGAAGGTTTAAAACCCCGCGCAGCTGGCTGGACTTTAAGAGAGCTGACTCCGGTGAGCCATATTTTTATGCTGTATAGTAAAGTGAGCTTTAAAGAGCTGCTTGAAGAGCTGGATAAAATTTCCGGAAGGCGCACTACTCGTCAGTAACTTCAAAAAGATTACGGTATTCAAGTACCATTTGCTCTGCAGTAAATGAGCTTTTCCATATACTGCGCGCATTTTTTCCCATCGTTTTCAGCTGATGTGTGCTTCTGAGCAAGCTTTTACAGTGTGCAGTCAGTGAATTCCAATCTCCGGGCTTTGTAATTAGCCCGGTCTGCCCGTGCTGTATTTGTTCAATGATTCCCCCTTCTGCAAAAGCAACAACAGGTGTTTTTGCAGACAGCGCTTCCAGTACAACCAAAGGATGGTTGTCCCCTAATGACGGATAAACAAGAATGTCTGCGGCAGAAAGCACCAATGAGAGCTTGGTCCGGTCAAGGTATGGCAAAATGAGAAGCCTGCCATATTGTTCTGTCGTATCCCCACCTGCCATCATGCAAAGAACTTCAGGAAAGTTTTCAATCTGCTTCCATACAGAAATCCAATTGTTTCCAGCCTTATATGCAGCATTTTGACCACCATGGGCCAGAAACAAAACTACCTTTGCGTCAGCAGCGATCCCTGATTCCTTTTTTGCCTGTTTTTTCCCTTGCGGGTAAAGCATATCTTCTACCCCGTTGGGAATGACAGTGCATGAAAGCTGAGGAAGTGTACGTCTGGCCATTCGTTTGAGCCAGCCACTGGGGCTGACAAGCCGCGGGGCAAGAGCTGTAAGCAGTTTTTTTTGCAGGTGCTGGCGACTCCGCGCATCAGGATACTTACGGGGGCAGGGTGAATAGCAACCTTCCAGCCAGCCTTTACAGCCCATGGGAAATGGGCAGCCCCCTGTCAGAAGTGAGGCATCATGCAACGTGATAAAACATTCAGAAAAGTTGAGAGCTTGTTCCAGAGCTAGCGCCCAGTTACGGGTGCTGTGCAGGTGAAGGGTAGTATTTTTTTGAGCACAGGAGCTTAGGTGCTGTATGTCCAGTTGCAGGCAGGAGCCTTCTTCAGGCAAAACCCTTTCACTGTCATCAACTTCTGCGGAACGCGTAAACGTCAGGTTGTTAGCTAATATACCGGTTGCCAACTGATTCTGGATCAGTGTGGCAATTCTGGCTGCTCCTCCGCGTCTGCACAGCAAGCTGTGTGTGTGAACATGCCTCACCTGTCGCTTCGCTCCAGCAGGTCTTGTTTCAGTGCCCATAAAATTAAAAACCAGGCCCGTTCTCCGGTGAGTCCCAGCTCGGCGAGGTTACGTAGCAATTCTTTTGTCGAGACGGGGTTACGGGCGGAGAAAAGCACTCTTCGTAAAGCGTTCTGCGGCACTCTGTCTTCTATGGCCAGATAAATTACCGGATGATCGTGCCCTCGATATACTGCCTGCCCTGCCCTGCTTGTTTGAACAGTTTGATTTTTATCCAGAATGGCAGACGGGTGTTTTGAAAAAATGGAAGCGTAGTTCAGCTGTTGCGGATGCACGGCTGAACGCAATGTTTGTTCATCTACAGGTTCAGTACTCAGAGAGTTCCATAGTTGTTCATGTTGTTCGATGACCCTGCTCCAAACAAACTTGCCGGCAACTCTGTTTCGACCAGCTTCACCCATCTGGCGGGCCAACTCAGGGTTTTTCAGCAGTGTTTTCAGTGCGCTGCTAAGCTCCGGTATATCAACAGCTGTTTGTTGGGCCAGATTAAGGTGGTACTGGTTATCAAACAGAACTCTTGCAAGTGTGTCAGACTCGCTGGAGTCCGGAGTACCGATTGTAGGAATCAGGAATCCCGTTTGTTCATGAACAACTAAATCACGGTATCCGTTCCAGTCAGAAGCGATTACCGGTAACCCTGCTGCAGCAGCCTCCAGAATCGTCAGACCGAAAGTTTCCTGCACATTGTCAGATGCAGAAAGGTATATATCCGCAGCCTGATACAGCGTGTTTCTGGTTTCATCATCAGGTCTGTTGACGATGGCAAAAGGCAAATTCAACGCCTTCGCAAGCTGATACAATGCCTGCGGAGTGTTGTCGGCTTCATCCGTCCAGCCAGCCAGTACCAGCATTACGCTTGAAGGCGTTATACCCTCAGCAAATAACCGCTGAAAGGCTCTTAACACAGGAACTACGTCCATTTTGGAATAGTGCGAAACTCTGCCTGTGATAAGCACCATGCGCTGGGTGTCTGCAAGTCCCAGTTGTGCCCGCATTGAGGCTCTTTCCTGCGCGCTATGCCTTAAAAGCGAATCAGATACTGCAAGTGGAATTTGCTCTATGCGGGGTGCAATAAACTGGCTTGGAGAAAGCTGGTACATGTTTGCGAGAGTGTCATACATTTTGCGTACGACCGCTTTTCCGGCATGAGATGTTGCAATAAGCGCGTCACGCCGGCAGGTGCCCTGCCACATATGCGCCAGAAACGCGGAAGGGTACCATGAGTAACTTAGCGAATGAGTTGCCCCTGTGATGGGGAAAATATTGCAGGCGAACTTATTTCGTACTCGGGAAAGACTTGCCGCATCCACAATGCAGTCAGAGAGATGGAAACAGTGGTATTTATTATTTGTTATCGCATCAAGAAGGCTTGTTCTTGTTGCAATATGAACCCTGCAGGACTCGAACAGCGCAGGTGCTTCCCGCATTGCCCATTGCCGCAATTGTGTACAGTGCGAATCACTTTGTAAAAAAAAGTGGTATTCATCGTACGGGTTTTGTTTGAAAAGCTGCTGTAGAAATGTCGCATTCGCAACACTCCGTCCCATTATTTCACCAGTTTCAATGAAAGGATGAATGGAAGCCCAGATGCGACCGGATGAAGTTGGGTTAAGCATTATCCTGAAAAGACATAGAAATTAACGAATGTCAAATCTCAGGCAGTCTTTTGACTTTGATTACTGCTAGTGTTTTTGCTGGTATTTGTAATCCATTGAAATTGATATGTATATATTTTGGGGATCTTTATTTGCATGTTTATGGGCGTCTATGAAGAATCACCCAGTTACTCTGGGGGGAGGATATATACGTGAACCATAAGAATCCGCTGATGATGTGGGGAATCAAGCTGGAGTCCGAAGTCGCTGTTTTTCTTGAAAGTGTAGCGTGCAACGGATGCGCCATGCATAACTGGGATGACCAGCTGCCTGATAACCTTTCTCTTGATGCAGAAGAACCCGCACTCGTTTGGATTTCACAGCAAGGATGGGAAGAGATTTCCGCTTTGCCCGACGCAGACGTGCAGTTTTTGCACCTTATTCCGCGCGTCCTGCTTTTGGAAGAAGATGTGTCACCAGAGTATGTGCAGGCAGCTCTGGATGCCGGATTCACTGATATTCTGAATGCACCGCTGATAGAGTCGCGGGTGCGCGAAGTCTTTTTGCGTGCTGCAGAAATGCAGACCTTATATAATGATATCATCAGGATGACGCGCGAGATATGCCTTGAGCGCGAGATGCTTGCCCGCAAGAATGACATTCTTGAATTTATTGTAACCTTCCTTTCACGGGCTGCTGAAAGCCTTGATCCTGTTGAAATATTAAATAATGCCCGTGAAGACCTTGGTATGTTGCTTCCCCTGAAGGGGCTGCATGCTGCGTTGTGGCTTCCCCAGCAGGCAGACTCCATTGAGGCAGAGCTTTTCCTTGGCGTGAATGAACATTCTCCTGAAGGCTTTGAGTGGTCGCAGATGTTGCTTAAGGCTGCTGCCAAGCTGAGCGGAAGCCCTGTCGCCGGATACAAAGTTGAATTGTTGGGGGATGGTCCAGCAACTGATGCGCCGGAACCGGGGAAAGTCATTTTATTGCCGCTCAAGATGCGTACAGAAACAGTCGGTTGTATTGCCCTTTTGACGCAGGATGATTGCAATCTGGGTAAGGATCAGGTGCAGGTACTCCACTCGGCCATGCGTCATCTTGCACTGGCTGTAAAAAACGCACTGCTTTTTAGTGAGATGCGTACTCAGGCCGACCATGATGGTTTAACACAGCTGCATAACCGTCGTCATTTTGATAGCAAGCTTAGGGATGAACTTGACAGGCATGGCAGATACCGTCTGCCCCTTACCCTGATGATGCTTGATATTGACTACTTTAAGCAAATTAATGACCGCTATGGCCACCAGGTAGGTGATGCCATTTTGCGTGAGCTTTCAAGCTTGTTGCGCGATACTATCCGCTCTACAGACTATTGTGCCCGATATGGCGGTGAGGAATTTGTTGCCATTTTGCCTCATACCGAAGAAAAGCAGGCTCGGGTGCTTGCGGAGCGTTTGCGTAAAGCCATTGAGGCGAGAACTTTCCGGCACCATGGACAAGCAATTAAGGTGACTATCAGCATTGGTCTGACCGGTGTAAGGCCTGGAGCATTAAACTCGCGGGATGACCTGGTTAAGGAAGCTGATTCAGCACTTTATCTTGCAAAAGCAAACGGAAGAAACGTGGTCTGCTCCTTTACCAACGGCTGTTCGGAGAAGATTAAACATGCTCAATAGAGCGTTGACTTGACCCTTTTTCGGTAATACAGCATCTCAGCTTATCATAATAAAGACAGAGCCACGCGCTCTGTCTTTTCATTTGCCGGAGGTATAGTTTTGAACGAAATATTATGGATAGGCTTTGCGCTGCTGGATCTCACACTGGCCTTGGCTCTCTTTCGCTTTTTCGGAAGAGCTGGCATTTACGGGATTATCGTTTTCAACCTGCTGTTGTGCAATATTCAGGTGCTTAAAACGGTTACGCTTTTCGGCATGACGACGACGTTGGGTAACATTCTTTATGCGGGTGTTTTTCTGGCTACAGACATGTTGAGTGAATTTTATGGGCGCAAAGAAGCACAGCGCGGTGTTCTTCTGGGCTTCACCGTTGTGGTGATGGCCACAATTTATATGCAGATTGCGCTGATGTTCACTCCTGCAGCAGATGATTTTGCACAGCCGCACCTTTCGGCGATATTTGGCGTGCTTCCGCGTCTGGCTATTGCCAGTATTGCAGCGTACCTCACCTCCCAGATGCATGATGTCTGGGCTTTTGAATTCTGGAAAAAGAAAACCGAAGGGCATTTTTTGTGGTTGCGCAATAACGCAAGTACGCTTGTCAGCCAGATGATCGACTCTGCTGTTTTCTGCCTTATTGCTTTCTGGGGTGTTTTCCCCACTCCGATTCTTCTTGAAATCATGCTGACAACATACATTTTCAAAGGGGTTGTTGCCCTGCTTGATACTCCTTTCATGTACATTGCCCGAAGAATCCATAATGCAAATCCTACTTCCCGCTGGTAACAGTTGTGACTGGCAGGTACGTGATAAAAAAGCCGGAGAGCATGCTCTCCGGCTTTTTTATATATGTCTGTTAGTGGAAATTCCTAGCTGCAAGTGGCTCAAGCCCCTCGTGGCTATAGCAGAATCGTTGTTGCCAGTCCTAGGAAGATGAAAAAGCCTGCACCATCTGTAATCGCCGTCAGAAAAATGCTGGAAGCCTGCGCAGGGTCTCTTCCCAGCTCCTTAAGAATAAGCGGAATTGACGCGCCGGCCAGTGCGCCCAGCAGCATATCAAGCAGCAGTGCTGTAGCCATAATCTGGGCAAGCAGCAGATTGTTTGTAAGCATGAATACTGCAATCAGTACCAGAACACCTACAATAAGCCCGCTCAACATGCCGATTTTTGCTTCACGCCACACGGCAAGCCAAGACTTCTTTCTGTCAAACCGCTCTGTCGCAAGCTGTCTGATCATAACAGCAAGCGCCTGCTGACCGGTATTGCCTGCTTGATTTGCAACAATCGGCATAAGAACTGCCAAGATTGCCATAGTGGCGATTGAACCTTCAAAAAGGCTGACCACCCATGCACTGAACGCAGAGTTTGCCATGTTGATGACAAGCCAGGGCAGTCGTTTTTTGACGGACTCCAGCCACGGTGTATCTGTTGTTTCGTCCTGACCGGCACCAACCATACCGAGCATGTCTTCACTTGCTTCGTCATGAATGATGTCGATGATGTCGTCGTAGGTAACAACGCCCAGCAACCGTCCCTCGTAATCAACAACCGGCATGGCCATGAAGTTGTAGTGAGCAAGCTGGTGAGCAACTTCTTCTTTGTCCGCGTCAAAAACAACAGAAATCAGGCTCTGTGCGCTGACTTCATCTTTCAACAGGGTACGGGGTCTGCAAAGCAGCAGGTTGCGCAAGGAAAGAACACCCACAAGGCGTTCCTGTTCATCAACGATGTAGGCGTAGTAAGGAATTTCCTTATCCTCGATCTCACGACGTATCTGCATAATCGCCTGATCTGCAGTCACGTTGTGATCGAGGATAATTATTTCCGTGTTCATGACCCCGCCCGCCGTGTCGGGGTCAAATGCCATCAGGGTTCGCAGCTCCTCTGCGTCGTCGGCTTCAAAATAACGTAACAGCGCGTCACTGAGTTCTTCATCCAACTCGTCCAGAACGTCCGCAGCGTCGTCAGGCGACATCTCCGCCAGAATACTGGCGGCCTCATCCCAGTCGAGGTTCTGCAGAATCTCCGTACGGGAGTACTCGTCCATTTCAGCTAGAGCTTCAGCCGCATCCTCTGCTGAAAGGTGCTGCATAAGGCAAACCTGTTTCTCAAGCGACAGGTTTTCCATATGCTCTGCAACGTCTGCAGGGTGTGCAAACTCTGCTTCCGCTTTTTCTTCACGACAAAAGTGCAGTGCAATCTCACGACGCTCGCGGCTGTCTTCCGAGATTCCTTTGTCCTTCTGCATTGTATCGTTTGAGCGCTGCTCAGGCTCGTGGTGGGTATTTTCATCAGTCATATGATTTTATCCTATGAAAGCTGTATATTGGCAGCGCAATGTTTCCATCAAATGTTTGAGAACCGCTTGACGAAAAATGGTCTGAGTCGTAACACCCCAAGAATCAATACCCAAGAGGCATTGTGCCTCTATCATGTAGCATGTACCTTAACAATCCCATGACAACGAGCAGTATCAACTTTTTTTTCACCGGTGAGGCGTTGCAGTTCACGTTATCCGCTATTGATCTGGCCATAGATGAAGATGGTCCGGATCTGACAAGTAATGCGGTTTTTGCGCCCGAACAGCGACTTAAGGCCCAGATTGTGGCCAAAGAAGACACTATTGTATGCGGGCTGACGTATGTTCGATATATAATGGATCGGGTCATTGAGCGCGATCCTCAACCTGCCGGTTTTGACGACTACACGGTAGAAACGTTTGCCGCCGACGGAGACCGTGTTTCAAACGGGTCTCTGGTGGTCCGGCTGGAAGCCTCTGCGCGCAGATTGCTTAAAGCCGAGCGCATTATTTTAAACTTTATGACACATCTTTCCGGCATATCCAACCTTACGGCACGCTATGCAGCTGCGCTTGAAGGCTCGGGCACACGTCTGCTTGATACACGTAAGACTTTGCCCGGGCTGCGCTATCCGGAAAAATATGCGGTAATCATCGGCGGAGGCCTGAACCATCGGCGTAATCTTGCCGAAATGCTGATGCTGAAAGATAACCATATTGATCTGGCAGGAAGTATAACCGCAGCGGTAGAACGTTTACGTACGGCATACGCTCCTTGTCCGCCGATTGAGGTTGAATGTCGGACCGTGGCGGATGTACAAGAGGCAGTCTCTTGTTCCGTGGACAGAATTATGCTGGACAATATGGATGCTGCAGGTCTGGCAGAAGCCCTGCCTTACATCCCTGCGCATATTGAAACTGAAGCAAGCGGCGGAGTAACGTTGGAGACTATCCGTACTCTAGCAGATGCGTCCGGTCGCAAGCTGGATTATATATCTGTAGGTAGGCTTACTCATTCAGCTCCTTCTGCCGACTTCAGCATGCGAATCAGCGAGTAGAATTATGACGAATCCTTCTTTTGAAAAAATTACTGAAATCAAGTCCCGTATGGGTAAAAAGCTCACTATTATGGGGCACCATTATCAGCACGATACGGTGATCAGGCATACTGATCTTCGTGGCGACTCGTTAGAGCTTGCCCGTAAAACTGCTGAGGTCGAAGCTGAACACATCGTGTTTTGCGGTGTGTACTTTATGGGAGAATCGTCGGCACTGCTTTCTCGGCCCGGACAAAAAGTTTATCTGCCGGAACCGGATGCCAATTGCGTGATGTCCCAGATGGCTCCTGCCGAACGCGTTGAAAGCGTTTTTTCACGACTTGCTGAACGTGGCCGGCGTATTGTTCCGCTTACGTATGTGAACTCCTCTGTGGCTGTAAAAGCTGTTGTGGGTAAACATGGCGGCTCTGTATGCACCTCTGCCAACGCAAAAAAGATGCTTGAGTGGGCTTTTGAACAGGGGGATGCCGTACTGTTTATTCCTGATAAAAATCTTGCTTCAAATACAGCGGATATTCTGGGCTTGCCCGAGGATAGGCGCCACATACTGGATATTCGTAAGGGCGGCACCGCTATTGATTTTGAAGCCGCAGATAAAGCCACGCTGCTGATGTGGCCCGGTTGCTGCGCTATTCATGCCCGCTTCAATCTGCGGCAGATTTCCAGAATGCGTGAAGAACATCATGGTATTCGTATCGTGGTGCACCCTGAATGCAGTCAGGAAGTTGTGCACATGTCTGATGCTGCCGGCTCTACTTCTTTTATTATTAAATATGTTGATGAGGCTCCGGAAGGTGCGACTATCGCTGTCGGAACGGAAATCAACCTTGTTGAGCGTCTGGCAAAGCAGTATGCGGGCAAAAAGACCATCATGCCGTTGCTGGAAAGCGCATGTACGCACATGAACAGTGTTACTGAAGAAAAGCTGGCCTCCACCCTGCTTGCTGTTGAGGCCGGAACCTATGAACCAGTTATGGTTCCCATGGAAATGCAGGACAACGCCCGTGTTGCCCTCGAGCGTATGCTGAAGGCATGCGCCTAACACGCAGGAGTAGTTTCTGATGTCCAATTTCCGTCCGGTTACCCCCGTACTTGTTATCGGTTCCGGCATTGCTGGCGCAACCGTAGCATTGACTCTCGCTGACCTTGGCGTGGAAGTAACTCTTATTACCAGCGGGGACTCTCTGGATTTGGGAAATACTGCGCTGGCTCAGGGTGGTATTGTTTTTAAAGCGCATGACAGTGACCCTAAGCAGCTGGAAAAAGACATTCTGATTGCAGGACACCACTACAATTCTTCCCGCGCTGTACGCCATGTGAGTGTGCAAGGTCCGCCCGCGGTGCAGAGTGTACTTGTTGATCGATTGAATATTCCTTTTGCCAGACAGCATGATGACAGAAAGTCCGGCGCAGACTGTGAATGGGATATGACCATGGAAGGCGGCCATGCTGCCCAGCGTATTTTGCACTGCGCGGACTACACTGGCCGGGCAATCATGGATGGCCTGATTCGGGAAGTGCAGGCATCGCCGAATATTAAAGTGCTGACCAACCGTACAGCCATTGACCTTTTGACAAGCCATCACCATGGTCGCAGCCTTGAGTTTAAATACCAGCTGAATAATCAATGTGCCGGAGCGTATGTTTTTAATGAAAAGCTGAAGTGCGTAGAAACCATTCTTGCCGATTACACTGTTCTTGCAACCGGTGGTATCGGACAGATTTATCTGCATACCACAAATTCACCGGTATGCGTTGGTTCCGGCCTTGCTATGGCATACAGAGCTGGTGCCCGTATCGAAAATGCAGAGTTTGTACAGTTCCACCCCACTGCTCTCTACCACAGGGCCGAACGGCGCTTTCTGATTACAGAGGCTATGCGTGGTGAAGGTGCCAAGCTTGTGAATGCCAAGGGTGAGACGTTCATGCAGCGCTATGATCCCCGCGCAGACCTTGCTCCGCGTGATATTGTTGCACGGGCTATTGTGGAAGAAATGCTTTCTACCGGTGCAGATTGTGTGTTTCTTGATGCTGCCAATTACGTGGAGCACAATCTTGAAACACGCTTCCCCACAATTTTCCAGCGCTGCTTGAAGCTTGGAATCGACATTCGTAACCAGCCTATTCCTGTTGTTCCCGCTGCCCACTACTTCTGCGGCGGCGTGTTGGCTGACCTGAACGGACGGACCACTCTGGAGCGGCTTTACAGCGTTGGTGAATGCAATTGTACCGGTGTGCATGGTGCGAACCGTCTTGCGAGCACTTCGCTGTTGGAAGCACTGCTCTGGGGCCGTAATTCCGCTCTTGATATCAAGAAGCGGCTTAGCCGGCGTTCTGCCCTTAAAAAGCGTTTACGTGAGTCTATCCCTGACTGGAATCCGCTTGGAGATGAGAAAAATGACGATCCGGCGTTGATTGCGCAGGACTGGACAACTCTCAGGAACACCATGTGGAACTATGTGGGCATTACAAGGACCTCCAGCCGCCTTCAGAGAGCCCATGATGAAATGCGTGACCTGTGGCGCCATGTGAGTGATTTTTACAAACGTACGCCCATTTCAAAGCCTCTTGTCGACCTGTTCCACGGTTGTCAGGCTGGCTATGTGGTCACAATGGCTGCCAGACGCAACAAACAGAGCGTCGGCTGCCACTATCGTGTAGACTAGCAGATTGTTCTTACTGACAGAAAAGCGGGCCACCTGACGGTGGTCCGCTTCTTTTTTGTATGCAGCCTCTCAGCTACGCTGGACATTCAGGGTGATGTGAGAAGACAAAGACTATAGTAAATAGTCACGGATAATCAGAATGCCTGTGTATAGCTGGAAAAAAACAAGAACCATAAGCAGCAGGTTGTTCAGTCCATGAAGAAGCGGGAGCAGCTTTCGTCTTTTTTTGTACTTATCAAGTATATATCCGGTAACGAAAGCACATATGCCGGTGGGAATAACCATGAAAGCGATAAGATAGTGCCAGTCCGTGATCAGAATAACTCCCCAGCCTACCCATGCAAAGAAAAGTCCCAGCGCAAGGCCTATCATCCAGATACCGATAGCTATTTTTCCCCAGTAAACATGCTTTTTCCAGTCGAAAGGCATTTTTCTGTTCATATGCAGCATCATGAACCGGTGAAAGCCGAGATATAACACATAGCATCCTGCCACTGTGGCCAGCAGTTGCAGGATGGGATGTATCCACATAATCAGCATGGCTCTCCTCCTTTACTCCGCGCGTATTCTTAAAAAATCAGACTGCCACCGATAAGCCTGTCTGCTACCAGCAATAACATAACACTTAGCATGCTGGCATTAATAATATGAAATCCACGCTCAGGAGAACGCAGGATTATGCCTGTAACCATAAATGCTGCAATAACGGTAAAGCAAATACCTACGCGCAATACCGCAGAATGCATGAATGGAAAAAGAGGTATCAGCAACAGTGCAGTAAGATATGATGAGTACCAGAGGTTAAGAAGCGGAGAAAAGCGTGTTGCCAATTGTATGGAAGGCAACGGTAACCCCTGTTCTGCATAGGCTGCACGATCTTTTTCTGCCCGTAACCAGAAATGCGGAACCTGCCACAAGTAATAGACCATTGTGACTATAACCAACTGTGGCGAAAATACACTCCCACCGGCTGCAACCCAGCCGAATGCAGGTGGTAGTGCACCGGGAACAGCGCCTGTAAGCAGAGAAAAGGAACTGATGCGCTTTAAAGGCGTATAAAGGCCATTGTATGTGATAATAACAAAAGCCCCCATACCTAGAAGCGTTATTCCCCCGCTCGCGTGCAGAAGCCCCGCAGAGGCCAGTAAAAGAACTATGCCCGGAATAAGTGCGGCTGCGGGAGTTAAAAGCCCTTTTGCCACAGGACGCTGGCATGTTCTGGGCATTCTGGCATCAAGCTCTCTTTCCTGTATCTGGTTGAATACGGAACAACAGCAAGTAAGCGTGAACGTAGCCAGTGAGCATACCCACAGCCGCCAGTCAACAGTGCCTGCCTGCAGCAGGTAGCCGAATGCGGTTGAGGTTGCCACCATAAAGGCTACTTTTATTCTGAATAAAGGCAGATAGCCGCGAATCACGCTACTGTTCCTTATTTTCCGGTGCAGGAGCAGATTTATCCGACAGGCTTTTCATGTATTCAATCAATGCTGTCATTCTGCTTTCTTCAAGTTCATACGGCGGCATTATCGGGTCATATCCTTTCGTCAGCAACGTCAAGGGATCGACAATGCTTTCCCTGAGGTACGCTTCATCTGCGATTTGTTTTTTTTCAACGCCGTCTTTCAGAATTACCCGCTCGGAGCCGTATAGATTTTTCAGACTTGGACCTACAATTTCAGAACCGTCTGTCGAGTGACAGGAAATGCAACCCTCTTCCTGAACAAGCCTTCTTCCTTCTTCAACGGGAGTCTGATTGCCATTCATCATCCAGTTAACAACGCTGTCCACTTCGTCTTTAGACATCGTATCAGTATATGACGGCATTATGGGATCATGCCCCTGAACTACTTCGCTGTTCGGTTCAAACAAGGCACGGCGCAGGTAGGGTTCGTCAACTACTACTTCTTTCAGGGTGCCGTCCGGCAGAATCACTTTGCGGCTTTTACCGTATATGTTTTTAAGTGTCGGTCCCAAGCCTTCGCTGCCATCCAGAGAATGGCAGGAAGTGCAACCATGCGTTTCCATAAGAGCTTGTGCTTTTGCTGCTCCGCCGGAATTGCTCTGCCGGGTGAGCCAGTTCTCAAAGTCTTTTTCTGGCAGCACTGCAACAGTTGAAAGCATGTTGGCATGTTTCAGACCGCAGTATTCGGCACACAAGATGTCGTACTCGCCTTTACGTTCCGCCTTAAACCATGCGTATGTTTCCATGCCTGGAACCGTGTCCATTTTTATGCGAAATGCCGGAACATAAAAACTGTGCAGTACATCCGCGGAAGTCATATTCAAACGGACAGCCTGATTAACCGGAACATACAGGATGTTGGAGCGTTTCCCGTTAGGATATTCGAACGCCCAGGACCACATGCGTGCGGTGACTTTTACCTCCAGCGCATTTGCCGGAACAGACCGCAGTGCTTTAAAGCCCTGCCATCCGTAATAGAACATTCCCATAACGATGATCGTAGGAATAACCGTCCATAATACTTCTGCGGTTATGTTTCCGTCAAAGTCTGCCGGTTTGGGGTGCCGTGTATGGTGATAGCGCCAAGCAAACCACACCATGCACGCCGTGATGCAGATAAGCACAACGATTGAAAATCCGAAAATAATATAAAAGGCAAAATCAACTTGCTGTACGGGATTTAGTGACTGCGGAAACATAAACACCTACCTGTACGCGACATCAAAGAATGTGAACCCTATGGCTATTGCAAGAACTGCAAATGCCAGAAAAACCATTATCCGTATCAGCGTACCCTCATATTTCAGGTGCATAAAGAATAACGTTACCAGCCCCGCTTTGCATGTAGCTATTGTCAACGCCACAACGACATTCAGAAAACCGAAATCAAAGCGTGAGGCTGTAACGGTGATGCCTGTCAACACAAGCAAAGCAATCCATATTATTGTATTCAATCTGAAGCTTACCGCATGGCTGTGATTGTTCTGGCTCATGGCTACTCCTAAACGATGAGGTAGAAGAGCGGAAAAAGGTAAATCCATACAAGGTCTACCAGATGCCAATACAGTCCGCTGTTTTCCAAAAACACAAAATTGTCGGGAGTCATCCTGCCCAGACCAATAAGACGATAGGCGTACAACAGGACTGCTCCCCCGATGATTACATGAATGCCATGTAATCCTGTCATGACGTAATACAGTCCGAAGTAGACGATTTCTCCGGCAGGTCGCTTCAATAATTCCGGGCTGTCCGGAAAGATGCCATGCGAGATTTTGGCACTCCACTCAAAGTATTTGACGACTAGAAATATGAGCGCACACCCTATTGTAAGGATTAACATTCTTTTGCACAGAACGACCTTGCCCTGCTGCAAGGCACTGATTGAAATGGCGACGAAAAAGCTGCTGGTAATCAGTACAACTGTATTAAAGGTACCCAGAACGGTATTCAGCTCTTTACTGGCTGCATGGAATTCTGCCGGGTGCTGGTGAAGATATACTGCGTACAGTAGAAATAATCCGCCAAACAACAGAACCTCTGTGAATAAAAATAGCCACATACCGATTTTGGCACCTAGATAGTCGTTATGGACATTACTCATCAGCACTAACCCCTTCAAAGTCATATGGCCCGTGGGTGACAACCGGTTCTTTTATAAAGTTATGATGAGGCGGGGGCGAAGGAATTGTCCACTCCAGTGTGGCTGCAGCCCACGGGTTGCTACCTGCTGGTGCACCGCTTTTTGCTCCCTTAAAGAGATTCCACAACATTAAAAGAAGCCCTGCCGCCAGAATCCATGACCCGACAGTGGAGATGAAGTGTCCTGTAGTATACTGGGGCAGGTAGTCGTAATACCTTCTGGGCATCCCTTGAAGACCGATAATAAACAGCGGGAAATAAAGAACGTTAAAGCCGATGAATGTAATCAGGCAGGAAATGTTAGCGATTTTTTTGTTGTACATCCTGCCGTATACTTTCGGGAACCAATAGTGCATGGCCCCGAAAAGCCCAAAGCCCAACCCTCCAAAAATTACGTAGTGAAAATGGGCAACTACAAAGTATGTGTCATGTACATGGATATCCGTTCCGGCAGAACCAAGCACCAATCCTGTAAGGCCGCCTATGGAAAAAAGAAAAATGAATGCCATGGCGTAGTACATTGGCGGCTCTAAGTGAATCGCTCCTTTGAACATGGTTGAAACCCAGTTAAACACCTTGATTGCAGACGGAATGGCAACCACAAAGGTCAGAAACGAAAAAACAAGAACAGCCGTGTCGCTCATTCCGCTGGTAAACATATGGTGCGCCCACACCAGTGAGCCTGCAAATGCAATCGCAAGACTGGAAAAGGCAATCATTTTATACCCGAAAATTTTCTTGCGACAGAAAACCGGCAAAATCTCTGAAATAACGCCCATTGCAGGCAGAATCATAATGTATACAGCGGGATGTGAGTAAATCCAGAAAAGGTGCTGATACAAAAGCGGGTCTCCACCCTTCGAAGGATCAAACAGCCCCACTCCCATTACACGCTCAACAAAAATTAACAGAACGGTAATGCCCAGTATCGGTGTAGCCAGTACCTGTATCCAGCCTGTTGCGTACAGAGACCATACAAAAAGGGGCAGGCGGGTCCATGTCATTCCCGGTGCACGCAAGCGGTGAATGGTGGTGATGAAGTTAAGTCCGGTGAGAATGGAAGAAAAGCCGAGAATGAACACGGCAGCTACTGCAACATTGACGTTGGTTGTCGTCACATTGCTGAACGGAACGTAAAACGTCCATCCGGTATCAGGCGGACCGTCACCTGTAAAAAGCGAACTGAGCGCAAGAACAGCGCCGGTAACATACAGCCACCATGAAAAGTTGTTTAATTTTGGGAAGGAGACATCTTCGGCACCTATTTGAATAGGCAGAAAAATATTACCGAATGCTGCAGGAATGCTGGGAATGACGACCAGGAAAATCATGACAACACCGTGCAACGTAAACACTGCGTTGTACGTCTGTGCGTCCATGATGGTTCTGCCTGGCGCGATCAACTCCAGCCTGACAAGGAAACCCAGTAACAGGCCGACCAGAAAAAAGCCGATAATACCATAGAAATAGAGTATTCCTATGCGCTTATGGTCGGTGGAAAAAA
The DNA here is from genome assembly GCF_047973035.1 of Oleidesulfovibrio sp. Lineage (NCBI taxonomy): Bacteria > Pseudomonadati > Thermodesulfobacteriota > Desulfovibrionia > Desulfovibrionales > Desulfovibrionaceae > Oleidesulfovibrio > Oleidesulfovibrio sp. The sequence goes on from NZ_JBKEBF010000035.1 coordinate 53,805, forward strand.
TCCAAGATCCGATGTTGTTTTTGGTTCCATCCAGAGGGCCCCAGAAGCCTCTGGCAGAGTCTGAAGCTTCAGTTGTCACCATATCCACCTCATGTAGAACGTTAGCAGTTTACCTGAAGTTTAACCTGATCGCTTTTTACCGCCTCGGAAGAGAATGAAAACAAAGATTCCGATGCCGAAGAGAACAACTACGCCTGCTATGCGCATAAAATCAAAAACGTATCGTTTTCCTTCGGGGTCGTAGGAAAAGCAGTAAGCAAGAACCCTTTTGACAGACAGGCCGATTTTGCCTTCTGCTGCTTCTGTTGCAGCCATGGTGATATCGAAGGGAAGAAAGCCATTACCGTAAAGGTAGCGCACTATTTTTCCTTCCGGAGAAACTGCAATTAATACCACAGGATGAACAAAATCTTTTTCTACTCGTTGAAAGCGAAAGCCGATGCTGTCCATGAACGCGTCGATATTCTGTTTGGTTCCAGTTAAAAATACCCATGAATCGGATGAGAATTTGTTGTCCAACGCCTGCATGTAATTATGCTTTTTCTTTTCAGCAAGCTCTGGGGTGTCAAGCTCATCAAAGCTGACACTGAGAACTTTGTAATCTTTTCCGGGGGTCAACCTCACTCCCGGCAAGACGCTGGCTATTGAACTCATAAGGATATTACAGACAGTCGGGCAGGTGTAATAAACAGGGGCGATGATGGTGGGAACGTCCATCAGTGAACGTATATCAACATCATCCCCCTGCTCATTCTTAAAGATCAGTCCTTCGGGAATGTAGTTGCCGAGCTTTTCGTCAACGCCTGCTACATTTTCCTGCTCGGCCGCAGCCGGGTGTACATGTACAGCATCAGGCGGAAGCTCCACGCCGGATGCTGTACGAACATGCTCTCCGCCTGCCTCGGTATGATTGCTTTCGTGCTGGTTATCCATAGCGGCAGACATTGCCGCATCCATCTCGTGCATGCGGTGCTGAGTGGCCTCATTCGCATATGCAAAGACAGAACACAGTAACAGAGCAATTATCAGCAACATCTGAGCGGCAGGAGATTTCACAGGTTCCTCCCGAAAGTATGAAGGCGTTACAATGTGGCGATATAGTCAGCCAGTGTCTTAATCTGAGCATCATCAAGACGCTTCAGGATGTTGACCATGACAGCCTTTTTCGAACCGCCGAAGCTGCCGTCTGTGTATCCCTTCATCTTGTTGTAGAGCTCATCTGCGCTCTGCCCTTTAACAGGGGTCCCTACTCCCATGGGCTGCTTGCTGCCGTCAGCACCGTGGCATCCGGTACATTTACGGTACAGTGAAGCGCCGTCCTCTGCTGCCGTTGCAATGGCTGCACCGGTGCCAAGAGCCAGACAAAGGCTCAGTACTGTAATCATCTTTTTCATCATATCCTCCGCAATTGTTAGGCATTGGTCATAAAACAAGATAGTTGCACTGCTTTAAATGTTAGCAAATTATTAATAATAAATGCAACGAATTCTTGCTTTTATTTTATTGAAAAAAAAGAGCGTCCCGAAGGACGCTCTTAAAGCTTGCTGTTGGTGCCGCTTACGGCGTTTCAGCTACTTTTTCTTCAACAGGAATATCCACCCCGAGCATAAGCAGAATAGGGCTGGCTACAAATATTGAAGAATATGTACCTACACCCACGCCGATAAGCATCGCCAGCGCGAAGTCATGGATAACGCCGCCGCCGAGGAAGTACAACGTTAGGATTACCAGCAAAGTCGTGCCGGACGTAAGGATGGTACGGCTCAAAGTCTGGTTGATTGCAAGGTTGATCACAGAACCCAGCGGCTCATTCTGGTGAGCCAGTCTGTATTCACGGATTCGGTCATACACGATGATGGTGTCGTTCAGCGAATAACCGATGATGGTTAGCAGCGCTGCAACAATGGTCAGGTCAAACTCCTTATCTAGCAGGGAGAACAACCCAACCGTAATTGCCACGTCGTGAATGAGAGCAACAAGTGCTCCTAATGCGAAGTTAAGCTTAAGTTTCCAGCAAAGAACAAGCGTAAGCAGCAACGCTGCAAACACAAGGCCTGCCTTGCTTATGCCAAGCTGCCCAAGCAGGTACATGCCTGTTGCCAGCGCAGCTGCCATAAGGCCTGCGGTAAACCATCGCTGTTCAAAACGGCCCGAAATGTAAATAGCAATCAAAAGAACCGCAAAGTACAAAGCTTCGACCGCTTTTGATCGTAAATCAGCCCCGACTTTCGGGCCGACCATTTCAAGGCGTTTGATTTCAAACTTTGCTCCGGTCAACTTGGCACCGAAGGCTTCTGCAATATCGCCGCGCAGCTCTTCAGGGTTCTCCCCTGCCTGAGAAACCCGGACAAGGTATTCGTTGTCAGCATCGTCGCCAAAGCGCTGAACTGACAGACCGGGCAGCTCCAGACCTTCAAGACTTTCTTTCAGGTCTGCGGGGCTTACTTCACGGTCAAACTGAACCTGAACCACTACGCCACCGGCAAAGTCGATTCCGTAGCTGGGGCCACCCTTGAAGATAAGCGAGCAAATCCCAACAAGAAGAACCAGACCGGAAAGGCACAGAGATATTTTACGCAGGCCGACAAAATCAATATTGATATCGGGCTTGATTATGGACAATCCCATGAATTCCTCTCCTTAAATGCTGAGCTTCTGGCCCTGCCGCTTAATGCTCCAGAGATCCATGAGGACGCGCGAAACAAAAATCGCGGTGAACATGGAGGCCAGAATACCGAGGCTCAGCGTAACGGCAAAGCCGCGAATAGGACCGGTACCGAACTGGTACAAAATCACAGCAGCAATGATGGTGGTTACGTTGGCATCAACAATGGTAAGCGTGGCTCTGCTATAGCCTTCCTGAATAGCTGCCCGCGGCGTCAGCCCGTTTCGCAACTCTTCGCGGATTCGTTCAAAAATAAGAACGTTGGCGTCAACAGCCATACCCAGAGTAAGAATGATGCCTGCAATACCCGGCAGAGTAAGAGTTGCTCCGAAACCGGAGAGCCCTGCCAGAATAAGAAGCAACGTAAAACCAAGAGCAATATTGGCGACAATACCGGCAAAGCCGTAATAAACAATCATGAAGACGACAACCAGTGCGCCACCGGCAAGAGCTGCCATCACGCCCTGATCAATGGACTGCTGCCCCAGAGAAGGACCGACAGAACGTTCTTCAAGGATGTTTACAGGTGCAGGAAGTGCGCCGGCCCGGAGTACCAGTGCAAGGTCATGCGCTTCGGCATCGGAGAATCTGCCGGTGATGCTTGCACGTCCGCCACGGATTTTGTCCTGAATCACAGGTGCGGAATACACTTTGCCGTCAAGAACGATGGCAAGTCTCTGTCCTTTATATTCACCTGTGACGTTTTCAAAAATACGTGCGCCGCGCTCGTTAAAGTCCATCACAACATATGGCTGATTGAACTGGTCAAAGCTGGCATGTGCGTTGACAATGTTCTCACCGGTCATCACAGATTCGCGGTTGACAACAATAGTGGCCGGTGCGCCTTCGCCGCTTCTCTGCTGCATCTCACGCACTTCGGTGCCGGGGGGGACAATGCCTTTTGCTGCGTTTGCAGGGTCTACATCGTCTCGAACCAGCTTAAACTCGAGGTGTGCGGTTTTGCCGATGATCTGGATGGCTCTTTCCGGGTCTTTAAGACCGGGCAGCTGAACCTGAATGCGGTTATCCTGCTGCTTGCGGATGTCGGGCTCAGATACACCAAACTGGTCAATTCGGTTACGAATGGTTTTTACTGCCTGATCAAGCGCGAGGTCAGAAACATACTTTTTGTAGTCCTGCTTGAACGAAAGAGTGTATTTCACACGGCCATCGTTCAGCACTTGAGGTGGAGCAACCGCCAGATTGGTGAACTGCTTTTTGAGCAGGTCTTCCAGCTCGGTTTTCTGCTGATCTTTCAGCAGAATAAATTCCAGTCTTTCTCCTGCAACCACTCTGGGGCGCATAAGAAAGATGCCTTCATCTTGCGCAAGTTCACGTAAATCCTGTCCTGTCTGGGACAGCGCATTCTCGAGCGCTTTGTCTACATCCACTCCGAGAGTCAGATGGATGCCGCCCATGAGATCAAGGCCAAGGTTGACTTTGGTATCGGGCAGAATCTTCTGCAGCGGAGAGGATTTGACAGCAGGAATGCTAGGCAGTGTATAAGCTAAGCCCAAAACTGCCACAACGAGTGTGAGCGCGATTCTCCATCGCAGACCCTCTTTCATTGCAACTCCTCTATTCAGTATTCTGAAATCACACCAGTAATTGATGTGTCTGGCGTCTGGTGCAGGGCATCAGGCGTTTGAACAACAAAAAAGCAAACATACAGGCAGAAAAGACCGCCAATGCGGTCTTTTCTGTATGCTTGCTTGATAGACACCGGAGTGTCGCTATTTCTTTGCGTCCTTCTGGGGCTCTTCCTTCTTGGCCTTGGAGTCAACCACAGCGGAAACAAATCCGCGGCTCACTTTGACCACAGTCTGGCCCAGATCGACAGACAGCACGTCATCGCTTACTTCGACGATGCGTCCGTGCAAGCCACCACCGGTGACAACACGGTCACCCTTTTTCAGGTTGCCCAGCATTTCGCGATGTTCTTTAGCCTTCTTCTGCTGAGGACGAATGAGCATGAAGTAGAAAATAGCGAACATCAGGATCAGGGGCACAAAGCTCATGATCGGGTTTCCACCCTGTGCACCGGCTTCTGCACCGGTACCCAAGGCATACGCAACACTAGTCGAGAACATATATCCTCCTTCCAGTCAGGTTTCTATCGTTACGGCCCGCAGATGCGGGAAAACGCAATCTACCTACCTGCTTGAACAGAAAGTTTCAACGCTTTTCTGGACTAGTTGGTACCCACATACATATTGCCGTAGGGCCGGTGTGAGAATGGTTTAACCTTTGAAAATTCAGCGTTCATGATTTCATCTGCGTCTTTACCGAACTCTTTTGCAAACGCATCAACGTGCTTGCGTATAAAGGCCATGTCGTCATCTGTAAGCGGTTCAAACTGCAAGCCGGGGCCAAGCTGATACTCCGGAACAGTACCGCGTATGTAAATCACGCCGCCATGCATGCCGGTTCCAAGGCTTCTGCCTGTAATGGGCGCGTCAGGCTTTGATGTTTCCATACCCAGCAGAATGATAGCTCCTCCGGCCATGTATTCACCTAGAAAGTCACCAGCTTTACCACCTGCAACAATGACGGGAGATTTGTCCATATATGCTTTCATATGAATGCCTACTCGGTAGCCAACGTCAGAGCGGACAAGGATTCGCCCTCCCCGCATGGCATACCCAAGAACATCTCCGGCCATGCCGTTGACCACTATTGTTCCGTCGTCCATGGTGTTGCCTACGCCGTCCTGCACGTTACCTTCCACCTGAATGCGGGGACCGCGCATAAACGCGCCCAGATCCTGCCCGGGCACACCGTGCAATATAAAAGTCACCGGTCCGTCGATGGCACTGCCAAGATATCGCTGTCCACGAACATTGCACACTTCGATAGTATCCGCGCCTTGTTCCAGCGCCTCGTGGATCTGCTCGTTAAGCTGTTTATAGTAAACGCCTGAAGCGTCTAAGGTTACTTTTTTGCTCATGGTAATCAGGCCTCCACCTCTACGATTACAGGCTCGCCGGCTTTAGGTGCCCAGACTCTGTCAAGCTGGGGGCACACTTCGCGAATCGAGCTTTCTTCACTGGACATAAACACCATGTCATCTTTTTCCGCCACGATAAGAGGACGAAGTTTTACACGATCGTTCAGGCCCATCATGCTTTTGCCGTCGGTAACAAGAATTGCAAACGGTCCGTTAAGCATGGCAGAGCCGTAAACCATGCGCAGGGCTTCACAGGCTTTGCGTTCTTCTTCAGGCATTCTGTCGATTTCATCCCAGAACGGCGGGGCAAAAACACGGCTGGCCATGCGCTTGCTCAAACCATGCTTTCTAATGAGCAGGTCAAGCAGGTATGCCACAACCTCGGTGTCGGTCATCAGGGTACACTCATAGTCATGCTGGCACAGATAGCGCTTGTTAATTCCATATGAGGAAATTTCGCCGTTATGCACGATGGCCCAATCCAGAATGGTGAACGGATGCGCTCCGCCCCACCAGCCGGGAGTGTTGGTAGGAAAGCGGTTATGACCTGTCCAGATGTAGGCGCTGTATTCGTCCAGCCGGAAAAAATCAGCTATATCCTCGGGAAAACCAACCCCTTTGAAGGCTCCCATGTTTTTACCGGAGGAAAACACAAAGGCCCCGCCAACGGTTTTATTGATATGCATGACAACACTGACAACATAGTCCGCTTCATCAAGGTGTTCCCAACGCGGGCGTACGTCTTTAGGCGTTACAAAAAAGCGCCAGACAATAGGCGGGTTCTTTATTGCCAGAGTCTTGCGGGTGGGGATTGGCTGAGATTCTGCGATATCAAAAAATTCTTTGATGATGCGCTCTGCTCCGTCCAGACCATTCTGGTCATCGCACATTACATGAAAAGCGTACTTATCTGCGTGATGCGGGTATATGCCGTAAGCTGCAAATCCGCCACCAAGCCCGTTGCCACGGTCATGCATGGTGCACATGGCATTAATGGGCATTGTGCCGGAGATAAGCTGCTTCTTTTTATCGATAACGCCAAAGACTCCGCAGCCAGAGATGTCCTTGTCAAATTGCCAGAAATTATCCGGAGCTTTCATTATATATTCTCCCCTTTGCCGGAGCTTTTGGGTGCTGATATTGAGTGCATATTTTCGGGCCGATGAAACTATTTTCCGGCGTGCTTTACGCCCAGTATATCCAGTTCCACCTGATTCAATCCGATTGCCCGCAACTTGTCTCTGTTGCCCTTCAGGCTTTCAATTGAGTTCAGCCCCATACCGCCCAGCATTTCCTGAACTTCATGGCCCCATGCCCTGATAAGGTTGGCAAGGCGCTTTGCCGCAACATCGGGGTTTTGGCGTTTTTTCAGACGAGCTTCGTTTGTGGCTATCCCCCACGGACATTTGCCGGTGTAACAACGACCGCAAAGCGTGCAGCCCACAGATACAAGGGCAGCAGTGCCGATGTATACCGCATCCGCTCCCAGAGCGATGGCTTTAACCACGTCCGCGCTGCAACGGATCCCGCCTGAAACGACCAGCGAAGCATGATTGCGGATGCCTTCGTCACGCAGCCGGTTGTCCACTGCAGCCAATGCAAGTTCAATGGGAATGCCTACGTTGTCGCGAATCATGGTCGGCGCTGCGCCGGTGCCGCCACGGAATCCGTCAATAACAACAATATCTGCACCAGCGCGGACAATGCCCGAGGCGATTGCAGGAGCGTTGTGAACCGCTGCAATTTTGACAGAAACCGGAACACGGTAACGTGTTGCTTCTTTTATAGCGTAAATCAGCTGAAGCAGATCTTCGATGGAATAAATGTCATGGTGCGGAGCTGGTGAAATTGCATCAGAACCCAACGGAACCATGCGTGTGCGAGATACTTCTTCATCAATTTTTTCACCGGGCAGGTGACCGCCGATTCCGGGCTTTGCACCCTGCCCGACTTTGATTTCCACAGCAGCTCCGGCGTTCAGATAATCTTTATGGACGCCAAAACGGCCAGATGCCACCTGCACGATGGTGTTCGGGCCGTATTCATACAAGGATGGGTGCAGGCCGCCTTCCCCCGTGTTGTACACTATGCCCAATTCGGTAGAAGCCTGCGCCATTGCTTTATGCAGGTTGAAGTTGATCGACCCGAACGACATAGCCGCAAACATCAAGGGATATTCAAGCTTGATTTGAGGAGGGATTTCACCTTTCAGCTTGAATCCGGAAGCGCCTTCTTCAAATTCAATTCTGTCCGGCTTTGAGCCCAGATAGGTGCGCAGTTCCATAGGCTCACGAAGCGGGTCGATGGAAGGGTTCGTCACCTGGCTGGCATCCAGCTGAAGGTTGTCCCAGTATACCGGTTTGTCAGCCGGAGAACCTGTGCCGGACAATAAAATACCGCCAGTGTCGCCTTGTTTGTATATGTGTTTGATATAGGTAGGAGTCCAGAATGAATTTTCGCGAAACTCCATAGGGTTTCTGCGAATAGTCAGGCAATGGGTAGGGCACTGGGCAGCACACCGGTGACAGCCGATGCACTTGGAGCTGTCAAAGCTGACCCGCTGTTTTGTGTCATCCCAATAATGAGCTTCATAAGAACACTGCCGGACACAGACTTCGCAATTAATGCAACGAGGATCGTCTCTGTCGATGACAAAGTCTGTAAATTTTTGGCTGATGGGCTTAAATGCCACGATGAGCCCCCTTCTCTTGATAGCAGTGACTCTCAACACCGCTGTTTGTGAACAAAAATGTTATTTATTGCAAAGCAGCTCTTCCAAACTGACTTGAAATGTTATCGTGGGCAAAAAATAACGGAAAAGTTCAAAAAATGTCAATTGTCGAGTTGTTAAGTTTTGAGTAGTGAAAATGTTTGCATAGATAATATATTTAATTTATTAAAATTATATAAGAATATGATTTTAGACCTATTTTTCATACCTTATTGTTTTTTACAATTTTGTATAAAAAACTTGTCTAAAAACATTTTGGTCAACTCTAGTACATGCAGCTTTGTCTCTCTGTGCGTGGTCAGCATATGGTGTGCGGTTACCTTTTCTTCGATTGGAATAAGATGCAGCTCACGATGTTCTGAACTGATGTTTTTCGCTATGCGCCAAGCGTTACTGCTTGGTGAGGTCTTATCATCAGGTGCGTGCAGAATCAGTGCGGGACAACGGACCTGACCTAGTTCTTTTCCTACTCTTCTGCACCCTTCCACAAGGCTCCAAACTTGTGGCAACAGGTTGACCCCATCGTACCCTTTCCAGGGGGCAATCTCTTGCGATTCTTTCGACCTTGGAGCGCAGGGCCAGACTGGTCGTACATGCCTGATGAACCGTACCAAGGGTAACCGCCAGTCCTTCATTTCCCATGGGATAATCCGGTACACATGGATAGGTGCGGCAATACTGATGACAGCCGCAGGTGAAAATCTGGCTGCAAGATGAAGCGACAGAGTCCCGCCCATGGAAAGTCCCGTTACTGCAACGTGCTCAACTTCTTTTGACAGGTTCAGGTATTCCCGTTCTGCATGCTTTGCCCAGTCGTCAAAAAAAGTCGTCCGGAAGTCGTCAATGCTGGTATCGTGGCCCGGTAGTGTTATGCATTTTACAGTTCCTCCTAATTGTTCAATTGGTTCAATCAAAGGTTCCATCTCAAAAGGCGCACCGCCGAATCCGTGGATAAGTAAGCATCCCCAAGTCATTTCCAGCTCCGATAGATTTATTATTGCCTTGATCTGGTAGTCTTTTTATCATCGCAAGCTCAGTCTACCACAAAGGAGATCAGAATGAAGCAGTCATGCGACATCATTATAAAGGCAGGCATATTGGCAACACAGAATATGCAAAGAGACATTGTGTATGATGCCGGAATTGCAATCAGGGGCGACAGCATTATTGCAGTGGGTAACTGGCAGCAGATCGATGCGCAGTGGGAATCTGCTGATTTTTTTGATTTCAGTGACAAACTGGTTATGCCCGGCCTTGTCAATTCGCATACACACATTGCAATGACCTTTCTGAGGGGGCTGGCCGATGATATGCAGCTTATGCAGTGGTTGACCGAACATGTATTCCCTGTAGAAAAACATCTTACAGCAGATATAGTCGAAGCGGGCGCCCTGCTTGCCTGTGCAGAAATGGCCAGAACCGGCACGACAACATTTTGTGATATGTATCTTATTGAAGATGCAACGTACAAAGCCGTAGATAAGGCTGGCCTTCGTATGCAGGGGGGTGAGGGGATTTTCATATTTCCTTCGCCTGCTTATGCCGACACAAAAGCCGCCTTTGATCTGGTCCGCAGGCAGCATGACAAGTACAAAGGGCATGCGCGGATTCGTCAGGCAATCATGCCCCATGCCGTATACACAAGTACTCCCGAGCTGCTAGGCCAATGCAAAGATCTGGCTGACGAACTGGGGTGCGGCCTGCATATCCATCTTGCAGAAACGGTAACAGAAACAGCACAGTGTATTGAAAGCTTCGGTAAACGCCCTGTCCCCTATTGTCACGATCTTGGCCTGCTCAGGTCGGGCACGACAATCGCCCATGCAGTTGATGTGACAGACGACGAACTTGCTTTATTATATGATACAGGTGTGGCTGTTGCTCATAACCCCGAAAGCAACATGAAGTTGGCGTCCGGCGTTGCCAGAATTCCCGAAATGCTTAAAATCGGTATTCCCGTCGGACTTGGCACGGACGGAGCAGCCAGTAATAACGATCTGAATATGTTTACCGAGATGGCTACCTGTGCGTTGTTGCATAAGCTGCAATGTATGGACCCGACATGTGCGCCAGCACAGAAGGTTTTCGATATGGCAACCCTTGGTGGAGGCCGTTGCACCGGATGGCCGGAGGTCGGAAGCATAGAGCCTGCTAAAAAGGCAGACATTATTGCTCTGGACTTGAAATCGCCCAATCTGCAACCTCTTTACTCTCCTGTCTCCCATGCTGTATACGCGGCCTCAGGGCACGAAGTCACACACACTATGGTTGGTGGCGAGTTTGTTTTTCGTGATGGTAAATTCACTCGGTTCGATTACGATGCCTTGCTTAAAGACATTGCCGGCATTAAGCAGTGGGTACTGAAACGGCTTGCATAATTGACAGCTTTTCTAATGCGTCTTTACGCTTTTGGGTTGACATTTGTCGCAATCCGTATCATGGATTCCTGCTTTCTAAAGAACAATACCGCGCAACCTGCGCGACAGGGAGGTTTTATATTATGAGTAACGAAAGAATGCTCGAAGGCGCGGTGAAGACTGCCGAAGGCGTAGAGCTGAAAGGTATGGTCCTTGAGGCCGTTGTTGAGCAATGTGACGGTTGCGACCGCATTCGTGAATTTGAAGGCGAAAAGTTCTGCACCAGCTACCCCTTCCCCGCGAAGAAGTGGGTACTGGGCGACTGCAACTTTGCTACTCACGTAGCCCGGGTTACCGCCAGCGGTAAAAAGATCAACCCGCTTAAAGCATCCAAGCGTGCTGCACGCGGCGGCAAATAATCTTTTTCCACTGCGACCTTTCGAAAGGGCTGCCTCTGGCAGCCCTTCCGTTTTTGGGGCTCGATTTTTCTTTACATTCATCCTGCAAGGCTGCATCCTTCCACGGCATAAATGCTATACAGTGCAGAGTATGTCAGGAGCACACAATGCTTGATACCCTTTTTTCATATCTTGATTCCCAGCGCGAGACTGTTGTTGAACTGCAACGTGAACTTACTGCAATTCCGGCCTTATGTCCGCAAAGCGAAGGCATAGGCGAAGAAGCTAAAGCCGAATTTATTATAGAGAAGCTGCGTGAATTCGGCGTCAGTGACATTCAAACCATCAATGCCCCGGATATCAGAGTTCCTTGCGGATATCGTCCGAATATTGTTGCACGTATTGCGGGACGCGACCAATCCAGAACCTTCTGGATTATCTCGCATATGGATGTTGTCCCCCCGGGCGACTTTGATCTTTGGGAAAGCGATCCCTACACCTTGCGCGTTGACGGCGATGTTCTCATCGGGCGCGGTGTGGAAGACAACCAGCAGGCAATAGTTTCAAGCCTTCTGATGGCTAGAGCATTGCAAAAACATGCTGTAGTGCCGGATGTAAATGTCGGCTTTTTGTTTGTTGCTGATGAGGAAACAGGCAACACGTTCGGGCTTGATCATGTTCTGGCCACTGCTCCCGATCTTTTTAAGCATGAGGACTTGATTCTTGTGCCTGACTGCGGAAATGCGGACGGCACCATGCTGGAAGTGGCTGAAAAAAGCGTTCTGTGGCTTAAAGTTGCCGTTACCGGCAAGCAGTGCCACGGTTCCCGTCCTGAAGAAGGTATAAACTCCTTGGTCGGCGCTGCCGCTATGATTCTGAAAGTGCAGACGCTGCATGATCGCTTCAGCGTGCGCAACGATCTGTTTGTGCCCCCTGTTTCGACTTTTGTTCCCACTAAAAAAGATGCAAATGTTCCGAATGTGAACACCGTGCCTGGAAATGATGTTTTTTACATCGATTGCCGTGTGCTTCCGGAGTACCAGCTTAAGGATGTCATCAACGCTGTTGAGGAACTTGCCCGGAGTGTTGAGCAGGATTACGGCGTAAGCATTACTGTTGAATGCGTCCAGAAAGAACAGGCGACTACGCCTACAGATTCTGCCGCTCCTGTTGTTCTCAGTCTGCAACAGGCTGTAAAAGCAGTTTACAATGCAGATGCGCGGCCAATGGGTATCGGTGGCGGTACTGTTGCTGCCGCCCTCAGGCGCATTGATCTGCCCGCGGTTGTATGGAGCAAGATAATTTCCAATGCGCATACGCCAAATGAGCGATCATTGATTTCGGCAAATATAGGTGACGCGAAGGTCATGCTTCACGTTGCTTTGAATTCTCAAGCATAAATTCAATGGCGCGTCCTGACGGCGCGCCTTTTTTAAGCCATGCCAGTAAATAAACCCGCTATTCCTGACCTGCTTGATCTTATTGTGGTCGGAGCAGGACATGCAGGCTGTGAAGCCGCAATGGCTGCAGCTCGTCTGGGCCTGAAGACCCTTCTTCTTACCATCAACGTCGACCGCATCGGTCATCTTTCCTGCAATCCGGCTATTGGCGGCCTTGCAAAAGGTCACATGGTAAAGGAAATCGACGCATTAGGCGGCATGATGGGGCTGTGGGCAGATGAAGCCGGAATCCAGTTCCGGCTGCTTAATACCAGTAAAGGGCCTGCCGTCCACTCCACCCGTGCACAGATTGACCGTGATGCCTATATGAAGGCTGTGCAGCGTGATATCTTTCGTCAGGAAAACCTATGGGTATGGCAGGATACCGCAGAAACAATCCTGGTAGAAAACGGTCGAGTTGTGGGTGCTCTTACTCAGCTCGGACAGGTCTTCCATTCTCGTACGGTATGTATAACTGCCGGTACGTTCATGAGCGGTCTAATCCACGTGGGACTTACAAACTTTGTCGGCGGACGCCTTGGTGATCCGGCAGCAAAGGGGCTTTCGAAGAGTCTGACTGATATCGGGCTAGTGCTTGGACGTCTTAAGACCGGAACTACGCCCCGCTTATTACGCGACAGCATTAACTTTGACGTTATGAGCGAGCAACCCGGGGATAATCCTCCGCGTCCGTTCAGTTTTCGCACAAAAGAAGTGCGTATGCCGCAGGTGCCATGCTACCTGACATGGACTAACGAACAGACTCACGAAGCTATTCGTGCCGGTTTTGAGCGTTCCCCCATGTTTACAGGTGTAATTACCGGTACTGGTGCACGCTACTGCCCTTCCATTGAAGATAAGGTTGCCCGCTTCCCTGAAAAAGACCGGCATCAGATTTTTATTGAACCTGAAGGGTTGCATAGTCCTGAGGTTTATCCTGGTGGTATTCCGACCAGTCTGCCGCTGGATGTGCAGAAAAGTATGATCGCCACAATTCCCGGCCTTGAAAAGGCACAAATTGTCAGGCCGGGCTACGCCATTGAGTATGATTATGCAAACCCGACACAGCTTAAGCCTACACTGGAAGCTAAAGTTCTTTCCGGATTATGGCTTGCCGGTCAGGTGAACGGTACTTCAGGGTATGAAGAAGCTGCAGCTCAGGGGCTTTGGGCTGCGATTAATATTTTTTGCTCATTAACGGGCCGTGACGAGTTTATCCTTGGAAGAGATCAGGCGTACATTGGCGTACTGGTGGATGACCTTGTCACCAAGGGAACTTTGGAGCCGTACCGGATGTTTACCTCACGGGCCGAGCATAGATTGCTTCTGCGTGAGAATAATGCGGACACCAGATTGACCCCTCTCGGACGGGAGCTTGGCCTTGTAGATGATTTGCAGTGGACATTGTACAGCAAAAAACAGGCCGCGTTAAAAGAATTGCTGATTGAGCTTGAATCACGGCAGGTCAGGCCTGATGCCGAAGCGCGGGTTGTTTTTGCAGCGATGAATGAAGCTGTTCCAACCAAAGCGGTAAGTCTTGCCGATCTGTTACGCAGGCCCAATCTGCAATTGCGTGACCTTGCTCCCTTCGGGCTGGATGTTGCTAATATCGCAGATGATGTTTGCGAAGAAGCACAGACTATAGTCAAGTACTCCGGCTACCTTAAAAGGCAGGAAGATCTGGTCGCCCGCTCTGCCCGCCATGAGTCTGTCTTGATTCCTGACGAGGTGGACTATGCTGCTGTTCACGGCCTTACCCGCGAGGCAGTGGAAAAATTGAGCGCAGTCCGGCCGAGAACTTTGGGGCAGGCTGCCCGAATCTCCGGTATTACCCCTGCTGCGCTTACATGCATAGAGGTGCATCTGAAAAAAGCTGGAAAACTGTAATTCAGGCTGTATTTGGTTTTATTTTTGCAATAAAACTAAATAGTCTGCTTTTTGACACAATGTACGCGGGGGGAACAACCAAGCCGCAACATGCAGTGTTTCAACTGTTTTCAAGCTATGTAACTATCTATGAATATGCACGTTATACCTTTTCAAAGTGTGTACGCAGCTGATCGCACCACCAGCTACTTTACTGAAATTGGCAACAGTTTCGGGGCGACATCCTTTACTTCAGAAAAGTCACTGTATGTTATCGGGGCGCTTTGCGGAATTATCGGGGTTCTGCTGGGTGTGATTGCAATCATGTCCTACCTCAAACGTAAGCATGGCGGTTATGTTCCGGCAGGATGGGTTATGCGCCCTGCGGACATTACCAGACAGATACAGTCAGCCATTGACGCCCGCAGAAAAGTGGAGCTGCAATTTCATACCCCGGGAATGCGGCGCCACTCGACAAGTTGTTCAGCGATAGAAATTGAACATGGAACTCTGCTGCTTGAATGCTCTGGCTTAAGTAAGCTTTCGCCTAAGTGGATAGGCAGACATGTAGAATGTTTTTTTAGCGTTGTAGTAAACAAGCGAGTGATATTTTATACGTTTGTCAGCACTATCGCCGGAATACGTATGGAAGGCGAAAACATCTGCATGATGAATATTCGCATGCCGGAAGTGCTGGAGCAGCGTCAGAAACGTTCATTTTTGCGTATCGAGCCTCCTGAACAGTACGTTCTGGGCATGGCTCTCTGGGCGGAAAAGCTTGATTCTTCCGGCCGGATTCCGCTTAATGTGAAGGAATGGGACAAGCCGGAACTGGTCTATATTCCTAACAAGACAGCCGAGCTTGAACTGGTAAACCTTTCGGCAGGCGGAGCACGTATTAAAATTCGCCGTGAGGTTGCAAAAAAATGTAATTTAACGTTTACCATTGCCGAACGGTTTATACTTTTACTTGATTTATGGGAGCCAGAACTTGGCAAGCGCGATCGCTACTGGCTGCTGTGCCGTACGCAGACCCCTTTTATTGATTTTGAAACCCGTAATGTTGATCTGGGTGTTCAGTTTATCGGTCTGGCAAAAAACAAAGAAAACAGCACGCATGAACTTGTCTGGGTACCCTTCAAGCAGGAAGACGGCATTGAAGTGATCGGCAACTGGGCGATGAAAAGGCATCTTGAATTATATAGAGAAAAAGGGCTGGAAGAGTAACTTGTTATTAATTCAGAGCCCCGGACTCTTGCCTTGCTGGACCGTTGTGCTTATTGCAATATATAAAATTTCAGGTCCCACTGCCCAGCAGGTACGGTAACCATTTAAAAGGAGTACGACATTGGACGAAGGCTCGGACAGTAGGCTCTGGTCGCTTTTTTCCAAACTATTTTCTGCGAAGAACGGCGACAGTGTCGAGCAAGCCATTATAGAAGCTCAGGATGACGGAGAACTGGACTCTGACGAGAGTACTATGTTGTTAAACGTTCTGCGGCTTGATGAAATGCAAGTTGACGAAATCATGACACCTCGCACGGATATAGACTGTGCAGGTGATGACAGTACTATCAGCGAAATAGTTGACTTGATCATTTCCTCTGGACACTCCCGCATCCCTCTCTATCAGGAGAATAGGGATAATATCACCGGTGTGGTTTTTGCAAAAGATTTGCTCAAGTTTTTTGCGGCACCAGAACAATTAGGTGTGCCGGTGGCGCAGATTATGCGACAGCCGATTTTTGTTCCCGAAACCAAGAAAGTCAGTGAATTGCTTCAGGAGTTCCGCAGCCAAAAAAATCATCTGGCTATTGTTCTTGATGAGTATGGCGGAACATCCGGTCTGGTGACTATCGAAGACGTTCTTGAGTTGATTGTAGGTGACATTGAAGACGAGCACGACACTCCTCGTGAAGACGAAATCCGACCAGTCGGCGATGGTATTTTTGATGTTTCCGGTCGGACTTTTCTTGAGGATCTGTCTGAAGAGCTCAATGAAAAGCTTGAATCCGATCAGGTTGAAACTATCGGCGGCTATCTTTCCGAAATTGCGGGGCATGTTCCGCAAGCTGGAGAAGAATTCACCGTCGGAAAATATGTTTATCGTGTGACAGACGCTGATGCTAAGCAAATAAAAACCATCAGGATAACGCCTGCAGAATAATAAGGCGGCCCTAGGGCCGCCTTTTTTATGAACGGGTTACCAGCCCTGCGTATAAGAAGCTTTGATTATGACGTTACGCCCTTCTCTGCTAAGACAAGCCCTTCTTTTTTTTATTGTCGTTGTTGGTGCGTTCATCGGGCTACCAAATCCTTATTTGCAATTTGCTCCTGCAATACTGCTGGTACCCGCGGGCCTTTATCTGATTGCTCTTTCCGCTTGCTCCGCTTTGTCTGCTTTCAGGCAAAGCTGGCTTGCTGCCGGTGCCGGCAGCAGCTGCGTAGTATATTGGGTTGCATATCCTGTTCATGTATATGGTCAGGCATCTTTGGCCCTTGCCGTTCCCTGTGCGTTGCTGGTCGGCACATGGCTTGGTTTGTTCGGAGCATTATTTGCTGTAGTTTGCCACTGCCTGCAGCGGATTACAGGAGTCAGGGACGGTAAAGCGGATTCTTTTGCTGCAGCATTATGTATCAGCATCGCGGCTGGATGTGGATGGGCAGTTCTTGAAGCTGCAAAAGAGGTTATTCTGACGGGATTTCCATGGGCTACTCTGGCATCTGCTTTTGTCGCCATGCCCGTAATGCTTCAATTGGCGTCTGTTGTGGGCGGTACGGGTCTGGGTGCTTTGCTGGTTTGTGCGGCATGTCTGCTGACGCATGCAGTTTATATAAATCAGGGCCGGATGTTGCCAGCCGTGACAGGCGTTGCGCTTTTGGGCGGTATTGCGGTTTTTGGTCACATTACGCTGAGTAGTCCCCTGCCGGACGGAAAGCCTGCAATGGTCTCTCTGATTCAGGGAAATATCAATCAGGACCAGAAGTGGCTGCCTGAATATCAGCAGGGAACAGCGGACAGATATCTGAGTATGTCTCAGGGGGCAGTGGATAAAGTCAGACCTGACCTTCTAGTCTGGCCGGAAACATCTATGCCTTTCTACTATCAGGAACATGCGTTGGGAGAGACTATACGCGAAGAGCTGCGCAGGCTTCAAACTCCTTTGCTGTTAGGTACCCCGGGCTATATTCTGGGTAATAAATTCGGCGAATACTCTACCTATAATCGCGCATATCTTGTAAGTGAAAAAGGAAAGGACATCGGTTTTTATGACAAAGAGCACCTTGTACCATTCGGAGAGTATATTCCCCCCTTTCTGGAGTTGCCCTTTTTGCGCACAATGATGCAGGGGGTCGGTGATTTTACCCCCGGGACTCGGGTTGCTCCGCTGACAGTGCGCAATCTTGTGCTAGGCATACTGATTTGTTATGAATCCATTTTTTCCGAACTGGCCCAACAGCGGGTAGCTGCCGGTGCTACGGTATTGATTAATATCAGTAACGATGCATGGTTCGGAGATACGTCGGCACCTTACCAGCATTTACAGCTGACTGCTGTGCGGGCAGTTGAGCAAGGACGGTATATCGCAAGGTGTACCAATACAGGTATCAGCGCTATCATTGACCCATATGGGCGGATAGTTGAAACTGGTCCTTTGTTTAAACCGGCAATTATATCCGGCAACGTGCTGGGAATATCAACAACAACCATTTATCATACAATATATGAAGCCGTTGTGCCGGCTTTGCTGCTGCTGTTCTGCCTTGCCCTGGCAGGCTGCGTGGCATTAAGCCGCAGGCACAAAGCTAGCTTGCAGGAATAAATTTATGCTTCAGCTTTCTGATCTTCGTTCACAAGGCAACACTCTCCTTCAGCAATTTCACACCCTTTGGGGGCGTCTTTGACCACGAGTCGACGATTAGGCGACTTGAAGAGATAGAAAAACAGCTCTCTAGCCCTGACGCATGGAACGCGCCTGAAAAGCTGACTCCGGTTTTGCGTGAAAAAAGCCAGCTGGAAAATGAATCTGCAAGACTGACAGCCTTGAAACAAGCAAAAGAGGAGCTTGAAGGCTGGCTGGAGATGGCGGAAGAGGAAAATACTCAGGAAGTTCTGGAGCAACTTTCGGGTCAGATTACACTCCTTGAACAGTTGCTTGAAGAAACCGAAGTCGGCCTGCTGTTATCCGCTGAAGAAGACAAGCATCCGGCAATTCTGGAAGTTCACCCCGGAGCCGGAGGTACTGAAGCTCAGGACTGGGCACAGATGCTGCTTAGAATGTATCTGCGCTGGGCTGATAAACATGAGTTTAAGACTGAGTACCTTGATTATCTGGACGGCGATGAAGCTGGAATTAAAAGTGTTACCCTGAAAATCGACGGGCCTAACGCTTATGGCTTGCTCAAAGGTGAAAAAGGTATTCATAGACTCATACGTATTTCTCCGTTTGATGCTTCGGGCCGCAGGCATACCTCATTTGCTTCAGTAGATGTCATTCCAGACGCCGGTGAAGAAATTAATATCGACATCAAGGAAACTGACATAAGAGTTGATATATTTCGCTCCAGCGGCCCTGGGGGCCAAAGCGTTAACACCACCAGTTCTGCTGTGCGGGTGACTCACATCCCTACGGGTATCACAGCACAGTGCCAGAATGAAAAATCGCAGCATCATAATAAAGATTCGGCTATGCAGATTTTAAGAGCGCGTCTTTATGAAGTAGAGTTGCGCAAGCGCGAGGCAGAGCGCCAGGCGGACTATGCCAACAAAGACGCCATCGCATGGGGTAGCCAGATCCGTACTTATACCCTGCAACCTTACAGGCTGGTTAAGGATCATCGTTCCAACTTTGAAGTTGGTGATGTTGAATCAGTTCTTGACGGCGAATTGGATGCCTTGATGCGTAATCACCTTTTATTCCAGCATGAACGGCAGATAAATGGATAACAAAGACAACCTGATACAACAGCCTGAAACGACCTGTGCGGACTCTGGTCCCTGTCGTGAAAGGTTGCTTGATGCGGCCTCTTCCGAGTTGGCTCAGCTGAAAAGCGCCCTGCAGGAAGGAGGGCTCCAGTCCGGTCCTGATAATGCGGGGTGCATGGTTGCCGTTACCAGATTGATACCCGGCTGCACTATGGAAGATTGGTCGCGCGCAGCTGAAAAGCTGGGTTTGTCAAAATGGCTGGCTTATCCTTTTGACAACACTGAAGGAGCCAACCTGCTGCAGGTTCAGCAAGCGCTGGATAACCTGAGCTGGCAATCTGAACATGACCCGCTTACAGGTCTTGCTAATCGTCGTTCGTTTGAACGGAGCCTGAAGCTGGAACTGCAGCGTTCGGTGCGGGGAAATTCACAGCTTAGTGTAGTCATGCTGGATATTGATGACTTTAAAGCCGTGAATGATACATACGGGCACCCTTGCGGCGATGAAGTTTTAGTGAGGCTGGCCCACCACCTGAATTCCGGAAAACGTGCGTATGATGTCGCAGCCCGCATAGGTGGTGAAGAATTTGCTCTTGTTCTGCCCGGCGCATCGGCAATCACAGCCCGCCTTATGGTGGTTCGTCTGTTGGAAGCTATGCGTAAAATTCCCATTAACTGCGAAGGACATCCTCCTTTTCATATCACTTTTTCTGCGGGTGTCGCTGTCTGCAAGGGGAGTATGCCCTGCCCTGCTGACAGGCTGATAGCGTATGCAGATGAGGCCTTGTACGAAGCAAAGCGGACGGGAAAAAACCGGGTTGTTCTTTCCCGCCAAACCCCTGGTGCGCCTTACGATAAAAATACCATGGTTCAATCCCAGGAAAAGCAACTTCTTTTTTCCGGAAAAGAGTAACAGAGCAATATTGCTATGAGAAAAACTTTCAGTGTTTCTGTGCTTAGCGGTAAAGGCGGCGTAGGTAAAACCAACCTCGCACTGAATCTTGCCTTTTGCCTGCATAAGGGCGGCCATCCGCTTCTTCTGATGGATTGTGACATGGGGCTTGCAAACCTTGATGTTTTGCTCGGGCTTACACCGGAGCATACCATGTATGATTTGCTTGAAACCAGCATTGCTCCTCAGGAAATTGTTGTCCCCATTGAACAAGGTGGCTTTGATTTTATGCCTGCCGCCTCGGGTTTGACTGACCTGATTGAAATGGACAACGATACCAGAGAGATTCTGTTCCAGAGGCTGATGCCCCTGTTCAGCAGCTATGATTACCTGTTTATGGATCTGGGAGCAGGCATATCATCCACGGTTCTTTCGCTTGGGGCTATGGCGGACATGCGGCTGGTGATTATTACCCCTGAGCCTACTTCTCTGACTGACAGCTATGCTCTTATCAAAATGCTGCATTCACAATATAGCATTGAAGATTTTCATGTAGTCGTCAATCAGGCAGAAAGTCCTGCTGAAACGAAGCAGGCCTTCCAGCGACTTGCCGCTGCGTGTGACAAATTTTTAGGTTTCCACCCTAAATTTCTTGGTGGAGTGAGTTATGATAAGGCGCTGCCCGAGGCTGTGCGCAGGCAGACTCCGCTTATGCGCATGAACCATAACTCGCCAGCAGCAAAGGATATTTTTTCGATAGCTGTTAAGGTGCAACGCCATCGCGCTTCAGTTATGGAAACCCTCTCCGATACCCCGTTGCTGGAAGAAATGCATAAAAAAGAATATTAGGACTTGAACTTGTAGGTAATTTGCATAATATTCGCGTTGTACACACTCTTTTTTTGAACCATACCTCTTTAGGGGAGGCCACTAGATGAATAAAAGCGAATTGATTAAAGTCTTATCTGAAGAAAACAACATCTCTATTGAAGAAGCCACTCTTGTGGTAACCACGTTTGTCGATTCCATGAAAGACGCTCTTCTGAATGGTGACCGCGTTGAAATTCGCGGTTTTGGAAGTTTTAAGATTAAACAGTACGAAGGTTACTCCGGAAGGAATCCTAAAACTGGTGATCTTGTAACCGTTCAGCCTAAACAGCTGCCCTTCTTCCGGGCGGGTAAAGAGCTGAAAGAATTTCTCAACAACTAGTATGTTGTTCTGATCCCAGTTCGCCCGAACCGGCAGTGCCGTTTCGGGCGTTTTTTGTTATCTATTCGACAAAAAGCTACCTGTTGACTGGACTTGGGATGTAACGCATTGTAGTGCGGAAAGTTTGCAGCAGGAGAGGTACCTGCGGCAATTTTTCTTAATACACTCTGATGATTGCGGGCACCAAATGGCAACCTCAGGAGATTTACCCCATGACGCGGACACCGCGTACGACGCTGCCCTTCTATAAAATGCAGGGGTGCGGAAACGACTTTGTCTTTATTGATAACAGGTCATTGAAGCTGCCTGTCTCAGCTATGGAAGAATGGGCGCAGAAAATTTGCAAGCGTTCTTTCGCTGTCGGAGCTGACGGACTTGTTTTTCTGGAAGAGGCTCCCGATTCACCTGAGCTGGACTACAGGTGGCACTTTTATAACGCTGATGGCTCCCGGGCTGAAATGTGCGGAAACGCATCCCGTTGCGCTGCTCTTCTGGCTTGCGACTTAGGCTTTGCCGATCCGCAGCATGTGTTTGGAACAGACGCAGGACCTGTGCGTGCCCGCGTAGATGCTGTCAACGGCACAGTCAAGGTTGAACTTACCCCCCCTAAAGAACTCAGCCTTAATAATATGCTCCAGTTTGAAGGCTTTACGCATGAAGTGCACTTTGTAAATACAGGTGTTCCTCATGCTGTGTGGCTCGATGCTGATGCGGCAGAACTTGATGTGCGAAAACTCGGTGCGGCGTTGCGATACCACGACAGGTTTGCTCCTGCGGGCACCAATGCAAACTTCGTTACTGTTCTTGATTCCGACAATATTATGCTTCGCACTTATGAGCGTGGTGTTGAAGATGAAACCTATGCATGCGGCACCGGTGCTGCTGCAGGTGCAGTCATTACACATGCTCTCGGCCTTACGGGGCCGCAAGTTACTGTGCGCAGTTCCGGCGGAGAGTTGCTCGGCATATCGCTGGAAGACGGCTCGGTTTTCCTCGAAGGCAAGGCGCTTTTGATTTACTCGGGTGATATGAACCTTGAGGCGCTGAATCTTACCCTACCCTAAGTACGTGCGACTTTACTTCGCGTACTTATGCAAAACACAGGAGAAGGCACATGCAATTTTCTGGAGCCCTTACTGCGATTGTAACCCCCGTTAAAAATGGCAGTCTGGATGAAGAAGCATATCGCAATCTTATAGAATGGCAGATCGAACAAGGTATTAATGGTATAGTTCCCTGTGGCACTACCGGTGAATCTGCAACTCTGTCCCATGAAGAACACAGGGATGTGATCCGCATATGCATTGATCAGGTAAAGGGACGGGTTCCTGTTCTGGCCGGAGCCGGCTCTAACAGCACCAAAGAGGCGATCGGGCTTGCTCAGTTTGCTAAAGATGCCGGGGCGGATGGAGCTCTGCTTATTACGCCCTACTACAACAAACCTACTCAGGAAGGTCTGTACCAGCATTTTAAAGCCATCGCTGCAGAAGTATCGCTTCCTTACATCATGTACAACGTTCCGGGGCGTACCGGTGTGAACATGACTTCTGAAACCGTTGCACGGATCAGGCGTGACGTGCCGGAAGTTGTTGGTATTAAAGAAGCCTCTGCAAACCTGAAACAAGTTTCAGAAATTCTTGAATTCTGCGGTACTGATTTTCAGGTTCTTTCCGGAGACGACTTTACAGTGCTCCCTCTGCTTTCAGTCGGCGGATGTGGCGTAATTTCTGTCGTGTCTAACATTGTTCCCGGCAAGATGGCTGGTCTTTGCAAAGCCTTTGCAGAAGGTAACCTTGAACTTGCCCGTACAATTCATCACGAACTTTCACCTCTTTCGCGTGCAATGTTCTGTGAAACTAATCCGATTCCTGTAAAGACCGCTCTTTCGATGATGGGTAAACTGGAGCTTGAACTGCGTCTGCCGCTGGTTCCTCTGCTGCCCCAAAATGAAAAATACCTGCGCGGCATTCTTTCCGTGGCAGGGTTAGTCTAGTCTCTGAACGGACAACAACTGAGGCGGGTGTCTTTAAACAGGCATTCGCCTTTTTTAATCTGCAGCAAGTCGCTCCTTTTCCTCTTGAAGCTACGGCAACCCTAGGATAAGTTAAGTGGCTGTGTGTCTGACTGAATGGAGTTCTACGATACAGAGATTCAGTAGACGGCCCTATAAATCAATTTCATGAACAACCTGCATATAATGCAAGTCCACTATTTTCCGACGGAGGGAACAGGTAATGGAAGCCCCGCAAAAGAACCTCGCGCTTGACCTTGTACGTGTCACGGAAGCTGCTGCTCTGGCGTCTGCCCGCTGGCTTGGCAAAGGAAATCAGGACGCAGGTGATCAGGCTGCCGTAGACGCCATGCGGCTTTGCTTTAACTCGCTGAATATTTCCGGTGTGGTTGTTATCGGCGAAGGTGAAAAAGACAAAGCTCCGATGCTGTACAATGGCGAAAAAGTAGGTGCAGGCAACGGCCTTGCCCTCGATGTTGCGGTTGATCCTGTAGAGGGCACTAAACTGCTTGCTTATGGCCGTCCTAACGCCATTTCCGTTATCGGCGTTGCCCCCGCAGGAACTATGTACAACCCCGGCCCCAGTTTTTATATGCAGAAGCTGGTAGTACCCGGTGCTGCGAAAAACGTGGTTGATCTGGACGCGCCAGTGGCTGAAAACCTGAACAAAATTGCCAAGGCTCTTGATAAAGACGTAGATGACCTTGTCGTTTTTGTACTGGATAAGCCCCGCCATGCCAATCTGATTGAACAGGTTCGTGCCGCAGGTGCACGTATTCAGCTGCATACCGATGGTGACGTATCCGGTGCTTTGATGGCTGTTGATCCCCGCTCTGAAGTTGACGTCATGATGGGTACCGGTGGTACTCCTGAAGGCGTTCTGGCTGCTTGCGCCATCAAAGGTATCGGTGGTGAAATGTTTGCGCGCCTTGATCCGCAGTCTTATGTGGAAAAAGAAGCCATTCTTGAGGCTGGCATTGATTTGCGCGAAATTCACACCGTAGATACTCTTATCCGTAGCGATGATGTGTTTTTCTCCGCCACCGGTATTTCCGGCGGTACTTTCCTTAAAGGTGTTCAATACACCGGTAACGGCGCAGTGACCCATTCCATGGTTATCCGTGGACGTACCGGCACTCTGCGTTACATTGAGTCTATCAATAACTGGGATAAGCTGATGAAAATCAGCTCGGTTAAATACGACTAATTTAACCCCGCCTGACAGAAGCCGGCCGTCTGGTCGGCTTCTTTTTATACAAACCACCTATCAGGAGCCATTATGCGCGCCGCCATCTCTGCTTTTTTCGTCTTTGTCTTCTGCCTTACTTCTATGGCGGCTTTTGCTGCTGATCCTGATTTTCATAAGCAGCCCCCTTTTACCGGAGAAGAGCTTAAACAATTTATGACTGATTTTCCGGCTTACAGAGAGTGGGCTATTGCCAATAAAGACTCCTCGGGCCCTGCTGTTGCCTCCGGCAATATTCCTTCATTTAACTGGACATTGGGGGCTGAGACTTATCTTAAAAAGAACACTTCGTGGGAACCCAGCCGGTTTTTTTATGTTATGACTCATGTTTTTGCCGGATTTGAAATAATTAAATTCGGTGACATGGTGACTGGTGAGAATCGCCCTCCGGATATGCCTGTGGTGCCTGATTCCGAACTTGTATTGTTGAAACCGCTTCTGCAAGGCCAGTAAAAAGTAAAGCGGGCACACACTGTGTGCCCGCTTTTTTTGTTATCCAAAGGCGTTGGGCCAATTAGAAAGTGACCACCTGATAGCCATTCTCTATCCATTCAGACATGGCCGGATGGCCTCCCATCTCTCCTACAAGCGCTATTCCGCAAGCTGGAATGGCCTCAACGACCCCCAGCTTTGTCGAGCAGGCTTTGCAAGCTCCATAAATGATGCCTGCCTCTTTTACCTGTGCATAAAGAGTATGCATAGGATGGTCCGGCTCATTCAAGGAAGGCAACAACTTCACAGCAGCCCCTTCGACTACCAGTTTTACATCAACGCCCCTGCTTTTCATGTCTTTTGCATTTAACAGAACATGAATGAAACACATTTCTTCACCGTTGAACGGAAACAGCACAACTTTATGCATTGAAAACTCCTAACGGTAGCTGTCCATAATGTTGTCCAAGGTTCCCAAGTCAACTTTTTGTGTACAAAGCGGGCCTTCTTTCAAAAAGTCAAAACGTTCGTCCAAGGTCGGCCTTGTGTTTTTATACAATACCCCGATAGGAATTTTTTCGCCGAATTCCTGAGCTTTTTCCATGGCGGCATCCCAATTTGTAGGGTCATAATCGGCCGGAAGTTCATAGCAACGCTGTTTGTACCAGCCGAATGTATTAACTTTATTAAATGAGATACAAGGCGAGAAAATATCGACCAGCGCAAACCCCTTGTGCTGTATTGCCTGTTTCATAACAGAAACAAGGTGCGGCACATTGCCGGAAAAAGCACGTGCAACAAAGCTGCACCGCATAGTTACGGCAACGGCGATGGGGTTGAAAGCAGAATTGTATACGCCGTCAGGCTGCGACTTCGTCACATGCCCCTCCATAGTTGTAGGGCTGGCCTGCCCTTTTGTGAGTCCGTAAATCTGGTTGTCGTGAGCAAGCAAGGTCAGGTCTACATTTCGGCGGATTGCTGCCAGAAAATGGTTACCTCCCTCTCCGTAATTACATCCGTCACCGCTTTCTGCGATAACGGTGAGTTGCGGGTTGGCCAGTTTAACCGCCTGAGCAGAAGGCAACCCCCTGCCGTGTAGACCGTTAAAGCCATTCAGGCTTATATAGTGCGGTGCTTTGGCAGCCTGACCGATACCCGAGACATGGGCAACAGTATGGGACTGAAGTTCGAGCTCCGAAAGGGCTTGTTTCAAGGCTTTAAGCACATCATGGTTTCCGCATCCGGGGCACCAGGAAGTTGTGTATTCACCGTATTCTTTAATATCTATCATAATCAGCCCTCCTGCTCTCCGAGCTGCTGCAATATGTAACGGGGAGTGAATGGTCTGCCATCGTACCTGAGCACCTTTTTGTGCACGTTAAAGCCTGTTTCCTGACGTAACAATCTCATAAACTGTGCGGTTGCATTGCCTTCTACACCAATGACTTCGTCCGCGGCTTCCAGAACAGAAAGAAACTGTTCAGAGTTAAGTGGCCAGACTTGTGTAAAGCTTAATACTCCGACAGATTTTCCCTTTTTGCGCATACGTGCCGCTGCTTCGCGCACAGGCCCTTCACTGCTGCCCCAGCTTATAAGAATTCGGCTGGCGTTTTTGTCGCCGTAGTAACGAGGGGGAATAGCTGTTGCGCGCATTCCTTCTTCTTTTTTCATCCGCTTGTCGTTCATCGCGACGCGGACTTCCATAGACTCTGTAATATGGCCATCTTCCGTATGTTCATGACAGTCTGCTAATACCAGCGATTTACTGAAACCGGGAACCTTACGGGGAGAGACTCCGTCATCCGAATACGCGTAACGCTTGTAGTTTCTGTCTCCGTTCTGGCTCATGTCCGGCTCGGAAACAGGGGATAAGGCGTTTAAGTCAAATTTTTCCACTGCCCTGTATGAGTCTGCCAGAAACTGATCTGTCAGCACAAAGGCAGGTGTTTGATAACGCTCTGTGACGTCGAATGATTTGTATGTAAGCTCAAAGCAACCTTCAATCGTTGCTGGAGCAAATATGGCACGGGGAAATTCTCCGTGTCCGGCGTAAAGAACAAGGTTCAGGTCTGCCTGTTCTGTTCTGGTCGGTAACCCCGTTGCCGGCCCCGGACGTTGCGCAACGACAATGACAATGGGAGATTCCATAACACCCGCAAGGCTTACTGCTTCTGTCATAAGCGCAAAGCCGCCACCACTTGTGGGCACCAGCGTCTTTGCTCCGGCATAAACAGAGCCAAGCCCCATATTAAGCGCTGCGATTTCATCCTCAGCCTGCTCAACAAGCACTTTCATTTGCTTAGCGTATGTAATCAGATTTTGTGCAACAGATGTTGCCGGAGTCATAGGATAAAAGAAGCAGCATTTTACTCCGGCAGCCAGAGCGCCAAGGGCAATCGCTTCGTTGCCATGGATTACAATTCTGTTTTTATTTCCTTCTGGCGCAGGCAGCGGAGTGCAACTTGTTTTAAAGTCTCCTGCCCATCGGCAGCTTTCAGTCAGTACTTCAAGATTCTGAGCAACAACCTCATCCCCTTTCTTCATGAAGGTGTTTTTGACAAGGGTCTGCAACACATCGCTTTCAATTCCCAGCAATTCACCAAGAACCGCAAGCCCGGAAATGTTCTGGTAAATAGGCCGTGGTGCAAGTTTTGAGAAAGGTACTTTAATGGCTTTAAGCCCTTCGGAGTCAAGGCTCTCATCAAGGATGACAATACCGTTGTCATTAACGTTCTTTTTATGAAGCGACACAGTCTCCTGATTCAAAGCGACCAGAATATCAATGTCATCCACCGGCGAAACAATTTCGCCCACACCGGTTCTGATCCTGTACGTGTTATGACCGCCTCTGACGCGGGACATGTAATGTTGGGCAATCAGTATTTCATAACCGCTTCTGGCAAGAGCTTTAGTTAACATCTGTCCAATAGTAACAAGCCCTTGTCCGGCTTCGCCACCTATGACAATGTATTTGTCTTTATTGCTCACGATGTGCTCCTTGGCTGGCTTCCGGCTGATAGGATGCTATCCATAAAAAAGCCCCTGCCCGTATGTCAGGCAGGGGAACATAATTACGCATTGGCAGGAGGGGTAAACACACGGGCTCCGAGTTCTTTATCAAGCATCAGCAGGCCCTGCCCTTCGCCATTAATAAGGCGAAGCTTGCTTACCAGATCGGAAACTGTGGCTTCTTCTTCGACCTGTTCGGAAATAAACCACTGCAGGAAAATGGCGCTTGCATGATCTCTTTCATCCTGTGCCAGATTGGCAAGGTCATGGATGAGGCTCGTCACGTGCTGTTCATGCTCGTACACCTTCTGGAATACATCCAGCGAACCATCCCATTCAGAAGGAGGAGCATCAATTGCCTGCATAATGGCTCTTCCGCCACGCTCCATGATATAGTCATATATTTTCATGGCATGAAAAAGCTCTTCCTGAGCCTGCATACGCATCCAGTTAGCAAAACCGGCCAAGCCCAGTTCATTGCAATAAGAAGACATGGAAAGGTACAGGTAGCTTGAATAAAGCTCCCATTTAACCTGATCATTAAACGCTTGCTCCATAGTTTTGCTGAGCATGATTATCTCCTGATTCGTATAATTTGAGCCGATGATTACAAGGTTATCGGCATGTTGCAGTTATAATAATCATACATGACACATAAAATTCTGCAAGGAAAACAACACACCGTTTTACTGTTGCCAACGTACTGGCCTTAGGCTATTAGGGCGCTGCGCTAACGCGTGCTAATATCCAAGGGGGCTAGTTATGTGGGGACTGTCTTATAGCAGAGCTCGTAAAGCTGAGACCACGATTGAGTGCCGGGAGTGTGCCGGCAAGCTGAATGCAGAAAGAACCTGTCACGAAGTATACTTAAGGTGTACAAAGTGCGATAAAGTGACAGACGTGCAGGACTACATCCATGAGATGGACGATGCACTGGAAAGCTTTATGGAAAACGTCTTTTGTGATCGGGTGTAATAAATAAGTATGAGCCGCAACCTTTACGGGTGCGGCTCTTTTTTTATGCGTTATTAAAAGTAGCCGAGGCTTCGCAGAGCCTGCATGTTTTCCTCTTTCTTTGCATTGCGCCCTGCTCTCTCTTCATCATTCAGAACTGAGTCCGGAGCAAATGTGCATGGCTGGCAGCCTAACGACCGGTATCCTTCATCGTACAGCGGACAATAAGGCAACTGAGATTCAAATGTGTATGCCCAGATATCAAGCTCGGTAAATTCCAGTACAGGATGAACTCGGCGGTGTTCTGGTTGCTTTGCCTGTTCAACTGGTAGTGTTGTATGACGGGACGGGTGTTCGTCCCGCCTGATTCCGGTTATAAGGATTTGTATCTTGCGTGTTTCTATTGCCTTTTGCAGGGGCACGACTTTAAGCTCGTTACAACAACGTATTACATCGCTGGCTACCGGATAATCAGACAATTCTATGGTTGGCCTGACCTCATGGAGTTGGATATTCCATTCTTTGGCAAGTGCGTTTCGAAATGTGATGACTTCCGGAAATTTATAACCGGTATTAATTGTCAACGCCTGAACTGCCACTTCCGGCATTCTTGCAAGCAGTACGGAACGCCACAGGTGCAGAGCGACAGTGGAATCTTTTCCCCCTGTCCATGCCACGGCAATAGTTTGCGGATCACAGCCTTCATCCAGAAGGTTGTTCAGCAATTTCAATGCGTAAGTTTGTTTTTCAGCTATCGTCATTTTATAGGAGTGTATATGCTTGATGAAATGCTTGGATTTATCGCAAGCAATACCATGTGCGTACTGGCTACAACTGGGACTCCTGCCTGCTGTTCGAGTGGAAGACTGCCAATACCACATTGCTCTTTGATGGCCTATGTTTCAATTGAAGGTGGTGTAACGTTATATATGGTTACGAGCAAGGATTCGCGCAAGTTCTTGAATATGCAGGAGGTTGCTCAGGTAAGCCTCTTGATTGATGACAGACACTTGCACGCATCCGCACTGCACTCCGGAACAAAAGCACTGACGGTTTCAGCGATAGCAGAATTGCAACTAGCCTCTGATGAATATGAACGTGCCCGTGCTCTGTTTCATTCAGTTCATCCTCATCTGGACAGTTTAATACACCAGCCTGAATCCGCTCTAATCCGCCTGACAGTGAGAGAGCTGTTATTGTTGACGGATTCTGAAACCTCATTTTTTGAAAAAATAGCATGATCTTGCAAAAAACTGCTTGACGTCTGAGAGCGTCGAACATATAAGGCACTTCCACGTTGCGGGAAGTTCTCAAGCAGCTTTGCACAGAGCTTTCCAAAAACGTAATGCGCGCCCGTAGCTCAGCTGGATAGAGCACATGGCTACGAACCATGCGGTCGGAGGTTCAAATCCTTTCGGGCGCGCCATTTTTCTAATATCATTTATACGCGCCCGTAGCTCAGCTGGATAGAGCACATGGCTACGAACCATGCGGTCGGAGGTTCAAATCCTTTCGGGCGCGCCATTTTTAAACCTCGGTATAGCCGGGGTTTTTTTTATGGCTTATCTTCCCCCACCCCCTTCCAAGCAATCTTGTGTGAGTTTTTTTGTTAACACGTCTTAACTAGAACAACCTGCACAAGACAGGCCGCGGATAAGCTTGAAAATTTCAGATATAGGAAAAGTCTGATGTAGAATGCTTTGCACACACGGCACTTTTTTTCCTCTACTGCAAGTGTCTATTTGGGGATAAAGGCACTAAAAAACCCGCTGACAAAGCCAGCGGGTTTGAAATGTACAAAAGAAAGTCTATTGTTTAGCTTCTTCTTTTGCCTCAGGTGCTTCAGTTGCGTTTTTGTCATTAAAGTCGAGCGTGACCTTATTAAGTTCGGCAATGATGTCATCAGTCACATCTATACTCTGGCTATAAGAGATAGCGCTTTCTTTGTGGATCAGCACATCAAAGCCCTTGCTTGTGCGGTAGGCCTGCAGAACACCCTTCAAGCCATCATCGAGCGCAACCATCACGCGCTGCTGCGCGGCATTAATCCTGTTGCGCAGGTCGTTAACAGCTTCACTCACTTTCTGGGTTGCTTCTTCGTTGCCCTCTGCGCCTTTCAGGTCGGCCTGCATGCCTTCAAACTCTTTACGGGCTTCTTCTGCAAGTGTTTCAAGGTACTGTTGCCCTGCTTTGGCCGCAGTGGATTCCTCGTAAACACGGGTCATATCCACTACACCAACGGAGGGCGAAGTTTTCGCAGCCTGATTACAACCGCTAAGCATTGCGGCAACAATAAGAGTAACAATCACCAGTACAACATGTTTTCTCATATTCATCTCCAGTAGAGTTCTTATTTTCGATGGTTAAAAGTAATTAGACACATTCAGTTTGCTATAAGTCGGGCAGACACTACCTGTTCTGCTGACATGCAGCAATGCTTTTTGCCTACAGAGCCACAAACCGTTTTCTGGCCTGCCCCACCTTCCACAGATAACGTCGGGTCTCCATGGATGGAAGCCGTTTTTGCAGCGTTGCATACACCTCATCGGGCGACTTGGAGTTTATTATCGCAGCGGCAGTTTCCCTATCCTGATGGAAACTGCGCAACACAGCACCTGCTCCGCCGTTATATGCTGCAATGACGCAGTATTCGCGTGATACAGGATGGTTAATGGCAGAAAGATAGCATTTATTCAGTATGTACAGATAGGCTGTTCCGTAACGAATGTTTACCTCGGGAGTAAACAGCTGCTCCGGAGTCGGCTCACCCTTCCGGCCGTTTAACATTTTGTAAACATCACTTCCGGCTGTAGAGGGTACAACCTGCATCAGCCCGTATGCTGGGGCGTGACTTACCGCAAACGGGTTAAAATCACTTTCTGTCTGCATTATGGCATAGATAAGATTCGGGCTGATGCCATACTCGCTTGCATACTGCATGACAGGTGTGTGGAATTTACGGGCACGCACCTGCAAATGATCCTTGACCATGTTGAAGGTGACGCTGTGAACTGTTTTACGCTTACCGTTTACAGTCAGGACGCGCATAGTCTTGTGGCGCTGAACAAGATCTGTTGCAAAGCTTTCAGCCCGCCATGCCCAGCGGATAGGCTTGCCATGGAAATCCAGAACTTCGTTATACAAAAAAGGCTCTTCCCCCAGTTTGATTTCTCCGGCTGAGTACATATCAACTGCGCGCGGATCAGCAGGAGTAAGCAACGTGGTGATAATCGCATTGCGCAGGCTTTTATCAGGATTCTCGGTGTCTATTGTCTCTACAGTAACGATACCTTTATCAAAGTCCACGCTGGCTCTGGAAAGATAGTTCTGTGTGTACTTTACGTACTCTTTAGGGCCTGCTTCCTTAACATCTCCATCGCCCCAGTTACCCATAATTGCATCGCGGAACTGTTTGAGCCTGCGGCTTAATCTTTTTAAGTCAGTCTCAAGCTGTCCGGGATTTACTGCATAGCGAATACCTTTATCCGTTGCCATGGCTGCTGCACTTGCCATATCTCCGGTTGCAGCTATTCTTGCAAGCCTTGTTGCCTCGCCTACAGTACAGGCGCTCAGCACCATTGTGGATATCAGAGCGAACAAAGCTTTTTTCATACGCAAAGCCTCCGCACCTGGGACTTAGTATAATGTACGTATAGATGTGCCGGGGTAGTAATGTGCCAAAATCTGCTTAAAGCCCGCACCTTCACGCGCCATACCTTCTGCCCCCCATTGGCTCATACCCACACCATGTCCATAGCCAACCCCGTGAAACGTGATGTTATTTCCGGAAGTTCCGATATTGCAGAGTGTACTTTTCATCTTTGTTGCTCCGATCATTAACCTGAAAGGGTTGGAAGTCATTTCCACTCCACCTTTGTCAGTCATGATACGGACACGAAGCACTCTGCCGGAACTAGAACGTTGCAACACGGTTATGCTGCTGACCTTGCTGACTGGGTAGCCCCTGCTCCGTAACATTTGGGCAACGTCTGATTTTTTTATAGAATGCCGCCATGTCATTTTTTTAACTCTGTTGCTGACAGGGTCGGCATGGGCCGAATAGTACGGCATATTAACGTCCCAGACTGAGGAATCATCTTCCAGTACACCGCCGCTGTGCGAGTGGTAGAACGCAAGGGCAATTCCGCTGCCATATACAAGGATATTGCCTCGGGTTGCTTTTATGGCTGCATTTGTCCGCGGATCAACCTTACTAGCTCCACCGTATACCTGAGAAGCAGTTGTTGACCAAACGTCGTAGGCCCGCTCTTTACTACGAAGCAGCATGTATAACGCATGCGTACGCGCTGCAATGGCCTGCGCGCGCAAAGCTTCAGGCTTGAATGAGACCGGCATTTCACACGGTACCACGCCTTCAAGGTAACGTTCCAGCGGCAACTTATTTACCACAAGAATTTTGCCTTCCAGCGCGTGCAGGGATATAGAGCCAGAGTATTTTGCTCCGCCAATTTCAAATAGTCCGGAGCGGGCAATTAATGAAACTTCTGAAGCCAGCGCTCTGCCGTTCAGGGCTACCCTGCCACCCTGTTCACTTACCCGGATTGAGCCAGCCATAATTCGTGCGCGTTTCACTCCATAACCGGCAACAGTATCTTCGGGCGGAAATATTCTGATCTCCCGGTCGTGGAGTAAGGCGACCCTTACGAAAGGTTCTTTACGCGGAATAGGTTTGGGCGTGACACTATCTGTAGGAACGCTTTTCTTCCCAAAACGTGAGTCTTGTTGCAGGCGTGTAAGCATGTGCCTGCTGCTGCCGGCTTTGGGACCATTCGGAAAGCGGTCAAGATACCCTTTAAAAGCCAGACTCGCACCATTATAGTCGCCTTTGTCGTATCGCAGCATAGCCAGATTATACCATGCCCGGGCGATTATATTGGCCTGCCCGCCAAGCCCTATCCCTTTTTCATACAGGCTTATGGCACGGTCTTTTCTGTCCAGAAACATGGCGTTTATATCTGCAAGCATTATCAACGCTTCAGCTTTTACGGCGCGGGACGGCCCAAGGCGATAGATGGCGTGCCAAAGTTCGAGACTTTCCAGCACCTTACCCTGACGATACAGAGTCATCGCCTGCGTCCGTAAAGGTGTCGGATCAAAAGCCTCCTGTTGTGCAAAGCAGTTAGCAGAAGAAAAAAGCAAGATAGAGAAGGCTACAAGACCTAAAGCGACGTGGCGGAAACTCTTCATCGCGTTATTAAATTCCTGTTGCCAGATGGGTTTCGACAAGCTCGTCCATTGCAACCAGATCATGCGTGTTAAGCCAGTGCAGGTTTTCAACCCTTCGGAACCACGTCAGCTGTCGCTTGGCATATTGCCGGGTATTCGTCAGCCATACACGTTTACATTCCGTTAAATCGATTTCGCCTTTCAGATACGAATAGATTTCAGCGCAGCCGATTCCGGACCACCCCGGGGCAGTCTTGTCGCTGCATATAGCAAGTGCAGCTTTTGCCTCAGCTATTGCGCCTTGTGCCAGCATTATTTCAATACGCTTTGCCAGCAGCGGGGTCAGTTCGTCTAATGTGGTTTTAATAGCAATTTTGACTGCACGATAAGGAGAAGCAGGAAGCGGTTGCTCATGCCACCAGCTGAGTGTTTTTCCTGTCGCCTCGTGAACCTCTAAAGCACGTACAATTCGTTGACTGTCATTCGGATGCAATCGCGTTGCACTTTGCGGGTCTATGCCTTTTAAAACCCCATGCAGTGCTGCTGCTCCTTTCTGCCTGCATAGCTGCTGCCACTTCAGAGAAATTTCTTCGGGTACATCGGGAATGTTGGCTATACCCTCAAGAAGAGCTTTTAGATACATCCCCGTTCCGCCGACAAGCAGTGGCAGTTTACCGGAAGCATGAATGGCTGAAATTGCCTGAGATGCCATATCTAAAAAAACACCGGCACTCATTTTATCGCGCGTATCAAGAAAGCCATACAAGTGGTGAGGGCACTTGCTCTGCTCTTCCGCAGAAGGTTGTGCCGTAATGATGGGGAAATCCTTGTACACCTGCCTTGAGTCACAATTTACAACAGCCCCATTGAATTTTTCTGCCAGAAAAAGAGACGCTGCTGTTTTACCGGCCCCGGTGGGGCCCACAAGACAGACTAGAGGAACAGGACTGATGCCGGACATGAATATCTACTCATTAAGCGGATACGGGTATCCGTACTTTTCTCTCAGGCGACGATAGACATTATCCGGAACCAATCCTTTAATGTCACCGCCCAGACTAGCTGCAGCCTTGATGATTGTTGAACTGATGTACAGCCATTTATAGTCTGTCATCAGAAAGACCGTCTGAATATGGCGTTTCATTTTGCGATTCATCAGTGCAAGCTGAAACTCATATTCAAAATCTGAAACAGCCCGTAACCCCCTCAGGATTACACCGGCCCCTCTGCGTTCCGCGTAGTCAACCAGAAGCCCCGAAAAAGGTTCGACAGTGATATTGTCTGTGCCTTTCAAAGCGGCTTCGGCCATTTGCACCCGTTCATCAATGGTGAAAAGCGGCTCTTTAGGGGTATCGTTGGCAACAGCTACGACAATATGGTCGAAGATCTGGCTTCCGCGTTGAATCAGGCTGGCATGACCGTTTGTAAGCGGATCGAACGTTCCGGGGTAGATTGCTATTTTTCCGCTTGGCGACCCCATATGAGAATCCTTGTCTGGCCATAGGTTCGATTGACGAGCAGTTCAAGTCGGGAGTCAACTTCGGGCAGCTCAGTAACAGCGGCTTCTGCTTCTGCTACGATCATAGCGTCATCTGAAAGCCAGCGATTGCGCAAAAGCGCCGTTGCCGCAGGACTGACAAAATTTTTACCGTAAGGCGGATCAATCAGCACCAGATCAAAAGGACGTGCAGGTGCCACACGTAAAAACTTATTCACGTCCTCGTAGAAGACCTGCCAGCGGGATTGCTCCACGCCTAAGGTTGCTGCATTTGTTTTGATAACATTTACAGCCTTAGGATTATTTTCTATGAACCAAGCCTCTTGCGCACCACGGCTGAGAGCTTCAAAGCCGCAACTGCCGCTTCCGGCAAACAGATCAAGAACCCTGCATTCAGGCCAGTGTACGCCACGCGCTTCCAGCATGGAAAAAAGCGCCTTCCGTACTTTAGCCATTGCCGGCCTGTACCCTGGCCCTACTGTCGTCTTCAGATTACGTCCACCGTAATCACCACCAATAATTTTCATAATAGTATACAGCTGTTATAGTTCAGAGAGAATGCTGAGCATCTCATTGTTAAGTTCAAGCAATCTGTCACGTATTTCTATCTGATGTGCCCAGTCACGTTTTTCGATGTCTTGCTTATGAGCCTGAAGCTGAGCAATGCGTGCCTCTGTCTCTGTAAGCAGAAAATCCCAATTGACCTGAGCCTGATACCGTTTGGGTTGTTCAGTCGTAACAACCGCCTGCCCGGGGGCAAGTTCGATTTCTTCCAGATAGCCGGGGATTCTGACATCAACCTTAAATCGTTCTGCCAAAAGTCTTTTGAGAGCGCTTTGTGCTTTTTCTTCACCATGCACAAGAAACACTTTCAAATCTTCTGTGGCAAACTTGCCGATCCAGTCTACTATCTGCTGCTGACCTGCGTGTCCGGAAAAGCCGCCAATAGTGAATACCTTTGCCTGAACGGCAATATCTTCTCCGAACAAGCGTATGGTCTGTGCGCCATCAACAATTCTGCGTCCGGGGGTACCGACACCTTGATACCCTACAAAAACAATGCTTGCACCGGAACGCCAGATGTTGTGTCGTAAATGGTGCTTTATTCTGCCCGCGTTACACATTCCGCTGGCAGAAATGATAACAGCCGGCCCTTGATGATTGTTAATAGCCTGCGATTCCTGTGTTTTCGTTGTCAAATGCAGGTTAGGCATTGAAAGGGGGTCTTCCCCTGACATAAGCAGCTTTTGCAAATCATCGTCAAAAAACTTCGGATGCTTACGGAATATTTCCGTTGCCCTTATCGCCAGCGGACTATCTAAAAATATGGGCATATCAATGGGTAGTTTACCCTCTTTCTGCAGCAGGAAAAGGGTGTACAGGACTTCCTGCGTTCTCTCAACCGCGAAGGCGGGGACGATGACTTTTTCTCCTGCCGCGTAGCTATAGGCGATAGCGTCTGCAAATTCCTGCCTGCTGTTGCTTTCGTCTTTGTGGTTCCGGTCTCCGTAAGTCGATTCCACAAAAAGATAATCTGCCGCTGCAGCACTCTCCGGGTCCCGAACAATAAGCGAGTTGGGTTTGCCAAGGTCACCTGAAAAAATCAATCGTGAAAACTGCCCGTTTCCGCTGATTTCAATTTCCATAAATGCCGAACCGAGAATATGGCCCGCATCCTTATACGTAACGGTGATTCCTTCAGCAGGGGAAAACGGCGTGTTGTATTCCACATGCTGGAAAAAACGTGATACGCGTGCCGCATCAGCCTGCGTATACAGCGGGTCTACAGGCTTCTTTCCCTTTCTCTTCTGCTTTCGTGTTTGCCATTCAGCTTCCATTTCTTGTATATTGGCACTATCTTGCAGCATAATTTCAAGCAGATCACGTGTAGGCTCTGTACAGTAAATTGAGCCGGAAAAGCCATCACGGACCATTTTGGGCAACAGCCCGGTATGGTCAATATGTGCATGCGTGACCAGAAAAAACGAAAGCTCTGCAGGGTGATACACACTGGTATCGTAATTTCGTTTTTCTATTTCGTTGTTGCCCTGATGCATACCGCAATCGACAGCAAAACGGACGCCATTTGCTTCAATTATATAACAAGAGCCGGTAACAGTCCGCGCAGCGCCAAGAAACTGAACTTTCATGTATGAACCTCTGTGTTAAAGGGGGCGTGCTGTCATAATGAACAGACTGACGGGCGAGCGCAAGAAATTTCAGTGGATTGCGGGATTAGCCACAAAACTCTATACTGACGAATATATTAAGGAGAAAAACATGAGCCAATCAAAGCAATATGTTATTGATACGTTGTCTACTAAGGAATCCTGGCGTCTTTTTAAAATAATGGCCGAGCTTGTTGATGGCTTTGAAAGCCTGAACGATCTTGAAAATTGCGTATCCATTTTCGGATCAGCACGAGTAGACCCCAGTCAGCCCCTGTATCAGGAAACAGAGCGACTTGCAGCGCTGCTTTCCCAAGCCGGATACGGCGTAATTACAGGTGGCGGCCCCGGCTTGATGGAGGCTGGCAATAAAGGTGCGGCTGAAGCAGGCGGAGAGTCCGTGGGGCTTCATATCCACCTGCCCTTTGAGCAAAGCTCCAATAAGTATATTACAACCCGTTGTGACTTCCGTTACTTCTTTGTGCGCAAATTGATGTTTATTAAATACGCCATGGCATATGTTGTTATGCCAGGGGGAATAGGCACGTTGGATGAACTGTTTGAAGCGTTTGTTCTGACGCAGACAAAACGTATCAAGCCTTTCCCTATCATTTTGTACAACAGCAGCTACTGGAATGGCTTGCTGGACTGGATCAAAGACAGAATGGTTGCCGAAGGGTTCATTAGAGCGGAAGAACTTGATCTTATTACGGTTAAAGATACTCCCGAAGAGGTTGTCAACTACATCAAACGGCATGTAATTATCTAAGTACAAATGAAACACATGATGAAAATCATCCCTTCGCCCCCTTCCGGCTGGAATAGCTGGAAGGAGTTGATGGCGCTTGCACTGGAAGAAGCCGCCCGTGCCGAAAAAGCAGGTGAAGTGCCTGTAGGCGCTGTGGTCGTAAGCAAGGAGGGAAAGATTCTCGGACGGGGGCGCAACTGCCCCGTTGCATGTAATGATCCCTGTGCCCATGCAGAAATTGTTGCCATCAGAAATGCTTGTCAGGCGGTAAAAAACTACAGGCTGGATGGAGCAATTCTGGTTGTAACGTTAGAACCCTGCCAGATGTGTTCCGGTGCCATTGTTCATGCGCGCCTTTCAGGCGTGGTTTATGGTGCCGCTGACCCTAAGGCGGGAGCAGTAGACTCTTGTTTTGATGGACTGGAGCAGCCATACCATAACCATAAAGTATGGTATATGAGCGGTGTCAGCGCTAAAGAGTGCTCCGCTCAACTTTCCGCTTTTTTTCAGCAAAAAAGATAGCTGTTCAACTTTATTCTTCTTTCCAAAATAAAAAGCCCGCCGGTTGCACCGGCGGGCTTTGCCATCAGAAACTCAACAACCTATTTGAATGCCTTTTCGAAGTTAGGCACAACCTGCTTCTTACGGCTCATTACGCCGTCAAGCCATACGGAACGACCTTCTGCTTTTACGCCGAAAGCTTTGTCCACAACAGCTGCATCATCAGAAACGATCAGCATTTCGCTGCCTTCTTTCATGATGTCGGTCAGGAGCAGGAATACAGAATGACGGCCTTCTGCCTTCACTTTCTGAATTTCTTCATACAGGCCATCCTTAACAGGATCAAGAATGGTCAGATCAACAACTTCCAACTGGCCGATGCCAACTTTGTTGCCGTTCATGTCGAAATCTTTGTAGTCACGGAAAACGAGTTCGCTCATGGTAGCGCCTTCAACGGCAGACTTAACCTTGAACATTTCCATGCCCAGAGCCATGATGTCTTCTACACCGGCGATTTTGGCCAGTTCTTCAACAGCCTTTTTGTCCTGAGGGGTACAGGTGACGGACTTGAACATTACGGTGTCGCTGAGGATTGCACACAGCATACCGCCGGCGATACCCTTAGGAACTTCCACGCCGTAGAAATCGTACATAGCTTTGATAACGGTGCAGGAGCAACCTACAGGCCATACCCACATTTCCAGAGGGTTGGAGGTGGTCACGTTACCAAGCTTGTGGTGGTCCACAACACCCTTAAGGTCGGCATCAGCGATGTCAGCAGGCAGCTGAGCGCCATCGGTGGTGTCAACAAGGATCAGCTCTTTACCTGCAACGGAAGTAACAACTTCAGGTGCAGTCAGACCGAACTTTTCAAGTACGTAGTTGCTTTCAGGAGTGCATTCACCCTGAGCAACTGCAACAGCTTCGGTGCCGCGCTTGGTCATCAGGTCTGCAACAGCAATTGCGGAAATAACGGAGTCGGTGTCGGGGTTCATGTGACCCATTACGAGTACAGCCATGGTGGAATCCTCCATAAATCTTGTTAGAAAAGCGAATGATCGCCTAGCGCCAAGTGAGTTTGTGCCAAATAGCACAATCAAGTGCGACTGCCAAGAGGTATCCTCGCCAATATGCAAAAAAAAGAGGAAAAAAAGAAAAGCCCCCAGCTAAACGCTGAGGGCATAAAATAAAAATAAACAGCAAGTTGCAATGAATATCGCGTAGGCTCTTGGTATTCGTACGGCAAGAACGCCCCCGACAGCACTTACAAACCATAACGAGTTCCAGCTTACCCCTTCTATAAAGGGCAAGTGCCCCATCAGCGACGAAAGTCCTATGATAGTGCCAATTAGCACAAGCAGAGACAGCATAAAAAACACAGCCTGCATCGCAAGAAGTTCACCTGTCGCCTTCCAGATGATCATACCATAGGGCGCTGTTTCTCTATCGCCCGCAAAAGCGGCCCCGCGCCCTGCCCTGCCCCATGACAGCGCCCGATTGTACGATTTATCCTGCATTGCTCTATGAATATATTCAATTTTTGAACTGATAAAAGCGGCAGGCAAAGACAACAATAAGGGGACTGCGATTTCTTCGGAAGAACGTAACCCGAAGTATTCACTGCCTGCTATTGTCAACAGCAGACAAGCAACGACATTAGGAGGGATATAGGTTCCCGCAGGGAACAGATCAA
This sequence comes from Oleidesulfovibrio sp., assembly GCF_047973035.1. Lineage (NCBI taxonomy): Bacteria > Pseudomonadati > Thermodesulfobacteriota > Desulfovibrionia > Desulfovibrionales > Desulfovibrionaceae > Oleidesulfovibrio > Oleidesulfovibrio sp. Next base: position 94,684 of record NZ_JBKEBF010000035.1, read on the forward strand.
GCCAGAGTAACTCAAAAAAAACAGCAAGCTTAAGGCTGAATTCCCACTCTCCGGTCATAATGGCCCATAAAAAGCCGACCGCAAGCGGACGTTCAAAAAAGCCTAGATTAATACTGAAGCGGGTGACGGAAAAGAGGGCAAAAAAAAAGCGATGGGAAGAGCCCAGAAAATCGAATTTATCGAAAAGATCATGACCAGCCCTTTACTTGCACCGGCGAGTTGGGAACACACCGGAAGTCGAGCGACACGTTATTGCGTTTAAAAAAACGCAGACAGGCTTCGTCATCTTCTGAGACCGCAACATGAGGACATAATTGTCGTTTTCCGGGAGCATAATGAAGGTTGCCGATATTCAACACCTGAAACGCGAATCCTTTTTCACTACTGCGTCTTGCGTCTTTACAGTTGGCAAAAAGAACCAGCGTGTCATCAAGAGGCACCCCGCGCCGCGTAACGAAGTCATCCAGCTCGTCTACCCGTACAAAAGTAATGCTCACTCTGCCCGGTACGGCCAGCGAAACTATCTGCTGCTGCAGATCATCTGCTGCAAGTTCATCGTTTACAACCAGTAGGTGTTTGGCTCCGGTATACGGAAGCCATGTCTCAATTATCTGACCGTGAATCAGACGGTTGTCCACTCGAACCCACATAACAGCTATTTACTCCGAGTCTTACGTCGTAACACTTCACCGGCTACAACTATTCCGTTACCGCCGGCTTCCTTGGCCTCGTGGGCCAGTTCCTGCAACTGCATAGTACGTCCGGAAAATACCTTCAGCAACATAGGCAGATTTACTCCGGTGACTACTTCGATATCAGCACTGCCCAACAGGGAGAGGCTCAAATTTGTCGGAGTACCGCCAAACATGTCAGTCAGGACGATTACCCCTTTGCCTCTATCAAGCTTGTGGACAGCTTCTTTAAGTCTGTCGATGGTTTCACCAACCTGCTGCGTACCGTCAACACTGACAGAGGTGCAGTCAGACAACGGGCCAAGAATAAATTCTGCAGCACGCAAAAGCGCTGAGCCGTAATCAGCATGTGTAACCAGAACAACCCCTACAATGGGTTCATCGACAGTGGATTCAGATGACATGGCAAAGTCTGCTATATTGATATTTATTAATTAATTCTGTCAGCCTAAATTGATGTGGCGATGTTCTAATGCTACCGCATAATCAGACTTTTTCAAAGCATCGCGCAAGGCCTCTGCTGCAGAAACTGATCTATGTTTTCCACCCGTGCAGCCGATGGCAATGGTTACTCGATAACGTCCTTCTGCCTCATATTGAGGTAAAAGAAACAAGATAAAGTCTAAAAAACGTTGAAAGAACATTTTTCCCTGCTCACACCCCAGCACAAAGTCCTGTACTTCCTGATCTTGACCGGAAAGTTCTTTTAAAGCAGGCTCAAAGTAAGGGTTCGGCAAGAAGCGTAGATCAAAAACCATATCGGCATCGGAAGGGGCACCATATTTAAAGCCGAATGTGATCAGGTTTACACGAAGACTTCTCAAGCTCCCCCCAAGTGTACTCCACTTTTTCTGAATAACACGTCGCAAGTCGTGAATAGAAAAGTCCGTGGTATCAAGAACCAGATCTGCCCGCTCACGAACAGGTCGCAGGAGTTCCCGTTCATGCTCTACTGCGGCTTCCAGTCCTTTTTCCCCTCCTTCAAGGGGATGAGGTCTGCGTGTAGTGGCAAAACGCCGCACCAGAACAGCATTGCTTGCTTCAAGGTAGATAATTTTGGGATCAACTCCCAAAGTTGCCAGCCTGCCCATTGCTCCTTCGAAATCATCAAGGAAGTCAAACTGACGTATATCCATTCCCAGAACAACGCCCCGATAGCGCCCCATGGCATCACGCGCCAGATGCTCTACAAGATCTGCCACTACGCCAACAGGAAGACCGTCTATCGTAAAAAAACGCAGGTCTTCAAAAACATTGAGAACAGTACTTTTACCTGCTCCAGACAGACCGGTAACGATCATGACAGGCAGGTTTTCGCTGGTATCCATCTAGCTAAACCATCCGCAATAACACAGGATGACAAAAGATCCTGCAACAGGGGCCACAGCTGACACGCTGCTATGCATGCTGCAGAAGTGTCCAGAGCTCTTGCGCGGATGCTGCTTGCGCAAACGAGCTGCGGAAATCTTTATCTTTCAGAAGGCGAGAAATCTGGGCGAGTATTCGCAGATGCATTCCTGCCACTTGTTCAGGAGCAAGAACAAGAAAGAAAACATTACAAAGCTTGTAATCAAGCGCTTCAAAGTCAATCCCGTCTGAACTGCGTCCGACAACAAGAATAATTTTCTCCAGACCGTCCACTTTGCCATGAGGGATTGCAATTCCATCGCCGATTCCGGTGGTTCCCAAATTTTCTCTGTCTTGCAGGATACGTATAATCGTTTCACCTGACAGGTCTGGGTATTTGCTCACAACCGGCTTCACGAGTTCCGCCAGCACCTCGTTTTTGGTGCTGGCGGAAAGTTCGTGAATTATAAGTTCTTTATCTAGGTATTCACCCAGTTTCATTATTAGAATCCCGGATCGATAAGCCCGAAGTCGCTATCTTTGCGACGGTAGATAACATTTACACGCCCGTTTTCTGCATTTCTGAAAACGAGGAATTCGTAATCAAGTGCATCAAGCTGCATGGCGGCTTCGTCGATATGCATGGGCTTGGGATCAATTTCATCAGTTTCAATGATGGTGCGCTCTTTCACCCCACCAGAGTCTGTGTAACTGAACACATCCATGCGCACACTGTTATCTCCGCTGGTACGGCGCTTACCTTTTGTTTTTTCTGCGTGTTTCTTGACCTGTGCTTCCAGCTTATCTAGCACCAGATCAATGGTCGCGTACATGTCCTCGCTCTGCTCTACAGCAGAGAGGTTAAGTCCGTCACCGGAGCATTGCACATCTGCCTTGTGGCGGAACTTATCAACGCTTAGCAGAACCTGCAACTCCAGGTTCTCGGACTTGCTTAAAAAACGCCCGAGTTTCTCAAATCGGCGGTTTGCGTATTTCTTAAGATGTTCAGACGGCTCGAAGTTTTTAAAAGTGAATGCGATGTTCATAAAACCTCCTGAGATTCAAGATCAGGCATTTCTGCCGGAAGCCCCAAAACCTCTAGAAAACCTCTTTGCGTTTCGAGGATGATGGGATTCCCATAGCTGTACGATACTTCGCCACGGTCCTTCGAGCAATATTGACTTGCAACTTTTCTTTGAGAATTTCTCCGATTTTTTCGTCACTGAGCGGTTCTTTTGGATTCTCTTCTGAAATAAGGTTTTTAATCAGCGCCTTTACGCTTTCCGACCCTACTTCAGTGCCATCACTGAGCGCCAGTGCACTATTAAAGAAAAATTTCAATTCAAGAATACCATGAGGAGTCGCCACATATTTGTTGGTCGTAATGCGGCTGACTGTCGATTCGTGCATTCCTATATCGTCTGCGATGTCTTTGAGAATCAACGGACGAAGCTTGGAAACGCCATCTTCGAAAAAACCTCTTTGGTATTTAATAATACTTTCAACAACTTTGTACAGGGTGCGTTGGCGTTGATACAGGCTTTTTATCAACCACGAAGCCGAGCGCATCTTTTCCTGAAAGTAGTCTTTCTCTTTGTCAGAGGCAGATTTGATGCCGTCTTTATAAAATTCATTTAGCTGAAGATGAGGCAATCCGTCTTCATTCAAAAGAATAATAAAATCATCTTCACTTTTGTAAACGTACACATCCGGGCTAACATATGTCGGCTGTTCCGATCCGAAACTGGCTCCGGGCATCGGGTCCAGAGTCAGAATTAAATCTAGATATTCTTTAAGGTCGTCCATTGCCAGACGATATTTGCGAAGCAGCGGCTTGTATCGGCGCTTCTCAAGATCTTCAAGGTGGTCGCGGACCAGCTCTACTAGAACCGGGTCACGATCGTATCCAAGCACCTCAATCTGAACAAGCAGACATTCCTGAGGAGTTCGTGCTGCCACGCCTACAGGGTCAAGCCTTTGAAGTGTGTGCAGCGTTTTTTCCACTTCCTCTTCAGTTGCATCGGCCATTTCGGCAATAGACTCGATCGAAGCTTGCAGATATCCGGAAGAAGAAAGATTGCCTATTATCACATCGGCAATTTCAACCTGTTTTTCAGATATCGAAGACAGTCTGAGCTGCCAGCTCAGGTGCCCTTCCAGCGTGGGGTGAGATGAATAGCGTGCTTCAAACGCAGTCATCTCTTCAGGAGATTCGGAATCCCGTCCTCCGGCTTGTCTGCCAGTGCTGGCAAAGTCGCCCAGATAGTTTTCCCAGTCAGCATTTTGAACAAGCTCCTGACGGAAGGAGTCTGCCTCTTCCGCTCTTGGAGCACGCTCTTCAGCCTGCTGCGGGGCACGTTCTTCGATTGTTTCTTCCAGAAATGGGTTTTCCAGCAGCTCCTGCTGAACAGTTTCTACGAGTTCGACACGAGAAAGCTGCAACAGCTTGATAGCCTGCTGAAGCTGAGGCGTCATTACAAGCTGCTGTGCAAGTTTAAGTTGTTGTCGTAACTCTAAGGCCATTGTTCAACCGAACCCTTTAATAAAAACTAGTTAGAGTTATAAACAGGAGTTTAGATGCTACTGAAATCCAGAACAATACAGTTGCGCGGAAAGGTTCTATGATTCGCTATGATTGCAAAATCTGATTGGAAATAGCTTGAAGGATATTCATATCCAAAAATCATTCCAAAATACATTCCACACCTCTTTTCTGCCACATATACCCTGTTGATGCAACTGTGCCTACAAACAGAAACCTTCGCCCAGATACACACTCCGGGCTTTGGGGTCTGCTACAATCGCTTCCGGCGTCCCTTCCAGAATAATTCTGCCTTCATAAACCAGATAGGCGCGATCACAAATATTCAATGTCTCTCTGACGTTATGGTCAGAAATAAGTACGCCGATGCCTTTTTCACGAAGCTTTTTAATAATTTCCTGAATATCATCCACAGCCAGTGGATCGATGCCCGCAAAGGGTTCATCAAGAAGAATAAATTTCGGATCGCGGATGAGAGCACGGGCAATTTCCAGCCTGCGCCTTTCCCCACCCGACAAATGCATGGCGTACGAGTCTGCAATGTGGGTAATGCCGAATTCTTCCAGTAATTCCTGCGCTCTTTCCCGTTGGGCCTTTTTCGAAATGCCTACATGCTCAAGAATCATCTGCAGATTCTGCGTGACCGTAAGCTTTTTGAAAACGGAACTTTCCTGAGGAAGATAACTTAAGCCGACGCGGGCTCTTTCGTGCAGGGGCCAATCGGAAATGCTGATGTCATCCAGTTTCACGACTCCGGCATTTGGCTTTACAATGCCGATCAGCATATAAAATGTAGTCGTTTTCCCTGCCCCGTTAGGACCCAGCAGACCGACAATTTCCCCCTGATGAACATTCAGAGACACACCGCCTACAACTTCTCGCGAACCATACTGCTTACGCAGTCCTTCAGCCTGAATGACAGCCATCTACTTCTTAGTCCTCTTAGGGGCGGAGAATACGGCGTTTACGGGTTTGTCAGGCGCGCCGAGAACTTCACTCTTATTTTCATGAACATAAAAACGGATTTCCTGCCCGCGGATGCTGTTGCCTTCGTCGCGCAGAATCGGGTCGCCTTCCATCACCAGCACACCGCTGGCTACGGTATAGGTAGCTTTGCGGCATTCGCCGGATTTTGTCTGCCGTTTCATCCGAACGTTTCCTTCTGCTACCAGCCGCTCAATCTGCCCGGCGTCAATCTCCTGATCTTCTGCTTCTTTTTTCTTTTCCGCGGCTCCGGCTTTTTCATCAATATGTACTGTGATTTTGTCTGCCCACAATTCGAAATCACCACGCAGCACGTAAACATCCTCTTCAAAAACTATGATCTGCGCATTTGCATCATAAGTCATTGTTTTAGAAGTGATTGACGTAGGGATTTCATCATCCGCAGCATGAACAATTCCGGCATGCATTGTAAGTGTAAACAGACCGACTACAGCAAAATACAACAAATATTTTTTCATCTTATTTCTCTCCCTTAACAATCTCGCCCAGCTTGTCCTCAAGATACAGAGTCATTGCAACATCGCTGCGAGATCGAATTACGTTGTCATCAAGAGCCCAGACCACGTCATGCATTGTGCCATTCATTGAAGCTGTATCCAACCACACTTTATCCGGCATCGTCAGAACTCTGGAGCCACCCTGATAAATCAGAAGTTCTGTTTTCAGAGTTTTATCAGTCTGAACCAGCACTACCGCTTCCCAGAGGCGCATAAACTGTTCAACCTGCTTGATTTCACCCCATGCAGATTTAACCAACAACTCACCTTGGTCATCAGAAAGGTAGTAAACAATGTCGGGTTTCTGGATGCGGATAGTGTCGCCCTGCTGGTCGTAGAATGCTTTTTCTGCATCAAGCTTCCAGAGCTTTTTACCTTTTTCACCCTGATTCAGGCGTAGGCCGGATAAAGCGAGGTCAACATTACCCTCAGCGGCAGGCTCTTTATCTGATACAGTGCGGCGCACTTCGTTTGTATAGCGATGTCCCAAGATGGAGTACGCGATTAGCCCTGCACAAAGCACCAGCAGGCAAATTATCCAGTATACTCTTCTCCGGGTCATTTATACGGACCACTCCTTCAGCATAGGAGCCAGTTTGTTTTGGGCTTCCAGAATAAATCTGATAACTTCGCGTACAGCACCATCACCCCCGCGGGCATCTGTAACCAGTTTTGCAATTTCTTTTACTTCCGGTTGAGCATTTGCCACGGCCATGGGAAGGCCGACCAAACCAAGAGCGGCAAGGTCAACCCAGTCATCGCCCAAAAAAGCAACTTGCTCAGCTTGAAGATCATATTTTTGCAGCAATTGCTTCAGAACATCCGCTTTGTATGTGAACCCGGGATGATACTCTTCAATACCAAGTTCGCGAACCCTTTTTTCAACTGCTTCAGAGTGCAGACCAGTGATGACGGCGATGGCAATGCCGGCAGACTGAGCCATCTTTATCCCCAGCCCGTCTTGAACATTAAAGCGTTTGCCAATTTTCTCATCACCAAAGTAGTACAGGCCGCCGTCGGTCAATACGCCATCTACATCCAGAACAAGCAGGCGGATATTGCGCGCAAGTTCTCTAGCACGCATATTCCAGACTCCAGATGCTTTTAAGGTCACTTACCAGCGCATCGAGTTTTGCCAGCGGCCAACTGTTGGGACCATCACATAACGCGTTATCCGGGTCAGGATGACATTCCATGAAGACTCCGTTGGCACCCGCTGCTGCTGCAGCTCTGGCAAGTGCAGGCACATGATTTCTGTCGCCGCCAGAACAGGAGCCCTGCCCGCCAGGCAGCTGGACGGAATGCGTGGCATCAAAAACGACCGGAACGCCCAGAGCTTTCATGATCGAGAATGAGCGAAAATCAACAACAAGGTTATTATACCCGAAGCTAGCACCGCGTTCGGTCAACATGACGTGGCTATTCCCTGCTTCGTTAATTTTTTCAACAACCGGACGCATGTCCCAAGGGGCAACAAACTGCCCTTTTTTCACATTCACAATGCTTCCGGTTTTTGCGGCTGCCTGCAACAAAGAGGTCTGCCGACACAAAAAGGCAGGAATCTGCATTATATCTACCGCTGCGGCAACTGGCGCCGCTTGCTCAGGCTCGTGGATATCAGTGATCACCGGCAGGCCGGTCTCTTCGCGAATGCGCGCCAGCCACTCCAGCCCTTTGCTAAGCCCGGGGCCGCGAAAGCTTGTAATAGATGTCCTGTTTGCCTTGTCAAAGGAGCTTTTGAAAACGGCAGGCAGACCATGGGCGCCTGCTGCTTCACGCACGGCATGTGCAGTTTCAAGCGCAAGCTCGTAACTTTCAAGTACGCAGGGGCCCGCAATAATAAAATTTCCGCTACAAAGTGTGGAATATAATTCTGAAGAAGATCTTTTCATAACTGCTCTGAGTTGAAATAGGAAAATGAGGTTACATTTTTAACTGGCCGGACAATTGCGTGTTGGAATTATGACCAGTGTAACCAAAAAAGCATTGGAAACCTATCTGATTCAGCAGCGGATTGAAAGTCTAAAAAAACGGGGCACACCGAAGTGTGCCCCGTAAAAGACAGGAGTCTCAGCGTTACCGCTTGGTCTTTGCGGCCTGTTGTCCCGCAGCCTTGATAAAGTCGCGGAAAAGCGGATGGGGAGTCATGGGGTAAGATTTAAATTCAGGGTGGAACTGGCAACCAAGGAACCAGGGGTGGTCCTTAATTTCAACGATTTCAACAAGCTCTCCGTCGGGAGAAAGCCCGCTGAACACCAGACCTGCCTTTTCGAGAGTCTCAATGTATGCGTTATTGAACTCAAAGCGATGACGGTGACGTTCGTCTACATTATCAGTACCGTATGCGGCATGTGCATTGGTGTCCTTAACCAGCTTGCAGGGGTAGGAACCAAGACGCATGGTGCCACCCTTTTCGCTGCCGGAGTCACGGCGCTCTACCTGCTTGCTGCGGAAGTCATACCATTCTGTCATCAGGTAGATGACTTTATCGGGAGTCTGCTCGTCAAACTCTTCAGAGTTTGCAGCGGACAGGCCAGCCACGTTACGGGCGTATTCAATTACAGCACACTGCATGCCAAGGCAGATACCGAAGAAAGGCACTTTGTTTTCACGTGCATAGCGGATGGCAAGAATTTTGCCTTCAACACCACGGCTGCCGAAGCCGCCGGGAACAAGAATTCCGTCGAGGCTTTCGAGTGAGCTTTCTACGTTGTCGGATGTAATCAGTTCGGAGTTAACGTACTTAAAGTCGACTGCCAGCTTGTTTGCCACACCACCATGAACAAGGGCTTCATGGAGGCTTTTGTAGGCTTCTTTCAAGTCGACGTACTTGCCCACAATACCGATGGTGACCTTACCTTTCGGGTTAGCACAGGTTTCAACCAGCTCCTGCCATTTGCCCAGTTCCGGATTTTTAGCTGGAAGCTGCAGCATGATGGCAATTTTCTGATCAAAGCCTTCTTCGTAAAAAGACAGCGGTACTTCGTAGATGTTTTTTACATCCACGGCCGAGAAAACGGCGTCTTTTTCTACGTCGCAGAAAAGAGCAATCTTGGACTTCAAATCGTCTGTAATGGCTTTTTCGCAACGGCATAGAATGATGTCGGGCTGAATGCCGATACTGCGCAGTTCTTTTACGCTGTGCTGGGTGGGCTTTGTTTTGTGCTCACCTGCTGCCCCGAGATACGGGACAAGCGTAAGATGGATGTACATGCAGCGATCACGCCCCAGATCTGAGCGCAACTGACGGATAGCTTCAAGGAAAGGCAGCCCCTCGATGTCACCGACGGTTCCGCCGATTTCAATCAGTGCTACGTCAAGGTCATCACTGGCAAGATTCATCACAACGCTTTTAATTTCGTCGGTGATGTGCGGAATAACCTGTACGGTACCACCCAGATAATCGCCACGGCGTTCCTTGGTGATAACGCGATGGTAAATCGAGCCGGAGGTGTAGTTGTTACGCTGGCTCATGGGAACGCCAAGGTAGCGCTCGTAGTGACCAAGATCGAGGTCGGTTTCTGCCCCATCGTCGGTAACAAAAACTTCACCATGCTGGAACGGGTTCATCGTTCCCGGATCCACGTTGATATAGGGGTCAAGCTTCTGGATGGTGACTTTTAGTCCCCGAGCCTGCAGCAGTGCTCCGATAGAGGCTGCAGCCAGACCTTTGCCCAACGATGACAACACACCGCCGGTAATAAAGATAAACTTGGTTTTCATGTAACTCCTGCCTCGGCAAAGATAAGATTCAGAAATGGCCGCAAAGACTGGTCATTTCATACAGCAACAGTTGATCATATCAAAAACGACATCCCCCGTCAGCCATTGACGCCGACAGGGGCTGTCACTATTATCAGCGGTTCCAAACAGCAACTGCCCGGATATCTCCGCACGCACAAACGTGTGTTGCTACGGAATGGACATTCCTCTGTCAAGCAAACTTTTTCAGGAGTCACAATGACCCAGGTGAATACGCTGGTTATTACCGGCTACGGTACCAACTGCGAAGTTGAATGTGCGCACGCCGCTCGTATCGCTGGTGCCGATACTGTAGAAATTGCCCATTTTTCTGATCTTGAGACAGGACGAACCCGTCTTGATGATTTCAATTTTCTCATTTTTCCCGGCGGCTTCCTTGATGGTGACGATCTGGGAGCTGCTCAGGCTGCGGCGCAAAGATGGCGGCATGCCACCACCGCTGACGGTACACCTCTTTTGAACCAGCTGAAAGGCTTTTTTGAAAAAGGTGGATTGATTATGGGTATTTGCAATGGTTTTCAACTGCTTGTAAAGCTTGGCCTGCTTCCGGCTCTTGATTCACTCTACTTTGAGCGCCAGGTTTCTTTGAGCCATAACGACTCTGCAAGATATGAAGACCGATGGTGCCACCTGAAGACAAACGACAAAAGCCCCTGCATTTTCACCAAGGGTGTTTCTTCGCTTTACATTCCTGTACGACACGGAGAAGGAAAGCTAATCCCCAAAGATGACTCAACGTTGCAGCGGCTTGTTGACGAAAATCTTATCGTGTTCCAATATGCCGATCCGGAACGCCTTGAGCCTACTCAGGAGTATCCCTGGAACCCCAACGGTTCCCCTCTCGGCATCGCGGGTCTTACTGATCCTTCCGGTCGTGTGCTGGGCTTGATGCCTCATCCCGAAGCCTTTAACCACGAAACAAACCACCCCGGTTGGACCAGAGGAGAAAAAGACACTCTGGGTACCGTACTGTTCGAAAATGCAGTGAGTCACTTGAAAAACAGCTAACACGTGGCGGAGCGTAAATACGCTCCGCTTTTTTGTATGCAGAAAACCCCCCGCTAGGCGGGGGGTTCCGTAAAGCTTAAAGCTATAGAGATATTAGTAAAACTCCTTTTGATTTGCTAACTAATCCCTGCGGTCTGGCAACTGCAGGTGGCAAATCAAAAGGAGGCCACAATGGGTGACACTAAGAGTTTAGCCCACACAAAATGGAACTGCAAATACCACGTAGTGTTTGCGCCAAAGTATCGGCGGCAAGTTTTTTACGGAGAGAAGAAGCGC